>DATBFW010000018.1:0-56894 GCA_036558285.1 Mycobacteriales bacterium | reverse complement strand
TGGCCGAGCGCGACCCGCTCCTGCTGCATCGAGTCCCGGTCCCGGACCGTCACCGCGTCATCGGTGAGCGTGTCGAAGTCGACCGTCAGGCAGAACGGCGTGCCGATCTCGTCCTGCCGGCGGTAGCGGCGGCCGATCGCGCCGGCGTCGTCGAACTCGACGTTCCAGGACTGCCGGAGCACCGCGGCCAGGTCGCGCGCCTTCGGTGACAGGTCGGGGTTGCGGGACAGCGGCAGCACCGCGGCCTTCACCGGCGAGAGCCGCCGGTCCAGCCGCAGCACGGTCCGCTTCTCCAGGTTGCCCTTCGCGTTGGGCGCCTCGTCCTCCGCGTACGCGTCGACCAGGAACGCCATCATCGGCCTCCCGACGCCGGCTGCCGGCTCGATCACGTACGGCACCCAGCGCTCGCCCTTCTCCTGGTCGAAGTAGGACAGGTCGGCGCCGGAGTGCTTGGAGTGCGTGGTCAGGTCGAAGTCGGTGCGGTTGGCGATGCCCTCCAGCTCACCCCACTCCGAGCCCTGGAAGCGGAACCGGTACTCGATGTCGACGGTGCGCTTCGAGTAGTGGGACAGCTTCTCCTTCGGGTGCTCGTAGTGGCGCAGGTTGGCCGGGTCGATGCCGAGATCCGTGTACCACCTGGTCCGCTCGGCGATCCAGTAGTCGTGCCACTCCTCGTCGGTGCCGGGCTCGACGAAATACTCCATCTCCATCTGCTCGAACTCGCGGGTGCGGAAGATGAAGTTGCCGGGGGTGATCTCGTTGCGGAACGACTTGCCGATCTGGCCGATGCCGAACGGCGGCTTCTTCCGGCTGGACTGCAGCACGTTGAGGAAGTTGATGAAGATGCCCTGCGCGGTCTCCGGCCGCAGGTAGGCCAGGCCGGACTCGTCCTGGGTCACGCCGAGGTGGGTGGACAGCAGGCCGTTGAACATCCTCGGCTCGGTGAACGCGCCGCGGGTGCCGCAGTTGGGGCAGACGACGTCCGCGAGGCCGTTCTCCGGCGGGTGGCCGTGCTTCTCCTCGTACGCCTCGATGAGGTGGTCGGCCCGGAACCGCTTGTGGCACGACTGGCACTCGGTCAGCGGGTCGACGAACTCCTGCACGTGGCCGGAGGCCTCCCAGACCTCGCGGGCCAGGATGATCGACGAGTCGAGGCCGACGATGTCGTCCCGGCCCTGCACCATCGACCGCCACCACTGCCGCTTGATGTTGTCCTTGAGCTCGACCCCGAGCGGACCGTAGTCCCACGCCGCGCGCTGCCCGCCGTAGATCTCGCTGGACGGGTAGACGAAGCCTCGACGCTTGGCAAGGCTGACGATGGTGTCGATGCGGTCGGCAGGCACGGGTGCACTCCATCCGGCTGGCGGTCGGTGAGAGTGCCGAATCTACCTGGGCGTTTCGTCGCTCCCCAGCGGGTATCCGGGGCCGGCGGTGTCGGCGTCCGGCGCGCGGTCGCTCGCGGCGGTCTCGGTGAGGCCGCCGGGGCCGACCGTGACGAGCACCTCGAAGGCGCCGGCGTCGTCGCGGGCCTGCGCCAGCAGCGGGGTCGCGGCGAGCTTCACCTCGTAGCTGCCGAGGGCCCTGCGGTACGCCCCGACCCCGTCCCACTCGCTGACCAGCACCCACTCGGCCGGGTCGTCGACCGCGCGGCCGGCGTGCCCGCGGCGGAATCCGGGCCGGGCCGCCAGCGCGCCCAGCGCCGCGCGGGCCAGCTCGGCGAACCGGTCGCCCTCCGCCGGCGGCACCGTGAAGCGGGACACCACCAGCACTCGCCCACCCCCGCCACCACGACCAGGCTCTGCCTGGGAGGATCGGTGCGGACCCGGCCGGACCCGCCGCCCGGAACCGTACCGAAAGGCGGTGAGCGCGCGTGTCGTCCCCGCTCCGCCGGGCGGTCGAACGCCGCAGCACCGGCCTGCTGACCTGGCTCGCGACCCGTCCCCGCTGGGTGCCGTTCGTGCTCGTGCTGGCGCTGCTGCTGGGCGGGCTGTTCGCGCCGCCGGTGGCCGCCGCGGTGTGCCTGCTGGTGCTGCTGCTGGGGCTGCTCTGGCTGACGTACCTGGCCTGGCCGAAGCTGGACGCCGGCGGCAAGCTGATCCGGCTGCTGGTCGTCGTCCTGGTCGGATACGTGCTGGTGCAGCGGCTGGTGTGAGACCGTCCGCTGCGGAACTGTTCCGCAGCGGAACGAGTACCGTGGGCGCATGGCTGCCACGGCCCCCGACCTCGGGTTCCTGTTCAACCACGCCGGCCACGTCGTCGACACCGAGCTGACCGCGAAGCTGGCCGAGCTGGGCACCACGCCTCGGGAGATCTGCGTGCTGGGCAAGGCGCACGGCGCCGAGCTGACCCAGTCCCGGCTCGGCGAGCTGGCCGGCCTGGACAAGACCACGATGGTCGTGACCATGGACAAGCTGGAGCGGGCCGGGTTGGCCGAGCGGCGGCCCTCCGCGACCGACCGGCGGGCCCGGATCGTGGCGGTCACGCCGGCCGGCGAGAAGCTGCTGGCCGCCGGGCAGCGGGTGGTCGACCAGGCGCACCTCGACATGCTCTCGGCGTTGCCCGAGCCCGACCGGGAGGTGTTCGTCCGGTGCATGTCCGCGCTGGTGACCGAGCGGCTGGCCAAGCCGGTGGTCAGCGACCGGTCGGTACGCCGCCGGCGATGATGTGCTCCGCACTGGGATAGTTTCGTTCGGGACTATCTGTTACGGTCATTTCTATGACCGTAACGTCGCGACGAGCCGCGCTGGCCGTGCTCTGTGCCGGCATGCTCATGATCATCTTGGACGGCACGATCGTCACGGTCGCGCTGCCCTCGGTCCAGGCCGCGCTCGGGTTCTCCGCGTCCGGGCTGGCCTGGGTGGTCAACGGCTATCTCGTCGCGTTCGGCGGGCTGCTGCTGCTCGCCGGCCGGCTCGGTGACCTGCTCGGCCGGCGCCGCCTGTTCCTGGCCGGGCTGGCCGTGTTCACCGCGGCGTCGCTGGCCTGCGGGCTCGCGACCGGGCCGGCGGTGCTGGTGGTGGCCCGGTTCGTGCAGGGCGCTGGCGGGGCGGCCGCGTCGGCCGTGGTGCTCGGCACGGTCGTCACGCTGTTCCCGGAGGCACGCGAGCGCGCCGCGGCGATCGGGGTGGTCACGTTCGTCGGCGCCGCCGGCGCCTCGCTCGGGCTGGTGCTCGGCGGCGTGCTCACCGAGGCGCTGGGCTGGCGGTCGGTGTTCCTGGTCAACCTGCCGATCGGAGTCCTCGCGCTGGCCGCGGCGGTGCGGGCGCTGCCCCGCGACCGCGGTGCCGGGCTGGCCGCCGGTGCCGACGTGCCCGGCGCCGTGCTGGTGACCGCGGGGCTGATGCTCGGCGTGGCCACGATCGTGCGGGCGCCGGACCGGGGCTGGACCTCGCTTTGGACCCTCGGCGCCGCGGTCGCGGCGGTCGGGCTGCTGGCCGGTTTCGTGCTGCGGCAGGCGCGGGTCGCTCGGCCGCTGCTGCCGCTGCGGATCCTCCGGTCCCGGGCGGTGTCCGGGGCGAACGGCGCGCAGCTGCTGATGGTCGCGGCCGCGCTCGGGTTCCAGTTCCTGTCCGCGCTGTTCCTGCAGCAGGTCGTCGGCTACGGCGCCGCCCGTACCGGCCTGGCCGTGCTGCCGGTCGCGGTCTCCATCGGGCTGCTCTCGCTCGGTCCGTCCGGCCGGCTGGCGGCCCGCTTCGGCCCGCGGCCGGTGCTGCTGACCGGGCTCGGGCTGCTCGCGGCCGGACTGGCGGTGCTGGCCCGGCTGCCCGCCGACGCCTCGTACGCGGCCGACCTGCTGCCGGCGCTGCTGCTACTCGGCGCCGGGACCGGCCTGGCGCTGCCGACCGTGACCACGCTGGCGATGTCGGACGCGACCGACGCCGACGCCGGGCTGGCGTCCGGGCTGGCGAACACGTCGCAACAGATCGGCGGCGCGCTCGGGATCTCGGTGCTGGCCGCGGTGGCCGCGGCCCGGACCGCGGCGCTCGGCGGGTCCGGGTCGGTGGCGTTGGCCGGCGGGTTCCGGCTGGCGTTCGCGGTCGCCGGGGTGCTCGCGCTGGGCGCTCTCGCGGTCGCGGCGGTGGTGCTGCGGACGCCCGCGCCGCGGGCGGTCGGCGCCCGGCAGCCCTGCCCGGCGTGAGTCAGCGCGGTGCGGCGGCGTCGACGGCGCCGCCGTACCGGCGGTCCCGCTTTGCATAGATCTCGCAGGCTCGCCAGAGGTCGCGCCGATCGAAGTCGGGGAACAGCGTGTCGAGGAAGACCAGCTCCGCGTACGCCGACTGCCAGAGCAGGAAGTTGGACGTGCGCTGCTCCCCGGACGAGCGGATGAACAGGTCGACGTCCGGCAGGCCCGGCTCGTCGAGGTGGCGGGCGATCATCCGCTCGTCGACCTTCTCCGGGTCGACCCGGCCGGCGGCGACCTCGCGGGCGATGGCCTTGGCCGCGTCGGCGATCTCGGCCCGGCCGCCGTAGTTCACGCAGAACTGCAGGGTGATCACGTCGTTGTGGACGGTCATCCGCTCGGCGTCCTCCAGCTCGGAGATCACCGACCGCCACAGTCGCGGGCGCCGGCCGGCCCACCGGATCCGGACGCCGAGCGCGTCGAGCTCGTCCCGGCGGCGGCGGATCACGGCCCGGTTGAAGCCCATCAGGAAGCGCACCTCGTCCGGCGAGCGGCGCCAGTTCTCCGTGGAGAACGCGTACGCGGACAGGGTGCCGATGCCGAGCTCGATCGCGCCGTGGATGACGTCGAGCAGCGCGGCCTCGCCGGCCTCGTGGCCCTTGGTCCTGGGCAGCCCGCGCTGGTTGGCCCACCGGCCGTTGCCGTCCATGACCAGCGCGACGTGCCGCGGCACCAGCTCCGCCGGGATCGCCGGCGGCCGCGCCCCGGACGGATGCCCCGGCGGTGCCGCCCACCCCGTCGCCGTCGGCCCGCGCCGGCCGTTCACCCGGATCGGCCTCCTGGCGAGGCGATCCGCAGGCCTGCTATCCGGCCCGCATCGATCATCCGATGGTCGTAGGTGACGAACGCGTCGAGGCTGTCACGCATCGCGCTCGCGCTGGCCACATGCAGGGCGTCCAGGCTCCGCAGTGCGGGCGGTGGCACCCACGCCGCCCGCGAGGCGATCACCTGGCTGACCGCCACGAGCGTGAGCTCGCCGAGGAGCTCCACCGCGGCCTCGACCGAGTCCGGCTGGTTCCGTGCCACGGCACGGATCAGCTCGACGCGGGAGATCTGGCTGGTCACCATCTCCCGGCCGCCGACGAACCCGCGCAGGTCGTCCGAGCCGGTCTCCCGGATCACCAGCTTCACGAGCGCCGAGCTGTCCATATACAGGGCCATGTCAGCGCCAGTCCTCCTCACGCTCGCGGATGATCAGCTCGCTGATCGGCGGTTCACCCGGCAGGCGCGGCGCCGGCTCGGGCAACGGCCGGGTCCGACGGGCGACCCGTTGTTCGAGAAGTCCCTCGGCCTCGAGTTGGTCGAGGGCCGCGTTGTCGGTCAACGGGATAGGGGTCAGGAGGGCCACGGGGCGACCGTGCTCGGTGACCCGGAGCGTCTCGCCCTGTGCGATGCGGCGCAGGTAGACGCTGAGGTTCTGGCGCAGCTCGCGCACTCCGACGTCATCCACGCCGGTCACCGTCGCCATGTAGCACATGGTAGCTCATGATGCAGGCTGTCATCAAGAGGGCGGCACCCTTTCGACGAGAGGGAGGGAGCGGAGGCCGCGTTCGAGGTGCCACTGGAGGTGCGCGGCGACCAGGCCGCTCGCCTCCCGGCGGGCCGCGGCACCGCTGCCCTCGGCGGTGTCCCAGTCGCCCGACAGCAGCGCGAGGACCAGCGCGATCGACTCGGGGTCGGGCGCCGACGACCCGGCCGGGCGGCAGTCCGCGCAGACCGCTCCCCCGGCCGGCACCGAGAACGCCCGGTGCGGTCCCGGCGCCCCGCAGCGCGCGCACTCGGCCAGCGCCGGCTCCCAGCCGGCCACCGACATGGCCCGCACCAGGAACGCGTCGAGCACCAGCGACGGGTCGTGGGTCCCGGCGGCCAGCCCGCGCAGCGCGCCGACGACGAGCAGGTAGAGCCGCAACGACGGCTCCCGCTCCTCCGCGGTCAGCCGCTCGGCCGTCTCCAGCACCGCGGTCCCGGCGGTGTAGCGGGCGTAGTCGCCGACGATGTCCTTCCCGTACGCGCCGATGGTCTCGGCCTGGGTGACGATGTCGAGCGAGCGACCGGCCCACAGCTGCAGGTCGACGTGGCTGAACGGCTCCAGCCGGGCGCCGAACCGGGACGTGGTCCGCCGCACCCCCTTGCCGACCGCGCGCACCCGCCCGGTGCGCCGGGTCAGCAGCGTGACGATGCGGTCGGCCTCGCCGAGCTTCTGCACCCGGAGCACCACGCCCTCGTCCCGGTACAGGCTCACCGGGCCAGTCTCGCACCGCGTTCCGACCAAATCCGGTTGACCGGCCGCGTACTCCTCAGACATGGGAACGACACAGCTCGAGCGGCTGGAGAACCCCACCGACACCGACGGGGTCGCGTACCACCGGCTGATCAGGGCGATGGAGGTGGTCGACCACCCGGACGACCCGCCGACCGAGCTGGCCGAGATCGCGGGCCGGTTGCGGCTGCGCCGGGACGACCGGCGCGTGCTGCGCTGGGTCGTCCGCGACGGCGACGCGATGATCGGGCACGTCGTGCTGGTGCTGCCCGACATCGACAACCAGCACCTGGCCATGTCCAACGTGATGGTCCGCCCCGACCACCGCCGGCACGGGCTTGGCACCGCGCTGCTGCGTGCGGCGGTGGCCGCGGCCGCCGCCGACGGCCGGAGCACGTTCCTGCTCGAGGCGGACGACGGCAGCCCGGGCGAGGCGTTCTGCCGGGCCTACGGGCTGCGGGAGGTCAGCCGCGCCCGGCTCTCGCTGCTGCGGCTGGCCGACGTGGACTGGGCCGATGTCGAGACGCTGGCCGCCGCCACGCACGCCGGCTACCGGCTGGTGCGCTGGACCGACCGGTGCCCGGACGAGCTGGTCGAGCAGTACGCGGTGGCCAAGACGGCGATGAACGACGCGCCGGTCGACGACGCCGACATCGACAACCAGGTCTTCACGGCGGACGTGATCCGGCAGAACGAGACCGGCCACCGCGAGATGGGCCTCACCGACTGGGTGACCGTCGCGGTGCACGAGCGGACCGGCGCGGTGGCCGGCCTCACCGAGCTGGAGCTCGGCCCACCGCCGCGGGCCTTCCAGGAGGACACGGCGGTCGCGCCGGCGCACCGCGGCTCCGGGCTCGGCCTGTGGGTCAAGGCGGACATGCTGCGCCGGCTGCGCGCCGAGCGGACGGACGTGACCGAGGTGATCACCGGTAACGCCGCGAGCAACGAGCACATGCTGCGGATCAACACCCGCCTCGGCTTCCGGCCGTACCGGGCGATCGCGGAGTGGCAGACCGCGGTCGGCGAGCTGGTCAGCCGGCTGGCGTGAGCTTGCGGGCGCCGGCCAGGGCGAGCACGGCGGCCAGCGCGCCGGAGGCGACCGCCACGGCGAACGAGGCCCGCCCGCTGGCGGCGTCGACGACCTGACCGGTCAGCGACGCGGCGATCGCCAGCCCGATTCCGATGCCGGTGCTGAACCAGGTCAGCCCCTCGGTCCGGGACGGCGCCGGCACCAGCTCCTCCAGCAGCGCGAACGCGGCGATCAGCGTCGGCGAGATGGTGAACCCGCCGACGAACACCAGCGCGGCCAGCACCGGCACGTTCGTCGCCAGCGGCAGCGGCACGGTGACCAGGGCGAGCAGCACCACACCGCGGACGAACCGGACCGGCAGCGGCGCCTTCCACCGCACGGTGCCGTACCAGAGGCCGGCGAGCAGGCTGCCGCCGGCGAGCAGGGCGAGCACGATCCCGGCCGCGGCGGTCTGCCCGTGCTCGTCGGTGAACGCGACGGTCGCCACCTCGATCGAGCCGAAGATGCCGCCGACGGCCGCGCCGACCAGCACGAGCACGCGCACGCCGGCGCGCCGCAGCACCGACGGGTGCCGCATCCCGTCGCCGGCCGGGTGCGGCGGCGGCTCGGTGCGCCGCTGCGCCGCCAGTGCCAGCGATCCGACCAGCGTGAACACCGCGGCGGACAGCAGGCCAGCGGACGGCGAGACCGCCGTCGCGAGCACGGTCACCAGCACCGGACCGACGACGAACACCACCTCGTCGAGCACCGACTCCAGCGAGAACGCGGTCGGCAGCAGCGGGGTGCCGGACAGCGCGTGCGCCCAGCGGGCCCGCACCAGCGAGCCGGGCTGCGGGTAGGAGCCGCCGAAGACGACCGCGGCCGGGAACAGCGTCCAGGACGGGGCGCCGGCGAGGGCGAGCGCGACCAGCCCGCCGAGGCCGGCCGCGTACAGGAGCAGCGCCGGCAGCAGCACCCTGGCCTGTCCGTGCCGGTCGACGAGCCGGCCGAGCAGCGGCGCGAGAAGCGCCTGCGCCAGGGCGAAGGTGGCCGAGACGGCGCCGGCGAGCGCGTACGAGCCGGTGGTGGCGCGGATGAGCAGGACGACGCCGAGCGTCTGCATGGAGATCGGGAGCCGCGCAACCAGGCCGGCCACGACGAACGCGACCGCCCCCGGAACCCGCAGAACCTCCCGGTACGGACCGAGCAGCACTAGGCCGTGGCCCTCGGCCGTCGGTGGATGCGGACGGCCCTCGGCCGTCGGTGGATGCGGACGGCGTTCAGGCGGCGTCCGGAGAGGCCGAGGGGTCGGCCGACACCGGGGCTGTATCGGTCGATCCCCGACACTGCGGCCGGTCGTCGTCTGAGCGCCGTCCGCGCCGCCAGATGGTCGGGAGCCATGGCCTCAGAAACCCAGGCGGCGCAGTTGGCGGGGGTCGCGCTGCCAGTCCTTGAGGACGTTCACGTGCAGGTCGAGGTAGACGCGGCCGCCGAGCAGCGCCTCGATCTCCCGGCGCGCGGCGGTCCCGACCGCGCGCAGCCGCGCGCCACCGGCACCGAGCACGATCGGCTTCTGGCTGTCCCGCTCGACGTGCACCGTCGCGTGGATCACCGTGAGGTCGTCCCGCCGGGACGTCTCGTCGATCGAGACCGCCAGCGAATGCGGCAGCTCGTCCCGCACGCCCTCCAGCGCGGCCTCCCGGATCAGCTCGGCGATCCGGGTCTCGGTCGGCTCGTCGGTCAGCTCGCTGTCCGGGTAGAGCGGCGGCCCTTCCGGCAGCAGCGCGACGAGCAGGTCGGCGAGCAGGTCGACCTGGAACTTCGCCACCGCTGACACCGGCACGATGTCGGCGAGCTCCAGCCCGGTCGACTCGCCCAGCTGCTGCGCCGCCACGAGCGCCGCGGCCACCTGCGGCGGTTCCACCAGGTCGGTCTTGGTCACCACCGCGAGCACCGGCGTGCCCGGCAGCGCGGCCAGCTCCCGGGCGATGAACCGGTCCCCAGCCCCGACCGGCTCGTCCGCCGGCAGGCACAGCGCGATCACGTCGACGCCGGCCCAGGTCTCCCGGACCACCGCGTTGAGCCGCTGGCCGAGCAGCGTCCGGGGCCGGTGCAGCCCGGGGGTGTCGACGAGCACCAGCTGGGCGTCCGGGCGGGTGAGGATCCCGCGCACCGCGTGCCTGGTCGTCTGCGGCCGGCTGGAGGTGATCGCGATCTTCTCTCCGACCAAGGCGTTGGTCAGCGTCGACTTGCCCGCGTTGGGCCGGCCGACGAGGCTGGCGAAGCCGGAGCGGGAGGTCGTCACCCAGCCATCCTGCCAGGCCGCGACGGTGCCCCTGGCCGCGTCGCGCTGAGCAGTTTCTTACCCGATGGCAACCGGGAACATCGCCGGCCCGAGGTACGTTGACCCCGGCGTACCGACCTGGATCTGTGTCCCCGGGCTCCAACATCTGTCGCCACGAGCGACCACTCGCCGAGAGGCGACCAGCCGGGGCGGTGCGCTACGTACGAGAGGGCGGTTCCCCTGCGGGAACCGCCCTCTCGACGTCTCGGTCAGGCCCGCGGTGTGGCGATGATCACCGGGGCGTCGGCGGTGAGGTCGGCGACCGCGGCCCGGCCGGCGGGGTCGGCGCCGTCCCCGTCGGTCACCAGCGCGGCCGCCTCCAGCCCGCTGGCCCCACTCGCCACCGCGGCCGCGACCGCGACCTGCAGCGCGGACAGCGCCAGCGACGGCAGCGCCACGGTCGTGCCCACATAGGTGCGGCCGTCGGTGTCGCGGACCGCTGCGCCCTCCGCCGCCCCGATCCGGCCGCGGGCGGCCCGGGCCAGCGTCACGATCTTGGTGTCCTCGGCGTCCAGCTCGGTCACGGCGACGATCGTCGCAGGCCCTCCGCCGGCGCGGTCAGCCGGCAGGCGCAGAATCGACCCGTGTCCGGACAATTCCCGCCCGCTCCCCCGCCGCCGCCACCACCGCCGCCGGCCGTCGGACCGCCCGCTCCGCGCGAGCTGCGCCCGGTCGTCGTGCTGCTGCTGACCAACCTCGGTCTGTCGGTGCTGCTGACCATCACCGTGCTGATCGCCCGGCACAGCGTCGTCGCGTACCAGCTCGACCACCGGCACATCACCGACCCGGCGCAGCGCGACGTCCTGCGCCGCAGCTACTCGGTCGGCATCTGGGGCCGGGTGGTCGGCAACGTCGTGCTCAGCGTCGTCTACGTGTTCCTGGTGCGGGCGCTGATGCGCGGCCGCCGCTGGGCCTACCGGCGGGTGATCCTGCTCGGCGCGCTCGGGATCGTCGCGCTGGTCGCCGTGCAGTTCACGCCGTACCCGGCCTGGATGCGGGCCGAGCAGCTGCTCCAGGCCCTGGTGCTGGCGGGGCTGCTGTGGTTCGTGCTGCGGCCCGAGGTGCGCGCGCACTTCGCCCCCGGCCTGCCCGGCCGCAACACCCGCCGCTTCGGCAGACCCGCCTGACGCCTTAACTCTCGGCGGAGTGCTCGGCCCGCCTGCGGGTGCGGGCGGACTCGCGGTGCACGAGCACGGTGTCGATGCGGTTGCGCCGCCCGCCGGTGGTCTCCGCGGTCAGCTTCAGCCCGTCCACCGACACGCTCGCCCCAGGGATCGGCACCCGGCCGAGCTCCCGGGCCAGCAGCCCGCCGACGGTCTCCACGTCCCCGGCGTCCTCGATCGGCAGGTCGAACAGCTCGCCGAGGTCCTCCACCGCCGTCCGCGCGGTCAGCCGGGCGGTGTCCTTGTCGACCCACTCCACCGTCGGCCGCTCGGTGTCGTACTCGTCCGCGATCTCACCGACGATCTCCTCGAGGATGTCCTCGATCGTCACCACGCCGGCGGTCCCGCCGTACTCGTCGATCACCACGGCCATATGCGTACGCCGGGCCTGCATCTCCCGCAGCAGCTCGTCCACCGGCTTCGACTCCGGCACGAACGTCGGCGGCCGCATGACCTCCTCGACCTTGGTCGCACGGGCCTGCTGGTCCTGGGCCCGGGCGGCGAGGTCCTTGAGGTAGACGATGCCGACGATGTCGTCGACGTTGTCGCCGACCACAGGGATCCGGGAGAAGCCGCTGCGCAGCGCCAGCGCGAGCGCCTGCCGGACGCTCTTGCCGCGCTCGATCCAGACCACCTCGGTGCGCGGCACCATCACCTCGCGGGCGATCGTGTCGCCGAGCTCGAACACCGAGTGGATCATGTCCCGCTCGCCGTGCTCGACCACGCCGCGCTGCTCGGCCAGGTCGACCAGCTCACGCAGCTCGGCCTCGGTGGCGAACGGGCCCTCCCGGAAGCCGCGGCCCGGAGTGATCGCGTTGCCGATGAGGATCAGCAACGACGCCAGCGGGCCAAGTACCCGGGCCAGCCCGTGCACGACGCCCGCGGTCGCCAGCGCCACCGTGTACGGGTGCTGCCGGCCGAGCGTGCGCGGACCGACCCCGACCAGCACGTACGAGACGACGACCATGACCGCGACCGTGAACGCGACCGCGGACCAGTGCGGACCGAGCCAGTCGATCACCGCCTGCGCGACCAGCACCGTCGCGAGCGTCTCGCAGACCAGCCGGAGCAGCAGCAGCAGGTTGGTGTGCCGGGGCAGGTCGGCCAGCACGACCAGCAGCCGGGCGGCCCGCCGGTCGCCGCCGCGCTCCATCTCCTCGACCCGGACCCGGGACACCCGGACGAGCGCCGCCTCCATGCCGGCCAGCACCCCCGCCAGCGGCACCAGCAGCGCCGCGACGACGATGAGGGCGACGTCCGTCCCGCTCATCTCCCACTCCTCGGACCGACCCGGCCTCGTCCCTCGACCGGCTCAGCCCTCGTCGCTCCCCGCTCACCCTGCGGGCCCTCGGGCTCGCTCATCGCGCCTGCGCGCCGGCCCGCCAGGACTCCAGCAACTTCGCCTGCAGGGCGAACATCTCCCGCTCCTCCTCCGGCTCGGCGTGGTCATAGCCGAGCAGGTGCAGCACCCCGTGCACGGTGAGCAGCTCCAGCTCCGCGGCGAGCGAGTGGCCAGCGGCGCGGGCGCCGCGACGCGCGTACTCCGGGCAGAGCACGACGTCACCGAGCAGCGTCGGGCCGGGCTCGTGCTCGTCCGGGCTGCGCGCGGTGTCGAGCTCGTCCATCGGGAACGCCAGCACGTCGGTCGGCCCGGGCTCGCCCATCCAGCGCTCGTGCAGCGCGGACATCGCGGCGACGTCGACCACGATCACCGACAGCTCGGCCAGCGGGCTGACCCCGAGCTGGTCGAGCGTGTGCCGGGCGACCGCGGACAGCGCAGCCTCGTCGACGTCGACGCCCGACTCGTTCGCGATCTCGATGCTCATGCCCGCTCCCGGTGCGAGCCCGCGCGCCCGCTCATCGGCGTCGGCCGCCGCGGGTGTTGGGGCGCGGAGCCGCGTGCACGACCTGCGCGTCGTAGCGCGCGTACGCGTCGACGATGTCGCCGACCAGCCGGTGCCGCACGACGTCGGTGCTCGTCAGCTCGGCGAAGTGGACGTCCTCGACCCCGTCGAGGATGTCCCGCACCACCCGCAGTCCGCTGCGCTGCCCGGCCGGCAGGTCGACCTGCGTCACGTCCCCGGTGACCACGATCTTGGACCCGAACCCGAGCCGGGTCAGGAACATCTTCATCTGCTCCGGCGTGGTGTTCTGCGCCTCGTCCAGGATGATGAACGCGTCGTTGAGCGTCCGGCCCCGCATGTACGCCAGCGGCGCGATCTCGATCGTCCCGGCCTGGGTCAGCCGCGGGATCGACTCCGGGTCGACCATGTCGTGCAGCGCGTCCAGCAGCGGGCGCAGGTAGGGGTCGATCTTGTCGTACAGGGTGCCGGGCAGGTAGCCGAGCCGCTCCCCCGCCTCCACCGCCGGCCGGGTCAGGATGATCCGGTTGACCTGCTTGGACTGCAGCGCCTGCATGGCCTTGGCCACGGCCAGGTAGGTCTTGCCGGTGCCGGCCGGGCCGATGCCGAAGACGATCGTGTGCCGGTCGATCGCGTCGACGTACCGCTTCTGGTTCAGCGTCTTCGGCCGGATCGTCCGCCCGCGCCGGGACAGGATGTTGAGGCTGAGCACCTCGGCGGGCCGCTCCGCCTCGCCGGCCTGCAGCATCCCGAGCGAGTGCCGGACGGAGTCTGCGGTCAGCGTCTGCCCCGCGGCGACGAGCTCGAGCAGCTCCTCGAACAGCCGCACGGCGAGGGCGTTGTCGCCCGGGTCGCCACTGATCGTGATCTCGTTGCCACGCACGTGGACGTCGCTGGCCAGCGCCTCTTCGATGATCCTCAGCAGCTCGTCCCGGGAGCCGAGCAGGGCGACCATGGCCTGCGAGCCAGGCACGACGATCTTGGTCTGAGCGGCGCTCTCGCTGGTGGGTGTGGTGGGCACGGGTCGGGGCGGCCCTGCTTCCTTCTGACGGAAATGTGACGGCGCTCAGTCTACCCGGGCGGCCACTCCAAATACCGGCCTCCGAGCACGTGGCCGTGCACGTGCGGCACGCTCTGACCGGCGTCGGCGCCGGTGTTGAACACCAGCCGCCAGCCCGACCCCTCGACGCCCGATCCCGCGGCCACCGCGGCCGCGGTGCGGTGCAGCGCGGTCAGGCCGTCCGGGTCGGTCGCGGCGAGCTCGGCCACGTCCGGGTGGTGCGCCTTGGTGATCACCAGGACGTGCGTCGGCGCCTTCGGGTTGAGGTCCCGAAAGGCCAGCGTGAGCTCGTCCTCGCGGACCACGGTCGCCGGGATCTCGCCGGCGACGAGCGAGCAGAACAGGCAGTCGACCACGGCGGGGATCGTACGGGTAAACGAACCGGGCCCGGCGCGCGTCCTGGGTACGTGACCACCGTCGCGGCAGGGGAGTTCGGCCTCGCCGCCGAGACCACCACAGTGCCCGTGCTGACCCGGCCGGCGCCGCGCATCGCCGCGGACGACGCGGTCACCGCGCTCTACCTGGCGCACTACCGCGGGCTGGTCCGGCTCGCCGCGCTGCTGCTCGACGACGCCGGCGCGGCCGAGGAGGTCGTGCAGGACGCGTACGTGCGGATGCACGGGTCGTGGCGGCGCATCCGGGACCCGCAGGCGGCGGTCGGCTACCTGCGGACGACCGTGGTGAACCTGGCCCGGTCCCGGCTGCGGCACCAGCAGGTCGCCCGCCGGCACGCCCCGGCGCCGCTGCCGGACGCGCCGTCGGCCGAGCAGGGCGCGCTCGACCGGCTGGAGCACCGTCGGGTGATCGTGGCCCTGCGGGCGCTGCCGGAGCGGCAGCGGGAGTGCCTGGTGCTGCGCTACTACGCGGACCTGTCCGAGGCCCAGATCGCCGCGGCGATGGGTATCAGCCCGGGCGCGGTGAAGTCGCACGCCTCGCGCGGGATGGCCGCCCTGCGATCCGCTCTGGAGGCACGCCGTGCCGACTGAGCTGGAGGAGCTGCTGCGCCGGTCGCTGCACGCCGAGGCCGACCAGGTCGAGCCGCGCACCGACGGCCTGCGCCGGATCCGGGAACGTACGGTCCGGCCGGCCCGGGTCCGCTGGCAGTGGCGGACGCCGGTGCTCGTGCTGGCCGGCGCCGCCGCGGTCCTCGCCGCGCTGGTCGCGGCCCCGTCTGTGCTGCCGTCGCTGGCGTCACCGCCGGCCGGCACCACCGCCGCGGCACCGGCGCCGCCCGGACCGACGCCGATCCCGGCCGCCGGCGTGAACGACATGCGGACGGTCTGGCCGTACGCGTCCCGCGCCGACGGGTTCCGCGACGCACCGACCGACCAGGCCGCCGGCACGTACGGGGACCTGACCAAGCCGGACCTGGTCGCGCTCCGGTTCGTCGGGTCGTACCTGGGTCCGCAGTCGCTGACCGCGCGGTCCCGCGGCGCGCACCTGGCCGGGATCGGGATCGAGGTGTCCCGCGCCGGTACGCCGATCTCGCTGATCTACCTGGTCCGGGTCTGGGTCGGCGACGACGCCCCGTACGTGGTCGTCGACGCCGAGGCGCCGGACGGGTCGCTGACCCTGGACCGGATCCTGCCGCCGTCGGGCGCGGCGGTCACCGCCCGCGGCACGCTCGACGCGCCCGCCCGGCTCGACGTACGGCTGACCGCCCCGGGCGGCGAACTGGCCCGGGTCGACCGGCCGGCCGCGGCCGGCACCTGGTCGGAACGCCTCACCGGGACCGGCGCGGCGGCGGTGACCGCGTGGACGACCGGACCGGCCGGCGTGACCGCCTTCGTCGCGCGCCCGGTGGGGTCGGCCTAGTCCCAGCGGCCGGTACGCAGCGAGAGGGCGGCCAGCGCGGCGGCACCGGCGGTGGAGGTGCGCAGCACCGGCTCGCCGAGGCGGACCGCGGTCGCGCCGGCGGTGGTGAACGCGGCAAGCTCGGCCTCGTCCAGCCCGCCCTCGGGACCGACGACGAGCACGAGGTCACCGCCGTCCGGCAGCGGCACCGAGCCGAGCGACACGTCCGCCGCCTCGTGCAGCACCAGCGCCCCGGCCGCCGCCCCGATCAGCCCGGCCACGTCCCGGGTGGAGGCCGGCGCGGCCACCGCCGGCAGCCAGGCCCGCCGGGACTGCTTTGCGGCGGCCCGAGCGGTCGACCGCCAGCGCTCCAGCGACCGCTGCCCGCGGGCGCCGTCCCACCGCACCAACGACCGCGCGGCCGCCCACGGCACCACCTCGTCGACCCCGAGCTCGACCGCCAGCTCCACCGCCAGCTCCCCGCGGTCGCCCTTGGCCAGCGCCTGCACCAGCACGAACCGGGGGTCCGGCGACGGTAGCCGGCGTACGGCGGTCACCGCGAGCCGCAGCCCGCCGTCGGCCGGCCCCGTCACCACGCAGTCCGCGACCCCGCCGGCGCCGTCGGAGAGCAGCAGCTCCTCACCCGGCCGCAGCCGGCGGACCGTCGCGGCGTGGTGCCCCTCCGCCCCGCCGAGCACCGTCGACGCGCCGTCCGGCAGCGCGTCGACGAGGAAGACCGCCCGGGTGCTCACCGCCCGTTGAACGCGTCCCGCATCTTGGAGAACAGCCCCCCGCTGCCGTGCGCCCGGGTGGAGACCGGCATGTCCTCGCCGCGCAGCGTGGCGAACTGCCGCAGCAAGGCTTCCTGCTCCTCGTCCATCCGGGTCGGCGTCACGACCTGCACGTGCACGTGCAGGTCGCCGCGCCCGACGCCGCGCAGGTGCGGCACGCCGCGGGCGCGCAGCGGGATCACCGTGTCCGGCTGCGTGCCCGCCCGCACGTCGATCTCCTCGTCGCCGTCGAGCGTGGTGAGCGTCAGCGTGGTGCCGAGCGCGGCGGCGGTCATCGGCAGCTGCACCCGGCAGTGCAGGTCGTCGCCCTCACGGTTGAAGATGTCGTGCGGCAGCTCGTGGATCTCGACGTACAGGTCGCCGGCCGGGCCGCCGCCGGGGCCGACCTCGCCCTGGCCGGACAGCCGGATCCGCATGCCGTCCTCGACGCCGGCGGGCACCTTGACCGGCAGGGTCCGGCGGGCCCGGACGCGCCCGTCGCCGGCGCAGGTGCCGCACGGGGTCGGGATGACGATGCCGGTGCCGGAGCAAGTCGGGCACGGCCGGCTGGTCATCACCTGACCGAGGAACGACCGCTGCACGCTCTGGATCTCGCCCCGCCCGCCGCAGGTGTCGCAGGTGGCCGGGTGGGTGCCGGGAGCGGTGCCGGCGCCGGAGCAGGTGGTGCAGACGACCGCGGTGTCCACGGTGATGTCCCTGGTCACCCCGAACGCGGTCTCGGCCAGCTCGAGGTCGAGCCGGATCAGCGCGTCAGAACCCTGCCTGACCCGGCTGCGCGGGCCGCGCTGGGTGGACGCACCGAAGAAGGCGTCCATGATGTCGCCGAGCCCGCCGAAGCCACCGGCGAACGGGTTGCCGCCGGCGGCGCCGTTCTGCGAGAGCGGGTCACCGCCGAGGTCGACGATCTCCCGCTTCTGCGGGTCGGAGAGCACCTCGTAGGCGGTGGTGGCCTCCTTGAACCGCTCCTGCGCCGCCGGGTCAGGGTTGACGTCGGGGTGCAGCTCCCGGGCGAGCTTGCGGTAGGCCCGCTTGATCTCCTCGCTCGTCGCATCCCGACGCACGCCCAGCACGCCGTAGTAGTCGATCGCCACCAAACCCTGCTTCCTGGCACTCGATTGTCGCGACTGCCAGTCTACGTGGCAGCGCCAACCCCGGGATCAGCCGGCAGGGACCACCGAGACGCCGACACCGCCGCGGGTGGACCCGCCGTAGCGCGCCTTCTCGGCGGCCAGGTCCAGCCGGCCGATCCGGCTGCGGGCGGCGAGCACGTCGTCGGTGATCAGGTCGGCCGGCAGCAGCCAGGACACCTCGAACTCGATGCCGTCCGGGTCCTTGCCGTACAGGGCCTTGGTGGTGCCGTGGTCGGACGCGCCGACCAGCGCGCCGGCCTCGGCCAGCATGCCGGCGATCCGCTCCAGCTCGTCGAGGGTGTCGACCTCCCAGGCGAGGTGGTAGAGCCCGACCGCGCCGTGGCCGGCCGGGGAGTCGGCGGCGTCCGCCCCGATCTCGAACAGCCCGAGGTCGTGGTCGTTGTTGCTGCCCTCCGCCTGCAGGAACGCCGCGCCGCCCATCCCCATCACCTGCCGGAACCCGAGCACGTTCGAGTAGAACGCAACACTGCGGTTCACATCGCGGACATAGAGCACGGCGTGGTTGAGTCGCTGCACGGGCATGTCGATCTCCCCTGGTCGATGTGCACGACGGTACCCTCGGTTAGTTGAGGCTTCAAGTAAGGGGCGGTCGGGGTGACACGTTGGCTGGACGAGGACGAGCAAGGAACATGGCGCTCCTTCCTCGCCACCTCCGAGCTGCTGTACGCGGCGCTGGACCGCCAGCTCCAGCGCGACGCCGGGATCACGCACGCCTCGTACATCGTGCTGGCGATGCTGTCCGAGGCACCGGATCGGGCCCTGCGGATGAGCGACCTCGCCGTGCGCGCCAACTCGTCGCCGAGCCGGCTCTCCCACGCGGTGGCTCGGTTGGAGGAACGCGGCTGGGTGCGCCGCGAGCCGGCGCCCAGGGACGGCCGCGGCACGGTCGCCGTGCTCACCGACGCCGGCATGCACATGCTGGAGCAGACCGCGCCGGGGCACGTCACCGCGGTCCGCGAGTACCTGTTCGACCGCCTCAGCGCGGAGCAGGTACGCGAGCTCGGCGACATCTGCGCGGCGGTCCTGGATGGCCTGAGCCCAAATCGGGTAGCACCGCCCTGCTAAATGTGTGGCATGAGCCACATTGCCGCAGAAAACCCGTCCGGAGAACGTTGACCGGTGGTGACCTGTCGTCGGGGTGAACACCACACGGGGCCGGCGGTCATCATGACCGGTCGCGCTCTGTCGCGCGACGCCGACACGGTGCCCGACCACAGCCGCGGCTGGCGGCGGATCGCGGTGCCGGGCCAGCGCCCGCGACCGCTGCTCGAACTGTTGGTCATCGCGGTCATGTTCGGGGCGTACAAGCTGGGCCGGATCGTCGCGGCCAAACACGTCGGCACCGCGTTCGACAACGCGTACGTGGTCTGGGACCTGGAGCGGATGCTCCGGCTGCCGGACGAGCTGTCCGTACAGGCGCTGATGATGCACAACACGGTCGTGATCAAGAGTGCGAACGTCTACTACGCGGCCGTGCACTTCCCGGCCACCGCGGCGTTCCTGATCTGGCTCTACCTGCGCCGGCCGGGCGACTACCTGTGGATCCGCCGCACGCTGGCCCTGCTGACCGCGTCCGGGCTGCTCGTCCACCTGGCGATTCCCGTCGCGCCGCCGCGGATGCTGTCCGCGCTGGGCTTCGTCGACACCGCCGCCGTCTACGGCCCCGCGGTGTACGGGCCGCCGAACCAGAACACGCTCGCCGACCAGTACGCGGCGATGCCGTCGCTGCACATCGGCTGGGCGGTGATGGTCGCGATCGGGATCATCGCGACGACCCGAACGCACTGGCGCTGGCTGGCCGTGCTGCACCCGATCGCCACCACGCTGGTCGTGATCGGCACCGCCAACCACTTCTGGCTGGACGGAATGGTCGCGCTCAGCCTGCTGGCCGCGTCGCTGATCGTGGTCCGCAGCATCAGCGAGCCGCGCATCGACGTGCCCGACTTCGTGCCGGTGCTCGCCTCGCCGGCGATCCGGGAGCTGCCCGACCTGCCCAACCGGATACCGCCGCCGCAGCACCGGCCGCGGCCGGTGGGCATACCGGTCCTCGGCGGCGCTCCGCTGATCGTGCAGCCGCTGGTGGTGACCCATCGGCGGTCACCGTCCGCGGACGGTGCGGGTCGCCCCGGCTCAGCCGCCGGTGGCGAGGATCTGGCCGATGTAGCGGGCGACCGCCGCGACCGCTGACATGGTGCCCGGATAGTCCATCCGGGTCGGGCCCAGCACGCCGAGCCCGCCCAGCGCCCGCTCGCCCGAGCCGTAGCCGACCGTGACGACCGAGGTGGAGCGGAGCCCCTCGTACGGGTTCTCCTCGCCGATGCGGACCAGCACCCGGCTCGGGTCCTGCACCTCGCCGATCAGCCGGAGCAGCACGACCTGCTCCTCCAGCGCCTCCAGCACCGGCCGGATCGTGCCCGGGAAGTCGAGCGCGCTGCGGGTCAGGTTGGCGGTGCCGCCGAGCACCATCCGCTCGTCCGGCCGCTCGACCAGCGTCTCCAGCAGCACGGTGGTCATCGTGGTCAGCAGCGGGCGCAGCTCAGGACCGGTCGCCTCCGGCAGCGCCGTGACGATCTCGGGCGCATCGGTGAGCCGGCGGTCGCGCAGCGCCCCGTTGAGCGTCGTACGCAGGTCGGCGACCACGCTCTCGGTCACCGGCACCGGCAGCTCGACCACCCGCTGCTCGACCCGGCCGGTGTCGGTGATCAGCACGAGCATCAGCCGGGTGGCGGCGAGGTGCACGACCTCGAGGTGACGCACGGCCGAGCGGGCCAGCGACGGATATTGCACGACCGCCACCTGGCGGGTCAGCTGGGCCAGCAGCCGGACCGTGCGGTGCAGCACGTCGTCCAGGTCGATCGCGCCCTCGAGGAAACTGGAGATCGCCCTCCGCTCGGCGGTGGACAGCGGCTTGAACTCGGCCAGCTTGTCCACGAACAGCCGGTAGCCCTTGTCCGTCGGCACCCGCCCGGCGCTGGTGTGCGGCTGGGCGATGTAGCCCTCCTCCTCCAGCAGCGCCATGTCGTTGCGGATGGTGGCGGGTGACACCCCGAGGTGGTGCCGCTCGGCCAGCGCCTTCGAGCCGACCGGTTCCTCGGTCGCGATGTAGTCCTCGATGACGGCGCGCAGGACCTCGAGCTTGCGCTCCTCGAGGTTCATCGGCGCTCCCTGGCTCCTCGGTCCGGCTCCTCGGTCCGGCTCCTCGGTCCGGCACAAGGCCGGTACCTGGTCTGGCACTCGGCGTGGTCGAGTGCCAGTCTACCGGCGGGAAGCCGGCGCGGCACAGGATCGTGTCCCGCCCGTGACCCGCGTCGCCGTGGGCCGGTTACGCTCTCCCCCGGCCAGTGGGGGGCCGTACAGCGGACGAGGGAGTGACGTGATCTTCAAGGCGGTGCGCGACGGCCGGCCCTACCCGGACCACGGCCTGTCCACCCGCGACTGGGCAAGGCTGCCGCCCCGGCAGGTGCGGCTGGACGAGCTGATCACCACCAAGCGGGAGCTGGAGCTTGACCGGCTGCTGGACGAGGACTCGACCTTCTACGGCGACCTCTTCCCGCACGCCGTGCAGTGGGAGGGTGACCTCTATCTCGAGGACGGGCTGCACCGGGCGCTCCGGGCGGCGCTGCAGCAACGCAACAGCCTGCACGTGCGGGTGCTGAGCCTGGACGAGACCGAGCCGGCCGGGGCCTGATCGGCGTCATCCCGCGAGAGCGGGCGCGTCGGTAGGGCGTGATATCCCCTTACCGGCCTGCTCGGACCGACAGGCTTGGGCGGACGGGCTCCGGAGGCAGCTCCGGGGGTGGGAGAGCGGATGAGGGACGGCCTGGCGGACGGCCTGGCACGGGTCAGGGAGCGGGTGTCGACGCTGCGCGGGCACGGCGACTCTCCCGCTCGCGACCGGTACGTGCTGCTGCCGACCGGGGCGGGACGGCGCCGCCGGCTGGCGGAGATCGGCGCCGCGGCGGGCGCGGTCGTGGTGGTGCTGGCATTCGTCGGCGCGACCGTGGCGCTGCGGCCGACGTCCTCGCCGCAGCCGGACACGCCGGGCCTGCCGGCGCCGACCGAGTCGCTACAGTCGGTCTCCCCGTCGAGCGCGTCGGCCACCGCGTCGACGTCCGCGCCGCCGACCGGCCGGACGCCCGTGGGCGCGCCGCCGCAGACCTCCCGCTACACGCCGAGCACGACGGCCACCGCGTCCGCGACCACACCCGCGCCGAGCACGAAGCCGACCACCCCGGCACCGCCGCGGACCAGTCCGCCACGCACGACTCCGCCGCCGTCGGCGACCCCCACACCGACCGCCACGGCGACGCCCACTGCCACAGCCACCACCGAGCCACCTGCACCGGGGGTCGCCGTTCACCCGTTCGGGTGACACGCGGCGCAGAAGACCGACATCAGGACGCCGTCGTCGCTAGCGTCCGACTGGGCCTCCTTGGGCCCCCGACGCCGCGGAATGCGGTGCGGCGAGGAGGATTAGATGCCTGAATCCGGCGAGTGGTTCTCTTCTCGCACCAGGCCGGAGATGCTCACCTCCGACGACCCGCCCGTCCCCGGCGACAAGCCGGAACTCGTCCGCATCCTGGCCGGGCCCGCGACCCCCGTCGGCCGGGCCACCGCGCCGCTGCGGCGGCTCGTCGACGTCGTACCGGCGATCGGCCGGCGCATCGTCCGGGTCGACGCCGACCAGCCGTCCCGCTGGCAGCTGGTGGGGATGTGGACCAGCGGGTCGGCGATCGTCGCCGCGACCGCGCTCGCGGTGGCCACCGTCGTCGGTGGCGCACCGTCGGTGCTGACCCAGCCGTTCGAGCAGCTGGCCGGGCTGCCCGGGATCGGCAATGAGCATTCCTCGCCCGACACGGTGTCGTCGGCGGACAAGGCGGCCTCGCCCGACACGAAGCACGGCGACGCCGCGCGCGGCTCCGGTGGCGGGTCGCAGTCCACGGCGGGCGGCTACTCGGGCGGGTCGGCCAGCTCGGTCGTGTATCCGGAGGACCTGGTGCCTGGGCGGGCGGCCGTACCTGGCGTCTCGTCCGCCGGCTCGTCGTCCGCCGCCGGCGGGACGGCCGTGAAGGGGACCGCATCGACCGGCGGCAGCACGGGTGGAACTACCGGGGGCGGCACCACCGGGGGTGGCACCACCACCGACCCGGGCACGCCGACCGACCCCGGCACCCCGACCGACCCCGGCACCCCGACCGACCCCGGCACCCCGACCGACCCCGGCACCCCCACGGACCCCGGCACGCCGACCGACCCGGGCACGCCGACCGACCCCGGCACGCCCACCGACCCGGGCACCCCGACCGACCCCGGCACCCCCACTGACCCGGGTACGCCCACCGACCCCGGCACCCCGACCGACCCCGGCACGCCCACCGACCCGGGCTCGGTCGACCCGCCGCCGGCAGACCCGCCTGCGGACCCGGCTCCCGAGACCCCGCCCGACCAGCCTCCGACCCAGGACCCCACTGACCCGGCGCAACCCCCCGCAACCCCGTAGCCGAGCGCTGGCGCCGGCCCTCGCAACCCTTGCAATCCGAGCGCGAGCGCCGCCCCCCGCAACCCGAACGCGGACGCCGCCCCGCAACCCCGCGGACGCCGCCCCCCCAATCCGAGCGCGGACGCCGCCCCCCGCAACCCGAACGCGGACGCCGCCCCGCAACCCCGCGGACACCGCCCCCGCAACCCCGCGGACGCCGGCCGCCGCAACCCCGCGGACGCCGGCCGGCGCAGCCCTGCAACCCGAGCAAGCGCTGGCCCCCGTAACCCCATGACACGAGCGCGGGCGGCGGCCCTCACGTGAGTCAACCGACGCTCGGACGCCGTCGGTCAGGCCAGGGAGCAGCGCCGTCCAGTCCGCGATCAGCGGATCGGCCGCCCGATCCTGGGTCGTCGACACCCCGGCGACCGTTGTGACGGCGGCGGTCAGTCGGTGAGGTCTCGGGCTACGGCGTCTGCCAGGAGGCGGCCGCGGAGGGTGAGGACCGCTCGTCCGTCGTCGTGGGCGCGGCGGTCGAGCAGGCCGTAGCCGACCGCATCGCCGGCCGCCTCCCGCGCCCGCACGGACAGTTCGCGCACCGGCAGCCCCTCGCGCAGCCGGAGTCCGAGCATCGTCGCCTCCAGCCGGCGCGCCGCCGGGTCGAGCAGCTCCCGCCCCGCCGCCGGACTCTCCCCCGCGTGCAGCTTGGCGGCGTACGGCGCGGGGTGGCGCACGTTCCACCACCGCACGCCGCCGACATGGCTGTGCGCGCCCGGCCCGACGCCCCACCAGTCACCGCCGGTCCAGTAGAGCCGGTTGTGCCGGGACCGCGCCGCCGTCCCGCGCGCCCAGTTCGACACCTCGTACCAGCCGTAGCCGCTGCGGGACAGCGTCTCGTCCGCCTGCACGTACCGGTCGGCGAGCACGTCGTCGTCCGGCTCCGGCAGCTCGCCTCGCCGCACCCGCCGGGCCAGCGCGGTCCCCTCCTCGACCACCAGTGCGTACGCCGAGACGTGATCAGGCCCGGCCGCGATCGCCGTCTCGAGCGAGGCCCCCCAGTCCGCCTCGGACTCCCCCGGTGTGCCGTAGATCAGGTCGAGATTGATGTGGCTGAACCCGGCCCGCCGTGCCTCGCCCACCACGTCGACGGCCCGCCCGGGCGTGTGCTGCCGGTCGAGCAACCGCAACACATGGGGGGCGGCCGACTGCATCCCGAACGAGATGCGCGTGAATCCGGCCTCCCGCAGCCGCTCCAGGTATGCCGGCGTGACCGACTCGGGGTTGGCCTCGGTCGTCACCTCGGCGTCAGGCGCCAGGCCGAACAGCTCGTCGATCTCGCGCAGGATCGAGCCCAGGTGACCGGCAGGCAGCAGGGTCGGCGTGCCGCCGCCGAAGAAGACGGTCTCCACCGGCGGCACCCGGTCGCCGAGCACATGCCGGGCGAGCCGGATCTCGAGCATGGCGGTGTCCGCATAGGCGGCCTGAGACACGCCAGGCCCCAGCTCCTGGGCCGTGTAGGTCGTGAAGTCGCAGTACCCGCAGCGCGTCGTGCAGAACGGCACGTGCACGTAGAACCCGAACGGATTGCGCCCCAGCTCACGCCGGGCGGCGAACGGCAGCGCGCCGTCGGCGGGAGCCGGCACGCCGTCCGGGAGTCGAGAGGGCACGGCGGCACAGTGTTCCACTCGCGACGCTCTAGGGTCGGGACCGTGACCGAGCTGGTGCATTCGTCTGTCACTGCCGGGGTCGCGACGCTCACCCTGGATTCGCAGCCCAACCGGAATGCGCTGTCGCCGCAGCTGATGTCCGAGCTCGCTGCGGGTCTCGCCGCCGCGGTGGCGGACGACGCGGTCCGCGTGATCGTGCTCACCCACGCCGGCCGCGTGTTCTGTTCCGGCGCCGACCTGAAGGCGACTGCGGCGGCGACCGGCGCCGGTGACATGCCGATCGCCTCCGTACCGACGCTGCTGACGGCGCTGGCGGAGTCACCCAAGCCGGTCGTCGCTCGGGTCGGCGGACCCGCCCGGGCCGGCGGGATCGGGCTGATCGCCGCGTGCGACGTCGCGCTCGCCGGCCGGTCGGCCACGTTCGCGTTCACCGAGGTGCGCCTCGGCGTGGTGCCGGCGGTGATCTCGGTGCCGGTGCTGCCCCTGCTGTCACCGCGGGCCGCGCGGGAGCTGTTCCTCACCGGCGAGGTGTTCGACGCGGCCCGGGCAGCCGAGGTCGGCCTGATCACCCGCGTGGTCGACGACGCCGGACTCGACGCCGAAGTATCGCGCTACGTCGACATGCTCGCCCTCGGCGCTCCCGGTGCACTCGCCGCGACCAAGGACCTCCTTGCCCACCCGTCGACGGACTACGCGGCCCTCTCCGCCCTCTCCGCCGAACGCTTCGCCAGCCCCGAAGGCCGCGAAGGCGTCGCCGCCTTCGCCGAGAAGCGCCGCCCCTCCTGGGCCCCCGCTCCGCAGTGACCGGGTCGAGGCCGGTGCCGATGACGCGGATCCGGTCGAGCCCCACCCGCTCTCTGAGCGGAACCCGCCGAAGCCGCCGACCTGCCCAGGACAAGCACCACTCGTGGGCCACGCCTTCCTGATTGCTCGCCTTCGGCGAGCGAACAGTGCCCGAAGCGTCGCCCATTACCGCTGGCCCTCCCGAGCCGCATTGCGGCCCCCGACCGGTTCGGCATCCTCGCCCGGATGCGGGATTCGCCAACGGCGTCGCCTTCCCAGAAGCGCCCGTGCTGCTCGGCGCCTCCCGCGCCCCTGGCTGTTTACGTGTCTTCATCGGCGAGCAGGATGGTGAGAGGGCGCCCGCTGACCGTCGAGCGTCTGGTCCCGTCCCGAAGCACCTCGAGCGCTGTTCGGTACGCCGCGGGCTGCCGGGTCTCGAGCTTGTCCGCGCCGACCCAGACGACGACCTTTGCCCCGGACGGCAACCAGGACAGGTCGCCGAGTGCGTCGGCGAGCGCGTCCCAGTTCCGCCCGACCCAGTCGGGGAACGCCAGCGCCCGCGCGAACTCGTCCAGCAACTCGTCCTTACTGGACGCCGCACCGAGCATCACAGCCGCCGCTCCCTGCCGCTCGGCATCGGCGACCACCGCGGTCGCGGACCGGCGTACCGTCCGTACCCCCGGTCTCGGCGCGCTCACGGAGCCTCGATGCGTGCGAACGACTCGTAGTGGTCGGCGGTGTAATAGCGCGCCCCGTCCTGGCCGGCCACGATCCGCCGCGCGCCGCGGTCCGGCGACCCCGGCGTCGGCACCGTGTACTCGTGGTACCAACCGCGCGGATGCGCCGGCAGCAGCCGCTCGACGTTGCCGAAGACCGTCCCGTCCTGCGGATACGGGACGGCCCGCCGGCGTC
The DNA here is from genome assembly GCA_036558285.1 of Mycobacteriales bacterium. Classification (GTDB taxonomy): domain Bacteria; phylum Actinomycetota; class Actinomycetes; order Mycobacteriales; family CADCTP01; genus CADCTP01. The sequence continues at coordinate 30,439 of DATBFW010000018.1, read as the reverse complement.
GATGAGCCGCAGCACCTGCTGTGCCTGCACCGGTAGGTCCGACGAGTGCACGGTCGCCAGCCCGTCGGCTCCGCGAGTCGGCGACGCGACCGACCCGGACCGCGCACTCGATGCGGTGACGGCCGGCCCGGACCCGCGTGGCGAGGAGTCGTCCGACCGGAGCGCGGACAGCAGATACCCGCCGGCCAGCAGGACGCCGAGCAGCAGCAGCGCGAGCAGCGGCCGGCGCGTGCGGAGCACCTGCTCACCCTAGAACGGCAGCACCTCCATCACCCGCCGACCCGACAGCGCCGGCTGCCGCAATAGGGTGATCGGGTGCTCGCTGCCTACGCCACCGCGCCCAACCCGTCGGACCCGCTCGCCGCCCTGGAGGTCGGCGACCGCCCGGACCCGGAGGCGCCGGCCGGGTGGACGACGGTGACGGTGCGGGCCGCGTCGATCAATCACCACGACGTGTGGACGCTGCGCGGCGTCGGCCTGGCCGAGGACAGGTATCCGATGATCCTCGGCTGCGACGCCTCCGGCGTGGACGCCGAAGGCCACGACGTCGTCGTGCATGCGGTGATCCCGAGCCCGGACTGGTCGGGCGACGAAACCCTCGACCCGCGCCGCACCCTGCTGTCCGAGAAGCACCAGGGCACGCTGGCCGAGCGGGTCATCGTGCCGAGCCGCAACGTGCTGCCCAAGCCGGCCGAGCTCTCGCACGAGCAGGCGGCCTGCCTCAGCACCGCCTGGCTCACCGCATACCGGATGCTGTTCATGAAGTCGGGCGTCCGGCCCGGCGCGACGGTGCTGGTGCAGGGCGCCAGCGGCGGCGTGGCGACGGCACTGATCGCGCTCGGCTCGGCCGCCGGCTACCAGATGTGGGTGACCGGCCGCACCGAGGCCAAGCGGCAGGCGGCGCTCGGCCTCGGCGCCGACGCCGCCTTCGAACCCGGTGCCCGGCTGCCGAAACGGGTCGACGCGGTGATGGAGACCGTTGGCGAGGCGACCTGGTCGCACTCGTTGAAGTCGCTCGCGCCGGGCGGCACGATCGTCGTCTGCGGTGCGACCAGCGGGCCGAACCCGCCGGCGGACCTCAACCGGGTCTTCTTCCTCCAGCTGTCCGTGGTCGGCTCCACGATGGGAACCCGGTCGGAGCTGGAGTCGCTGATGGCCATGCTGGTGACCACCGGCGTCCGGCCGGTCATCGACACCGCGATGCCGCTGGACCGGGCCGCCGACGGCTTCGCCAAAATCGTCGCCGGCGACACGGCCGGGAAGATCGTGCTCAGCGTCTGAGTGGCCTACCGGCCGGCCTGAAGCCGCCGCAGCAGGTGCTCGCGGGCGGCCACGTCCGCCGGACCGTGCCGCCCGGCCAGGTGCTCGGCCAGCAGCTCGCGGTGTGCCGGCTCCTTGTTTCCGCCGTACTTGAACTTCGCCCGTACCGACGTCACGGTCAGCAGCAGACCGCGGATGCCGGGCAACCGTCGCCGGTAGTGCTCGTGCCCGGCGTCGGGCGGCAGGTAGCCACCGGCCGGCTCGTGGTGCGCCAACTGGCCACGCAGGATCGCGGCCTTCGCCTCCGGGTCGTCGATGACCTCGACGTCGCAGGACAACTGCACGGTCGCGTAGTAGGACGTGGGCACGCCGAGCTCGGTCGGCGTGCCCGGCGCCGCCTGCCAGGCCGAGGGCACGTACGTGTAGTCGTCGACGACCGTGAGCAGCGCCCGCGGTCGCTCCGCCAGCGCCGCCCAGACCGGGTTGGGCTTGGCGAGGTGCAGCCGGACGCTGGTGGCCCCCTCGTACAAGAAGTGGGTCGGCACCACGATCGGAAGGTCTCGCTCGTCGCCGGGCGCGATGAGCTGGCCGAAGTCGTGGCGCAGCAACCAGCTGCACCATTCCTCGTCGTCGAGCGGAGCGTCCCATGGATGCACGAGCACGCCGCCGATCGTGCCATCGTCGGAGCAGAGTCAGCACGGCCGCAGCCCGGCGACGAGCTCCAGCGGGCAGATCCGCACCGGGAACGGCCGCAGCGCGAGGAACGTCTCCGCGCCGACCACGTCGGCCACGGGCCGGTAGTCCCCGGTGCCGTCCAGCTCGAGCACGGTGAGCGCGGGCGTCTCCGGATCGACGAGCCAGTAACTCGGAACCCGGTGCCGCGCGTAGACCACCCGCTTGAGGCTGCGATCGACCACGTCGCTGGCCGGCGATCCGATCTCCACGGCGAGCACCGGTGGCGCGGTCAGCTCGTCGCGGACCAGGTCGACGTAGCGGGCGACCATCAGGTCGGGGCGCAGCTCGGTCTGCCGGCCGAGCCGCACCGGGAACGGCGTCGCCAGCACCCGCAGGCCCGGCGGCGCGGCCGCACGCAGCAGTCCCGCCAGCGCCAGCACGGCGTCGGCGTGACCAAATCCAGGGGACGGGCTCATGACGACCGCCCCGTCGAACATCTCGGACATCATCGGCTCCTCCTCGGGTCGCCCGCACACGAGTGTTCGACCCACCACCGACAACTTCCGAGCGCTGTCCACAGCCCGTTCCGGCGTCCACAATCTCGCCGGTGGGGTTGACAGCCGGGCTCAGCTCCGCTTCTCGTCCGACGTCGACAGCGCCGCGATGAAGGCCTCCTGCGGCACCTCGACGCGGCCGACCATCTTCATCCGCTTCTTGCCTTCCTTCTGCTTCTCCAGCAGCTTCCGCTTGCGGGTGATGTCACCGCCGTAGCACTTGGCTAGAACGTCCTTCCGGATCGCGCGGATGTTCTCCCGGGCGATCACGCGGGATCCGATGGCGGCCTGGATCGGCACCTCGAACTGCTGCCGCGGGATCAGCTGGCGCAGCTTGCCGGCCATCGAGACCCCGTACGAGTACGCCTTGTCCTTGTGCACGATGGCACTGAATGCGTCAACGGGCTCGCCCTGCAGCAGGATGTCAACCTTGACCAGGTCTGCGGCAGCCTCGCCGGCCGCCTCGTAGTCGAGCGAGGCGTACCCGCGGGTGCGCGACTTCAGCGCGTCGAAGAAGTCGAAGATGATCTCCGCCAGCGGCATCGTGTAGCGGAGCTCGACCCGCGACTCGGACAGGTAGTCCATGCCGCCGAGCGTCCCGCGCCGCGACTGGCACAGCTCCATGATCGCCCCGATGTACTCGCTCGGCGCGATGATCATCGCCTTCACCACCGGCTCGTACACCTGCGCGATCTTGCCGCCGGGCCAGTCGCTGGGGTTGGTGACGACCTGCTCGGCGCCGTCCTCCATCACCACCCGGTAGACCACGTTGGGCGCGGTGGAGATCAGGTCGAGGCCGAACTCGCGCTCCAGCCGCTCGCGGACGATCTCCAGGTGCAACAGGCCGAGGAAGCCGACCCGGAACCCGAAGCCCAGCGCGCCCGACGACTCCGGCTCGTAGACCAGCGCCGCGTCGTTGAGCTGGAGCTTGTCCAGCGCGTCGCGGAGCAGCGGGTAGTCGGAGCCGTCCATCGGATAGAGGCCGGAGAAGACCATCGGCTTGGGGTCGCGGTAGCCGCTGAGCGGCTCGGTCGCCGGCGCGGCTGCGTCGGTCACGGTGTCGCCGACGCGTGACTGGCGCACGTCCTTCACGCCGGTGATGAGGTATCCCACCTCGCCGACGCTCAGGCCGCTGGTCGGCCGCGGCTCGGGCGAGATCACGCCGAGCTCGAGCAGCTCGTGGGTGGCGCGGGTGGCCATCATCCGCACGCGCTGCCGGGGCTCCAGGTGCCCGTCGATCATGCGGACGTACGTGACCACGCCCCGGTACGTGTCGTAGACCGAGTCGAAGATCAACGCGCGGGCGGGTGCGGTCGGGTCGCCGATCGGGGCCGGGACGTCCTTGACGATGCGGTCGAGCAGGTCGGTGACGCCTTCGCCGGTCTTCGCGCTGACCCGCATGATGTCGCCGGGGTCGCAGCCGAGGATGTGCGCCAGCTCGGCGGCGTACTTGTCCGGCTGCGCGGCCGGCAGGTCGATCTTGTTGAGCACCGGGATGATCGTCAGGTCGTTCTCGAGGGCCATGTAGAGGTTCGCCAGCGTCTGCGCCTCGATGCCCTGGGCGGCGTCGACGAGGAGCACGGCGCCCTCGCAGGCCGCCAGCGACCGGGACACCTCGTAGCTGAAGTCGACGTGACCAGGCGTGTCGATGAGGTCGAGCACATGCCCGTCCCACGGCAGCCGGACGTTCTGCGCCTTGATGGTGATGCCGCGCTCACGCTCGATGTCCATGCGGTCCAGGTATTGGGCACGCATGTTGCGCTGCTCGATCACACCGGTGACCTCAAGCATCCGATCGGCCAGCGTCGACTTGCCGTGGTCGATGTGGGCGATGATGCAGAAGTTCCGGATGCGGGCAGGATCGGTGGCGGGGCTGGTCACGCAGGTCCGTTCGGTCGTGGGATTCGTGCCCTTCGATCGTCCCACGCCGGCCGACCGGTCCGGGCGGGAGCCGTTTGAGCCGGCTCCGTCCGGGCTGGTAACCTGTCTCGTCGCGCCGGAGCTCGCATGGGCTGCCGCGCGCCCCGATTCCCGACAATCGACCGAGGCTTCCGCGTGGCGAACATCAAGTCCCAGCTCAAGCGCATCAAGACCAACGAGAAGGCGCGCCAGCGCAACAAGGCGGTGAAGTCGTCGCTGAAGACGGCCGTCCGCCACTTCCGGGAGGCTGCCGACGCGGGCGACCGTGAGCAGGCTGACGTCGCCCTGCGCCACGCGTCGCGCCAACTCGACAAGGCCGCGAGCAAGGGTGTCATCCACCCCAACCAGGCGGCGAACAAGAAGTCCGCGATGGCGCAGCGCGCCAACGCGATCTGAGCCAGCCGCTCACTGAGCTTCCGGAGGAGGCGGCCCCGCGAGGGCGCCGGCTCTTCGGCGTCTCGTCGATCAGTCCGGGCTGGCGCGGGCAGCAGCGAGGTCGCGGATCGCCGCCTCCAGCGCGTACGCGGGGTCGGCGGCGACGCCCTTGACGTCGGCGTTCAGGTCGGCGACGGTGCGCATCGCCCGGCTGAGCCCGGCCGCCGTCCAGCCCCGGGCCTGCGACTGGGCCCGCTTCACCTTCCACGGCGGCATCCCCAGCGTGCTCGCCATCGCGTACGGGTTGCCGCGGCCGGCCGAGCTGACCCGGGCGATCGACCGCACCCCGTCGGCGAGCGCGTCGGCGACCAGCACGTGCGCGACACCGACCGCGAGCGCCCAGCGCAGTGCCTCCAGTGCCCCGGGCACGTCGCCGACGACCGCCCGGTCGGCCACCGCGAAGCCGGTGACCTCGGCCCGGCCGCGGTGATAGCGGGTCACCGCGTCTGCGTCGATCCGGCCGCCGGTGTCGGCGACGAGCTGAGAGCACGCGGTCGCCAGCTCCCGAAGGTCGTTGCCGACGGCGTCGAGCAGCACGGCGACAGCGCTGGAGTTGATGGATCCACCCGCCCGGGCGACCTCGGCCCGCACGAACGCCTGCCGCTCCTCGGCGCGGGTGAGCTTGGCGCATTCGACGACGACCGCTCCGGCCTTGCGCATCGCGTCGACCAGCGCCTTGCCCCGCGCCCCGCCGGGATGCACGACCACAAGCAGCACCTCGTCGGTCGGGTCGGCGACGTACGTCCGCAACGCATCGACCACGTCGGTCTTGGTCTCGTGCGCCCCGCGCAGCACGACCACCCGCTGGCCACCAAACAGCGACGGGCTGAGCAGGTCGTACAGGTCGCCGGCGGTCAGCTCCCCCGCGAGCAGCTCGCGGACGTCCGTCTCCGGGTCGGCCTCCCGTGCCGCCGTCGCCACCTCGGCGACCGCCCGCGAGACGAGCAGTTCGTCGTCTCCCAGCACCAGCCGCAGCGGTGCGTTCAGCGTATCGGCCACGCCGCCATCCTGGCACGATCGCGGCATCGCCCGGCGGACGCTCACGGCGGCGCTCGGGACCGCGTCACCACGCTCAGCCCGCCATTCCGCAGAGTGACCGCGACGTCGCCGTCCAGGTCCGTCCGCTCGGTCCGGATGCCGAGCCGGTCCAGCTCGTGCAGCAACGCCGGCGAGGGATGGCCGTAGTCGTTGTCCCGGCCGACCGAGATCACCCCGACCGAGGCGTGCACGGCCCGCAGGAAGGCCGGGCTCTGGTAGGCCGAGCCGTGGTGCGGCACCTTGAGCACCTCGGCCCGTAGGTCGAATCCTTTACGGAGCAGGGCCTCTTGCGCCTCCACCTCGACGTCGCCGGTGAGCAGCAACGTCCGCCCGCTCGCTACGACCCGCAGCACGACCGAGGAGTTGTTCGGGTCCGACCGGGTGCCGCGAAACGGGCGATCCGGGGCCAGGACGTCCACGGTGAGCCCGCCGAATTCGCGCCGCTCCCCCACCGACACGGTCCGTACCGGCACGCCGTGCCGACCCGCGCTGTCCTGCACGTCCCGCCAGCCCGCCGCCGGCTCCTGGGACGGGCCCACGTCGATCTCGGCCACCGATCTGCCGGTCAGCGCGCCCTCGATCCCGTCCACGTGGTCGGCATGCATGTGGGTCAGCACGAGCAGTGGCACCGACCGCACGCCGAGTCGCCGCAGACAGCCGTCGACCGCAGTCGGCTCGGGTCCCGTGTCGACCACCATCGCCGTACCCGCGCCGGCTCCGACTACCAGCGCGTCCCCCTGGCCGACCGAGCACGCCACGAACAGCCAGCCGGGCGGCGGCCAGCCCGGGGACACCGCCTGCACCGGAACCAGCACCACCGCGGCGCCGGCGATGGCCGCCAGCGCGACGCGTCGTCCGGGTCGCCACCGCAGCACCGGGACGGCCACGACCACCGCGACCACCAGCACCGTCGCTCCGACGATGCCGCCGGGCCACGCAACCGCGGCGAGTGGGACGTGAGCTGCTCGCGTGCCTACGGCGACGATCCAGCGAACCGGGACCCCAGCCAGCCACGCCAGCCACCGAGCGACATCGCCGGACACCGGCGATGCGACGGCAGACAACACACCGAGCACCGTTGCCGGCGCTACCGCCGGCTCCGCAAGCAGGTTGGCTGGGATCGAGACCAGGCTGACCGTCCCGCTGATCGCCGCGATGATCGGCGCCGTCCCGACGGTGGCCGCGGCAGGGACCGCCAGCGCCTCTGCCACGCCCGGAGGGACCCGGTGGCTCCGGAGCCAGGCCGCCCAGCCCGGCGCAAGCAGGATCAGTCCGGCCGAGGCCAGCACGGACAACGCGAAGCCGGGATCGCGCGCCAGCGATGGCGAGACGAACACCAGAACGAGCACCGCGGCTCCCAGCGGCGGCAACGCAGAGCGGGGCCGACCCGAGGCGAGCGCGAGCAGCGCGATCGCGCCCATCACCGCCGCCCGCAGCACGCTCGGCGACGGTCGGGCCAGCACGACGAACCCAACCAACGCCATCCCCGCGCCGACGGCCGACGTCCGAGGTCCTGCCGTCAGTCCTCGCAGGAGCAGCAGGACAGCGCCGGTCACGATGGCGACGTTTGTGCCACTCACCGCGGTCAAGTGAGAGAGGCCGGCGGTCTTGAAGTCGGCGGCCAGCGCGGGATCCAGTCCGCTCACGTCGCCGTCGACGAGACCCGGCAGCAGACCGCGCGGCCCGCCGGGCAGCACCGCCGCGGCGTCACGGAGACCCGCGCGGAGGCGGCCGGCCGCCCTCTGCACCGCCGAGGGTGGCTCGACCCGCGCGGGCGCCGACCGGACCGAGAGCACGGCGACCGTGAGGTCGCGACGGGTCGGCGGCATCAGCCTGCCGTCGACCGTGACCCGCTGGCTCGGCAGCAGACCGCTCCACCCCTCGGCCGGCGCGAGCACGAGCACCCGATCGGACAGCGACCAGGTGCGGCCGCCGGCGGTCACCTGACTGGCCCGCCCCGCGACCGCCACGCTCGGCGGCCCGGCACCGCCCGCCAGCGAGTGCGGATCATCGGTGAGCACGAGCTCCACCGTGGCGGCGGAGCTCTGCCGAGCGAGCCGGGTCAGCGGCGAGCTCTCAACGCCGGCAATCCGGACCGAGGTCGCCAGCGCCGCCGCCGCGGTGCAGCCGAGCAGCAGTGCCGCCGTGGCGCTCCAACGTCGCCGGCGGTGCAAGGCGAGAATCGCCAGCAGCAGCGCTACGGCACCGAACCCGACGCCGGCGGCAGGCGGCAGCACGAGTGTCGCGAGCACGCTCAGCCAGGCGGCGACCGCGCCGGCGGCCAGCCGGACATCGGCCGGCGCACGGTCGGCGGCGGTGGACTGCGCCATCTCACACCCGCACCAGGTCGCGGAGCTGTGCCAGCCGGGCATCGCCGATGCCGGGCACGTCGGACAGCTGGTCGACCGATGCGAACTGGCCGTGCTCGGTCCGCCAGTCCAGGATCCGCTGGGCGAGCACCGGCCCGACCCCCGGCAGCGTGTCCAACTCCGCCACCGTCGCGGTGTTGAGATCGACGGGGCTGCCCCCACCGCGAGCGGCGTCCCCGCCCGGCGGAGCCCCGCCGCCCGCGGCGGATCCTTCAGGGGCCGAGGCGGGCACCGCCACCGTCACGAGCTCCCCGTCGGCCACCTTCCGCGCCAGGTTGAGCATTCCCAGGTCGGCGCCGGGCAGCGGCCCACCGGCTGCCTTGAGCACGTCGATGACGCGCGATCCGGCCGGCACCGTGACCACGCCAGGCCGCCGCACCTTCCCGCTGACCGCGACGACCAGCGAGTGCGCAGAGGCAGACGGGCCTACCGGGCCGGCCGGTGCCGCATCGGCGACGACCGGCGGTGGTGCGATCGGCCGAGGCCGCGGCCGCCCGTGCCAGACATACCCGGCGACAGCCAGAGCCGCAAGCAGGGCGACGCAGATCAGCGCCACAGCGCCACGTCGGCCGGGATCCGTCCTCGCCCCGCGCAGGCCTGCCGGAGTCCACCGATCCACGACCTCGCCCAGTCCGCCAGCAGTCGACCCCTCCACTGTGGACGCTTGACCGTCGTCCACAGTGGATTCCGTTCGCGTGGACTCGGATTCCAGCAGCAGACGCAGTCTCTCGAGTGCGACGTCGCTAGTGGACGGACGGGACGAGTTGCGGAGAAGGGCACGCACGCGAGCGACCGTACGAGCGGCGTGTCAAGCCGCGGAAGCCCGAACCTGCGTTCTGTGGATGACGGTCCGGCCTGTGGATAGCGAGTTTGCGAGCGGTTGCTGCCGGGCTACGTTCGCCGCCATGACGGGGACCCGGCCGCGGAGGGCGGCATCAGCCGACGTAGGACACCCACGTGGTCTGCACCAGACGTCCGCCGCGCTCGATCCGCAGCCGCACCGGCCCATTGGGCACCGGACGCACGCTGAATCGGCCCACGTCGTCGACCGGCACCTCGATGACCTGGCCGTCGCGAGCCTGGAGGCTGATGGTCGTAGCGCCGGCGGGCTCGACCTGGCCGATCATCGTGCACTGCCCGTCGGTCGCGCTGACCTCGACCTCGATGGACAGGTCCTCTCCATCGACGACCGCACCGAAGCCGAGCATGCGCGGTCCCAGGACGGACCCGTCGCCGGAGCGCACGGCGAGAGCGAGATCGTGATCGAGGAGGGAGTCGAAGGACAACTCGGCGAGCTCAGCGTCGATGGACCGCCAGCAGAAGAGCTGACGGGCCCGGTCGATCAGCTCCGGCGGCACCGGGTCGAGGCGGTCCAGCAGACCACCAAGCTCCATGAGAAGGGTGTCACCCCGAGCGGCGGAGGTCATGTGCGGCCCTTTCGCTCGGAGAGATGTATGACAGTCAGCGGTGATGGCGTGGTCGCAGACATGTCGCCCGCCGACGGTCGGCACCGCCGGTTTGCCGGGCCCATCCGCACGGTCATAGGTCCTCGATCACGTCTCTTCGCCACACGTGGCATCGGCTCGCCGGGTGCGCCCCGTCGCAGACGCCCGCTTTCGACTGGTAGGAGCAACGAAGGCCACGCCTTGATACGGCTGATCGGCAGATTGCTGCCTGGATGTCGCGCCGCGTGCACGCTTGGCCCGTGGTCAGTGTCGGACGACGACCACTCCGAGCACACCCGGCCCGACGTGAGCTCCGACCACTGCGCCGACCTCGGACGAGTAGAGCTGCCTGATCTGCGGCAGTCGGGCCCGCAGTCGTTCGGCCAGCAACGCTGCCCGCTCGGCGGCGGCGAGATGGTGCACGGCGACGTCCGCCGGGCCGTCCCCAGCGGCGGCCACCGCCAGCGCCTCGAGCCTGGCGGTTCCCTTGCTCACCGTGCGCACTTTCTCAAGCGGCACGATCCGACCCTCGCGCACGTGCAGGATCGGCTTGACCGACAGCGCGGTGCCGAGCAACGCCTGCGCAGCGCCGATCCGGCCACCGCGGCGCAGGTGCTCGAGCGTGTCCACGTAGAACAGCGTCGTGGTCCGCTCGGCCGTCCCCACGGCCGCCGCATACACCTCCTCCCGGCTGCCGCCCTTAGCGACGGCTTCGGCTGCGGCCAGCACGGCGAAGCCAAGGCCCATTGCGGCCGATCGCGAGTCGACGACCTGGATCGACTCGGCACCGACCTCGGCGGCCGCGAGCCGGGCCGAATCCCAGGTGCCGGACAGCTCACGGGACAGGTGCAGCGAGACGACACCGTCCGCCCCGCCCTCGAGCGCCTCGCGGTACACGGCGGCGAACTCGGCCGGCGTCGGGCGGGAGGTGCTGACCGGGACCCACGCCGCGAGCGCCGCCGCCACTTGCGCCGGCGTCACCTCGCTGCCCTCGGCGCCGGAGCGGCCGCCCAGCACCACCTGCAGGGGCACCACCCGCACCGACAGCTCGTCGGCCAGTCCGTCCGGGAGGTAGGCGGTCGAGTCGGTCACGACGACGACAGGGCCACCCATGCGAGCACCGTATCGGGCTCAGCCCGGTACGACGTTCACCAGCTTGGGCGGCCGGACGACCACGGTCCGGATCGGACGATCACCCAGCGACCGGGCCACCGCCGGATCGGCCAGCGCCAACTCGCGCAGCGTGTCCTCGCTGACGTCCGGTGGCACGCTCAGCCGGGCCCGCACCTTGCCGGCGACCTGGACGACCGCCGTCACGGTCTCCCGCACCAGCAGTGCCGGGTCGACGACCGGCCAGCCGGCCAGCGCGACGGTGGGGTCGTGGCCCAACGAGGCCCACATGTCCTCGGCGCAGTACGGCGCGAACAGCGACAGCATGATCGCGACCGCCTCGGCGGCCTCGCGCACGGCCGGGTCGTCGCCGCCCGGCCCGGAGTCGATCGCCTTGCGGGCCGCGTTGACCAGTTCCATCAGCCGGGCGACCGCGACGTTGAAGCGGAACGCCTCGACCAGCGAGCTGATCTCGGCGACCGAGCGGTGCGTGGTCGCCCGCAGTGCGACGTCGCCAGTGGTCAGGTCCGTTCCGGGAGCAGACGTGACGTCGCGGGCCAGACGCCAGGCCCGGGCCAGGAACTTGCCCGAACCGGTGGGCGAGACATCGGACCAGTCGACGTCCTCGTCCGGCGGCCCGGCGAACAGCATCGTCAGCCGGATCGCGTCCACACCGTGGGTCGCCAGCTCCGTGCCCAGGTCCACGCCGTTGCCCAGCGACTTGGACATCGACTTGCCCTGGTTGATGACCTGACCCTGATTGTGCAGCGACCGGAACGGCTCGACGAACTCGACGTAGCCCAGGTCGAACAGCACCTTCGTGATGAACCTGCTGTACAGCAGATGCAGGATCGCGTGCTCGACACCGCCGGTGTAGTGGTCGACCGGCGCCCACCGGCGCAGCTCCACCGGGTCGATCGCGATGTCCTCGCGATCGACGGACGGGTAGCGCAGGAAATACCAGGACGAGTCGACGAAGGTGTCCATCGTGTCGGTGTCACGGTCGGCCGGGCCGCCGCAGCGGGGGCAGGTCGTCCGCACCCAGTCGGTCGCGGCAGCCAGCGGCGAGACGCCCTTCGGCGCCAGGTCCTGGCCACGCAGGTCGGGCAGCCGCACCGGCAGCTGGTCGTGCGGGACCGGCACCTCGCCGTCGATCGGGCAGTAGACGATGGGGATCGGAGCGCCCCAGTAGCGCTGCCGGGACACCAGCCAGTCCCGCAGCCGATAGTTGATGGCGGCATGGCCGTGGCCGGTCTCCTCCAGCCGCCGCACGATCGTCTCGATCGCATCCTGCTTGCGCATGCCGTCCAGCGGTCCGGAGTTGACCAGCTCGCCGTCGCCGGCGGTTGCCGTGCCGGTGCTGGCCGGATCGCGCTCGCCAGTGTCCACCACCACCCGCACCGGCAACCCGAACGTCCGGGCGAAGTCCAGGTCGCGCTGGTCGTGCGCAGGCACGGCCATGATGGCGCCGGTGCCGTAGTCGGACAGCACGTAGTCGGCCGCCCAGACCGGGATCCGCTCGCCGTTGACCGGGTTGACCGCGTAGCGGCCCAGCGGCACGCCGGTCTTCTCCCCGCCCTCGGCCAGCCGGTCGATGTCGGTCAGCCGCCGGACCTGCTCGCGATAGGTCTCGAAGTCCTCCCGCTGCTCCGGCGCGCACAGCTCGTCGGCCAGGTGGGAGTCGGCCGCCACCACGAAGAACGTCGCGCCGTACAGGGTGTCCGGCCGAGTGGTGAACACCGTGACTGGCTCGTCCCGGCCCTCGATAGTGAACTGCACCTGCGCGCCGGTCGAGCGGCCGATCCAGTTGCGCTGCATGGTCAGCACACGGTCCGGCCAGTGCCGCTCCAGCTCCGCCATGTCGCTCAGCAGCCGCTCGGCGTAGTCGGTGATCCGGAAGTACCACTGGGTCAGCTCGCGCTTAGTGACCGGCGTGCCGCACCGCTCGCAGGCGCCGGCGATGACCTGCTCGTTGGCCAGCACGGTCAGGTCCTTCGGGCACCAGTTGACCTGGGACGCCTTCCGATACGCCAGCCCGCGCTCGTACAGCAGCAGGAACAGCCACTGGGTCCAGCGGTAATACTCGGGGTCGGACGTGTGCAGTCGGTGCGACCAGTCGAAGGACACCGCATACCGGCGGAACGACTCGGCCTGCGTCTCGATGTTCTCGTAGGTCCATTCCGCCGGGTTGGAGTTCCGCTTGATCGCGGCATTCTCGGCGGGCAGGCCGAAGGAGTCCCAGCCGATCGGGTGCAGCACGTCGTACCCGCTTTGGAACCAGTGCCGGGCGATGACATCACCGATGGCGAACGCCTCGGCGTGGCCCATGTGCAGGTCGCCGGACGGGTACGGAAACATGTCCAGCGCATACCGGCGCTCGGCATCGGGACCGCGCTGGCCGGCCCGGAACGGATCCAGCTTCTCCCACTCGGGCAGCCACCGCTCCTGGATGGCCCGCCAGTCGTAGCGGTCGTCCGTCATCGTCGTCACTCCTGTCGAGGCCCGATCCCGGTTATGAGGCAAGAAAAAGAGCCCCCGTGTCTACAGGGGCTCGCCGCGCTGACGTCGTTCCAGGTCAGCGCGGCCCGGGAAGGAGCAGGCGTGCGGCATTGCTCACGAATCAATGGTAGCGCGCCCCGGCAACTCCGCTTTCACTGCGGCTGCCACCGCGCGCCCTACCTCCGCGTGACAGTCCCAGCCCCAGTGCATGCCGTCCGGATTGCAACTCCCGCCGGCCAGGTGGCGGGCGGCGATAGCGGACACGTCGACCATCGGTACGCCCTCCCGCCGGCCCCAGGCCCGCGCCGCGGCCACGGCCGCCGGGTGCGCGGTGGTCACCCCGCCGTAGAGCCGTGCCCGGTGCGGCGGCGGCAGGATGCCGAGCACCGGCACGCCGGGGTGGTAGTAGCGCACTCCGTACACGCACAGCGAGAGGTACTCGTCGGTGAGCCGCTGCGGCAGGGTGCGCCAGCGGCCACGGGTGAGTCGGGCGCCGACCGGCTGGGCGGCGAGATACGCGACCCGGGCGGCCCGTCGCACCGCCGGCGGTCGGAGGTACGCGATGCCCTCCCGCAGATATGTCGGCAGCACCGCGGGCAGGTAGTCCATCCCGCCAACAGCAAGCAGCACCGCGTCGGCCCGCGGCAGCAGCACCGAGTAGACGGTCGGGTCCTTCGTCAGCGCCCACCATGCGTCCCGAGCCGTCCAGCCGGAGCGGGCGACGAGATCGAGCGTGGTGCCGAGGGCCGCCGTGGCGACGTTCCCGTACAGGCCCGGATGGGTGGTCAGCTCGCCGCGCTCGGGCCCGTGGAAGGCGAGCGAGTCGCCGACGACCAGCAGGCTCACGACGTCTCCCGGTCAGCGCGCAGGCTCGGCGTCGACGGACTCGGCATCAGGCACCGCCACCGTAGCAACCGATCCGTCCGAAGTGGACAGTCCGGTGATCGGGGAGCCGAGCGGGCCGAGGTTGTGACCGCGCAGCCGCCAGCCGTGCTCGTCGGAGGTGAACTCGCTCCACCGGCCGTTGCCCAACGGCCCGACCGCGCGCCAGCCCGTCATTGGCAACCCCAGCAGCAGACCGGTCAGGGCCATCGCGGTCGCGCTGTGCGTGACCAGCACGACGGTCTCGCCCTCGGCACCGGCGAGCGCGGCCAGCGATCGCTCGCCGAGCTCAGCGCGCGTCTCGGCGCCGGGCTGGGGCGCATCGCGGCCGGCCACCCACTGCGCGAACTGCTCCGGGTGGCGGCGGATCACCTCATCCCGGGTCAGCCCTTCCCAGCCGCCCAGCGACCGCTCCCGGAGTCGCCGGTCGAGGATCACCGGCAGACCCACGAGCTCTGCCAGCGGGCGTGCGGTCTGCACGGCCCGGGCGAGATCGGAGGAGATGATCGAGGTGGGCGAGTACGCGACCAGCAGCCGGGCCGACACCGCCGCCTGCACCCGGCCGACCTCGTCCAGCGGTGGGTCGGCCTGGCCCTGGAAGCGGTGCTCCACGTTCCAGTGGGTGCGCCCGTGCCGCCACACCAGGACGCGACGCGGCGTCGGGACGTGCTCGGACATGTCAGCGTTCCTGGCGCCGGAGCGTCACTCGCTGCCGGCCTGCGCAGGCAACGACTGGTCCACGAACGGGATCGCCGGGCAGTCCTTCCACAGTCGCTCCAGCGCGTAGAATGTCCGCTCCTCGGCGTGCTGCACGTGGACGACCACGTCCGAGTAGTCGAGCAGCACCCAACGACCCTCCCGCTCGCCCTCCCGACGCACGGGCTTGACACCGTCGCGCCGGAGTCGCTCCTCTATGGCCTCGACGATCGACTCGACCTGCCGCTCGTTGGGCGCGGACGCGATCACGAAGATGTCGGTGATCACCAGCCGATCGCTCACGTCGAGCAGCACCACATCGGTGGCGAGCTTGTCGGCAGCGGCCTGAGCGGCGGCCAGCGCAATCTCGCGGGCCCGGTCGGTAGCGGTCACAGGGCGGGTCACTCCATCTCTGCTGGCCGGGCGATCCGGCCGCGGTTCTCGGCTGGAGTCCCACGGTACAGGCGGTGCTTGCCGATGTACTGCACGACGCCATCGGGCACCAGATACCAGACCGGGCGCCCGGCGAGCACCCGCTCGCGGCAGGCGCTGGACGAGATCGCCATCGCGGGCACCTCGACGAGGCTGACCGCATCCCGCGGGAGGTGGTCGTCGGACAGCACAAACCCGGGGCGGGTCACACCGACGAAATGCGCCAGCCGGAACAGCTCGTCGACGTCCTTCCAGGACAAGATCTGCTCGAGGGCATCCGCGCCGGTGATAAAGAACAGCTCGGCGTCGGGATGCTGCTCGGACAGGTCGCGCAAGGTGTCGATGGTGTACGTCGGCCCCGGCCGGTCGATGTCGACCCGGCTCACCCAGAAATGGGGATTCGATGCGGTCGCGATGACGGTCATCAGATACCGGTGCTCGGCCGGGCTGACCAGCTTGCCCGCCTTCTGCCACGGCTGCCCGCTCGGTACGAACGCGACCTCGTCCAGCGAGAACAGGTTCTGGACCTCGCTCGCTGCCACGAGGTGGCCATGGTGCACCGGATCGAAGGTGCCGCCCATCACGCCGAGTCGCATGCCGCCCACCGCAGGGACGCTAGACCGGCAGCAGCCGGCCGACGAAGTCGGTCAGCTGGGCGACGTTCCGGCATTCGACCATCTCGATGATCTCGCTGTACCGGTATGCCATCGAATCGCCGCTGCCCCATTCGCGCCGCGGTTCCGGGTTGAGCCAGTAGGCGTGCCGCGATCGGTCGACCAGTCCCCTGAGCAGGGTGATACCGGGATCCCGGTAGTTGGTGCGGGCATCACCGAGCACCAGCAGCGACGCCTTCGGCCCGACTGCGTCCGGGAACCGGTCGACGAACACCCGCAGCGCGTTGCCGTAGTCGCTGTGGCCGTCGTACGCGACCAGGTCCGCCTCCTGCGCGAGCCGCCGGACCGAGTCGGCCAGATCGGCGCCCGGCCCGAAGAGCCTCGTGACCTCGTCGCAGGTGTCGATGAAGGCGAACGCCCGCACCCGGGAGAACTGTTCGCGCAGCGCGGCGGTGAGCATGAGCGTGAAATGCGCGAAGCCGGCCACCGAGCCGCTCACGTCGCAGAGGACGACCAGCTCGGGCTTGTGCACGCGGCGCGGGCGGTGGTGGGTCTCGAGCGGCACGCCGCCGGTGCCGAGCGAGGCGCGCATGGTCCGGCGGACGTCGAGCCGGCCCTCCCGCCCGAGCCGGCGGCGGGCGGCCAGCCGAGACGCCAACCGGCGGGCCAGCGGGTGCACGGTCCGGCGCATCGCGGCCAGCTCCTCCCGCTGCGCCCGGAGGAAGTCGACCTGGTCGGCCAGCGGCGGCAGGGCGGACCGGGCGACCTGCTCGCGGTCGCGTTCCTCGGCGACCCGCCGACGCACCTCGGCCTCGACGTACGCGCGGAGGGCGGCGATCCGCTCCTGCAGCCGTTGTCGGGCGACCTGCTCGGCCAGACCGCCGCGCGGCTCACCGGCCAGCAACGCCTCCAGCATCGAGGCGATCAGCGTCTCCGGCGACAGCGCGCGCAGCACGCGATAGGTGAACCAGGACTGCCGCCCCGGCTGGGCGCCGGCATGACCGAGCTCCGCGACGGCGAGCCGGGCGAACCGGCGCAGGGCCTCGTCGTCACCCTCCAGCAGCAGTTGGCGAAGCTCATCCCGCAACGCGTCCGGGTCGGGCTCCGCCAGCTCTCCAGCGTCGTCGCGGCGCTGGGTCAGGTCGAGCGGGTCGCCCACCGCGGGCGGCCACCACAGGTCGAAGAGCAGGTCGAACGCCGGCCGGTGTACCGGCCGTTTGACCAGCGCGGCCGAGAGGCCGGCACGCAGCTGCGGGCGGTCGAGCAGGTCGATGGCACCGAGCACCCTGGTCGCGTCGAGCACCTCGCTCGTCCCGGCCGGCACGCCGGCCTCGCGGAGGGCGCCGGTGAAGCCCTCGAGGGTGTCCAGCAGGCTCACGGATCAGCTCAGCTTCAGCTCGGTGGTGGCCCGGGCCGCGTCGCTGGCGTGCTTGAGCACCACACCCAGGGTGGTCCGGACGGCCTCCGCGTCCAGCGTGTCCAGGCCGAGGGTGACCAGGGTGCGCGCCCAGTCGATCGACTCCGCGATGGACGGCGCCTTCTTCAGCTCCATCGCCCGCAGCGCCCTGACGGTCCGGACGAGCTGCTCGGCCAGCTGCTCGCCGATCTCGGGCACCCGTTCCAGCACGATCGCCCGCTCCCGGTCGGCCTCCGGGTAGTCGAGGTGCAGGTAGAGACAACGTCGCTTGAGCGCCTCGGTCAGCTCGCGAGTGGCGTTAGAGGTCAGCACGACGAACGGCCGGCGCTGCGCCGTCACGGTGCCGAGCTCCGGGATCGTGACCTGGAAGTCGGAGAGCACCTCGAGCAGCAGGCCCTCGACCTCGACGTCGGCCTTGTCGGTCTCGTCGACGAGCAGCACGGTCGGCTCGGCCCGGCGGATAGCTTCCAGCAACGGGCGGGCGAGCAGGAACTCCTCGGAGAAGATGTGCCCGCGCTCGACGTCCCAGCCGGTCTCACCGGCATCGCGGTCGACCTGCAGGCGAAGCAGCTGCTTGCGGTAGTCCCACTCGTACAGCGCCCTAGCCTCGTCGATGCCCTCGTAGCACTGCAGCCGGACCAGACCCGAGCCGGTGACCGCGGCGACCGCCTTCGCGAGCTCGGTCTTGCCCACGCCGGCCGGACCCTCGACCAGCAGCGGCTTGCCGAGGCGGTCAGCGAGGAAGACGGTCGTCGCGGTGGCCGCGTCGGCCAGGTAGCCGACCCCGGAGAGCCGCTCGCCGACCTCGGCGGCGGAGCCGAACAGTGGCGTCTGCACGACACCCATCGTCCCCCACCGGAACAGACCGCGGCGACATCGCCCGGTGTGAACACTCGGACGCGAACGGATCGGACAAATGCGGCGGGGCAGCCGACATTAGTACGGTGCGGCGGTGGTGTCGCTGCGGGCCGAGCGCGAGCGCGCAGCTGCGCTGCTGCAGCGGGAAAGGTGGCGGCTCGCGATCGTGATCGGTGTCGTGCTGCTGGCGATCGCCGGGTTGCTGGTGCTGGCCGGCGGGAAGCCGGTGCCGCCAGGACGGTCGGCGTACGACGCGGGCACGACCGATCCGGTGGCGGCGGCCGTCCCGGTGCTGGCCGGGTACGTGGAGCAGGCACGCGGGTTGCGGTTCCGCCGACCGCCGGTGGTGCGCGTCGCGGATGCAGCGACGGTCGCGAGGGCAGCGGTCGAGTCGGCGGCAGTGGCTACGGGCGGTCGTGCGCTCACCGAGCGGGCGCTGGGCCTCACCGGCGCCCCGCAGTCGACCCCGCCAGCTGCCGCGTACAGCCATCGCCAACGCGTGGTCTACCTGCGGCAGGGCCGGCCGGTCGACGTAGCCGCGCGGGTCGCGCTGGTCCACGCGATGACGCTGGCGTTGCAGGACCAGAACGCCGATATCGCCACGCTGCGACGCCAGGCGGCCGGCGACGCGGATCGGACGCGGGCGCTGGCGGCGCTGGTCGAGGGCGACGCCACCCGGATCGAGCTGGCCTACCTCGCCTCGCTTCCCGCGGGCGACCAGAGCGCGGCGCGGGGCGGTCCCGCTGCCAGCCCGGCGTCGTACGGTCAACTGGCGGCGGCGTTCCCGACGACGGTCGGGCGCGACTTCGTGACGGCGCTGGCGGAGCGGGGCGGCAACCGGGCAGTGGACGCGGCATTCCGACGGCCGCCGAGCTCGACCGCGCAGGTCCTCGATCCGAAGGCGTACCAGGACGGGGTGGAGCCGCTGGGAGTGCGGCCGCCGCCGGGCGAGGGGCAGCGGGTGGATACCGGGACGCTCGGCGAGTTCGGGCTGGCGGCGCTGATCACGGGCGGCCGGCGAGCGACCAACGCGGGCGCGGCAGGGCGGTGGCTGGGCGACAGCTACGGGACCTTCCGGACCGGCGACGGACTCTGCACGTACGTCAACATCGTGCTGGCCGACACCGAGTCGCGGGAACAGCTGATGCGGGACCTCACCCGCTTCGTCGCAAGCCGGAGCGGCCAGGCAGCGGTGGTTCGAAGCTCCGACCGCGGAGTGCGGCTGCGCGCCTGCAGCTGAATACCGATCACGCTACGTGTGCAATTGGCTCCCATAGGTATGGTTCCGGTCACACTGAGTTTTGTTGTTTCGGTTGCAGCACCGAACCACCACGTGGGTGTATTGCGAATACACCCTGGGTAAGAGCGCGAGCCTCGGGTGTGCGATTGGGGGGACCCGATGGATGTCGGGCTGCGCGGCGTGCCTACGCGGCCGCCGACGGTGCCGGTCCGCAGCGGCGGCCGGCGCGTCGGAGGGCGCCTGGCCTCCGCCGCGGTGCTGCTGCTCGCGGCTTTCGCCATCCTCGCGACGGCCTGGCTGCTGCTGTCCGCGCTCTCGGCCCGACCGGCCGTCTCGGCCGAGTCCAACGCGTTCGCCGCCCGGGTGTTCGCGATCAACCGGTTCGGCTACGGCGCCGGCCGGCTGGCCTGGTACGACGGCGGCCTGGCTGGGCTGCAGGTCGCCGGCTACGAGACCGTCACCGGGGCCCTGCGCCGCGCCGCCACCGCGGTCACCGCGGCTCGGGAGGCCATGAGCATCGCGGCCGTGCTGTCCGCGGTCGCACTGACCATGGCCGCGCGCCGGCTCCGGCTGTCCGCGCCAGCGGTGGTCGCCGTGCCGATCCTGTACGGGCTCACACCGGCCGCGCTGGTCCTGCACCGCACGGTCGACCCGGTCCAGCTGGGCGTGCTTTGGGCCTGCATCGCGCTGGCCCTTGCCAGTGGCGGTGCTCGCCGCACCGGCACCGCGGTCGCCTGCGCCGCCTACCTTGCGCTGGCCGTCGCGACGTCGCCGCTGGTGCTGCTCGCGCTGGTTCCGCTGTTCGCGATGCTGGTGTGGTCCGGCTCGCTCGGCCGGTTCGATGGCGGCACACGGCTCGGAGCGGCCGTCGGCGGCCTCGCGGTCTACGCCGGCCTGGTCGGGCTGACGGTCGCGGGACGGCTGTCCGGCGGCGGTGCGGGGGCGATACCCGACCTCGGCCCGCTGGACTGGGCCCTTGCGGTCGCGGCGATCGGCGCCGGCGTCGCCGGGCTGCGCATTCGCTGGCTCCGTCCGCTCGCAGTCGCGCTGTTGGCGACGGTGGCCGCCGCCGCGGTCGCCCCGGACGTGCGCGGCTCGCTGGTCCTCGTCGCGCTGCCGCTCGGCGCCGTTGTGCTGCCAGCCGCGACCGAGGCGGCGGTCACGGCGCTCGGTCGCCGCCACGAGCTGTGGCCGCAGGCTCGCGTGATCGTCGCCGGCGGAGTCGGGATCGCGGTCGTCGTAGCCTGGATGCCGACCCTGAACGCGGCCCGCGAGCCGGCCGGCGGGTCCGAGCAGACCGCGGCCGGCAACGCCCAAGCCTGGGTCCTCGCCAACCTGCCCAGCCGACCCAAGCTGCTCGTCGACGACATGATGTGGGCCCGCCTGGTCCGATCCGGCTACCCGGCCGAGCAGCTCACCGAAGCCGGAGGCATCGGCCCGGACCACGCCCAGTGGCCCTGGACCGAGGCTCGGTACGTCGTCGGTCGCGACGAGGCGTTGATCGGCGCCTCCGACCCGGTCGGTGAAGCCCTGTCCAGATCGACGCCGGTGGCCAGCTTCGGAGACGACGCCGACACGATCATGATCCGCCGGGTGGTGACCGCACCCGACGAGGTCGCGACCGACCTGCGCCTGCGGGCCGACCGGATTGCCGCCGGACGGGCGCTCACCGCCAACCCGAAGCTGGAACTCGCGCCCCGGGCGGCCACCCTGATCAGCGCCGGCCAAGTCGACGCCAGGGTCGTGGACGTACTGGCCGCGATGGCGGGCCAGCACTCGGTGCGGATAGTCGATTTCCCGGTCGTTCCCGGCGAGGACGCCGGCGCGCCGCGCCGGCTCATGGCCGTCGCCGCTGTCGACGACCAGGCCGTCGGGGCCGGCACGCCGGCCGTCACCACACTCGACCAGTGGCTGCGCGCCCAGCAGCCGCCGTACCGACCGATCGCCGCCGGATTGAGCCAGCTCGACGGCAGTCCGGTGCTGCTGATCCGGTACGACGCGCTGGGCAGCGCCGACCTGTCGCCGCCCTGAGCGGCCCGTTGACCCGACCCTCAGCACGACCCGCACGATCTCCGCACCCTTTCAGGAGGAATCCCGTGACCCGCTCACCTCGACGCGCGGTGCGCCGGCTCGGGCTAGCCGGAGTCGCGGCGTTCGTCGCCGCGGCCGCCGGGCTGGTCTTCGCCGGCAGCCCCGCGGGGGCCGTCGCGTCGCCCAGCTACGTGCGGCTCGCCCATCTCTCGCCGGACACGCCGAAGGTCGACGTGTACATGACCTCGTACACCCGCCCGGACTGGAAGTTCCTGCTCAAGGGCGTCGGCTACGGCGCCGTCTCGCCGTACCAGCGGGTCCAGCCCGACCGGTACGCGGTCAGCATGCGACCGGCCGGCGCTCCCGCGTCCAGCCCGCCGGTGCTGTCGACCAACCTGGACGCCGCGGCCGGCAAGGCCTACACCGTCGCCGGTGTCGGCCCGTACGCGGCGCTCGGACTCACCGTGCTCGACGACGACCTCACGCTGCCGGCCTCCGGCAAGTCCAGGACGCGGGTCATCAACGGATCGGCGCGGGCCAAGACCGTGTCGGTGACCGCGCAGGACGGGCCGACCGTCACCGACGGCGTCGCGTTCGGGAAGTCCACGTCCTACTCGGAGGTGCAGGCCGGGAAGTGGACGCTCCAGGTCGCGTCGACGTCGCAGCCCGACATGGAGACGACCGCGGCCGTCGATCTCTCCGCCGGGGACGTCTACTCGCTCGTCGTGCTCGACGCCGGTGACGGTGGGCTGACGCTCGCCACCCATCCGGACGCGGTGTCGGCGGCGGTCACCCCGAGCGGGTCGATCGAGACCGGCGGCGGGGGTACGGCCGGGCCGCACCTGCCGCTGTGGTTGCCGGTCGGTGTCGGTGCCGTGGGCATCGCGCTGCTGGCGACCGCGTTCGCCCGGTCCCGGCGGAGCCCGGGGCTGCACGCGGCGTGAGCGAGAGCTCCTCGCCCGGCGCTCGCGACGAGCGCCGGGCGACCGGCCCCGCAACGGACGGGGACGCCGGCATCCACGCGGGCGCCGGCGTCGCGCCGTGCGCCGACGCCACGCAGCGGGCCGACCGATCCGACGACCCGATCGCCGCGGGCCGACCGGTCACGGGCGGCAAGACCGCCGCGATCGTGGACGTCGGTCGGGGTCGGGGCCGGTGGCAGCGGGATCGCGGTGCCGGCCTGTTGGCCGGCGCCGGGGTGGTGCTGGTGCTCGCAGCGAGCCTGGTGGGGGTGCGGGCAGCCGCCGGGACCGGGGATGACGGGGAGCCACCGATCGCGGGTGCCGCCTCCAGTGCGCCGAGTGACCCTGCCGAGCGGCCTTCGGCAGGGCCGACCGCGGTTGCCGGAGTGGCGACCGGCCCGCCGGGTGCATCGTGGGGGCCGGTG
This sequence comes from Mycobacteriales bacterium, assembly GCA_036558285.1. Lineage (GTDB taxonomy): Bacteria > Actinomycetota > Actinomycetes > Mycobacteriales > CADCTP01 > CADCTP01. The sequence goes on along the minus strand of DATBFW010000018.1, from coordinate 7,577 downwards.
AGCAACCAGTCGCCGGTGGCCGCGCCGACCACAAGGGCGGCGGCCGGCACGAGACCGCTCGGCGTCCGGGTCCCCGCCATCGGTGTCGACGCGACCAGCCTGGTGCCGCTGGCGATCCTGCCGGCGACGGGCGAGCTGGCGGCGCCGGCGGACTTCGACCAGACCGGGTGGTACGCGGCCGGTCCCGTGCCGGGCGAGCCCGGCCCCGCGGTCATCGCGGCGCACGTCGACTCGAAGGCCGGACCCGCGGTCTTCTTCCGGCTCAAGGAGCTCAAGCCCGGCGACAAGGTCTACGTGCCGCGCTCCGACCGGGTCACGGTCACGTTCACGGTGACCGGCGTCGAGCGTTACCCGAAGAACGCGTTCCCGACGCAGAAAGTGCACGGCCCGACACCCGACCGTGCACTGCGGCTGATCACCTGCGGCGGCTCGTTCGACTACGCCAAGAGGTCATACCGCGACAACATCGTCGTGTACGCGGTCCGCACCGGCTAGGCAGCGACGGGCACCTGCTCGTCCGCCGCCACCAGCTCGGCGTACCGCCCGCCCAGCGCGAGCAGCTCGTCGTGACTGCCGAGCTCGACCACCCGGCCGCGGTCCAGCATCGCGATCCGGTCGGCGGACCGCACCGTCGACAACCGGTGCGCGACGGTGACCGTGGTCCGGCCGGCGGACAGCTCGTCGAGCGCCGCCTGCACCGACCGCTCGGTACGGGTGTCCAGCGCGCTGGTCGCCTCGTCCAGCACCAGCACCGGCGGATTGCGCAACACGGTGCGGGCGATCGCGAGCCGCTGCTTCTCGCCACCGGAGAACCGGTATCCGCGCTCCCCGACCACGGTGTCGTATCCCTCCGGCAACGACGCGATGAGATCGTGGATGCGAGCCGCGCGGGCAGCCTGCACCAGCTCGTCGTCGGTCGCATCAGGCCGGGCGAAACGAAGGTTCTCGGCGATCGACGCGTGCAGCAGGTACGGATCCTGGGACACGACGCCGACCGTCGAGGACAGCGTGGCCAGCGACAGGTCACGCACGTCGACGCCGTCGATCGTGATCGAGCCGGAGTCGACGTCGTACAGGCGAGCGAGCAGATAGCCGAGCGTGGTCTTGCCGGAGCCGGTCGCGCCGACCACGGCGAGCGTCGAGCCGGCGGGCACGTCGAGCGAGACGTCGGTGAGCGTGGGAGCGCCCGGCTCGTAGGCGAATGAGACATCGGAGAACCGCACGTCGCCGCGGACCGCGGGCAGCGCGACCGGCGAGGGGCTCTCGACGATGTCGACCGGCAGGTCGAGGTATTCGAAGATGCGCGCGAACAGCGCCAGCGAGCTCTGCACCTGCACCCCGGTGCGCAGCAGCGCGTTCAGCGGGTTGAACAGGGAGCCCTGCAGGGTCGTGAACGCGACCAGCGTGCCGATCGAGACGGTCGAGCCACCTGCCAGCGCCAGGCCACCCAACCAGTACGTGACGGCGGGAACGGCGGCGAACGTGATCGAGATCGTGGACTGCTGCCACTTGCCGGCCATCTGGGACCGGACCTCGAGCTCGGCCAGGCCGCTCGCGTCGCCGGAGAAACGCTCGGTCAGCTCGGGTGAGCGGCCCATGCTGCGGCCGAGCAGCACGCCGCTGACCGACAGCGACTCCTGCACCTGCGAGGTCATCAGGGCGAGCCGGCGCTGCCGTTCGGTGGTGATCCGGCGGCGCATGGCGCCGACCCGGCGGTTGATCCAGACCGTGCCGGGCAGCAGGACGAAACTCAGCAGCGCGAGCCGCACGTCCATGGCGAGCATGGCGGCGGCGCTGGCGACGACGACGGTCACGTTCGACACGATCGACGTCGCCGTGCTCGTGACGATCGCCTGCATGCCGCCGATGTCGTTCGCGATGCGCGACTGCACCTCACCGGTGCGGGTCTTCGTGAAGAACGCAAGCGACATCCGCTGCAGGTGCGCGTACACGGCGACACGCAGGTCCCGCATGATCCGCTGGCCGATCGTGGTCGACAGCAGCGTCTGGTAGACGCCGACGACCGTGCTGACCACGGCGACGCCGATCATGCCGAGCGCGAGCAGGGCAAGCAGGCCGGTGTCCTTGTGCGGCAGTGCGTTGTCGATGATGCCGCGCAGCAGGAACGGCGAACCGAGGCCGACCAGCGAGGACGCGGCGATGAGCAGGCCGACCAGAACGAGGCGGCCGGTGTAGGGACGGAAGAGGCGGAGGATCCGGCGGGGATCCACGTGGGGGTCGTCCGGACGGACGTCGGGAAGTGGGGGCATAGGGTCTCCTACGTTTTCTGAGGCGAACTCACAGTGAGTCTAACTCATCAATCGGCTAGTCTGTTCCCATGCAGGGGGTGACCGACCAGCTCGCCGACGCCGTGCAGCAGCTCGCGCGGCGGTTGCGGCACGGGGCGCGGCATCGGCTCGCGCCGCTGGGGCTGACGCCCGGTCAGGGACGGGCGCTGTCGGTGTTGGAACGGGCCGGTGGCCCGTTGCGGATGGCAGAGCTGGCCGCGACGCTGCGGGTCGTTCCGCGGTCCGCGACCGGTGTGGTGGACGGACTGGAAGAGCTGGGCCTGGTCCGCCGCGACACGGATCCGGCCGACCGGCGCTCGGTGCTCGTGTCGCTCACCGACGCCGGCCGCGGCACTCTCGACGAGCTCGCCGAGGCGCGGCGGCAGACCGCGGAGGAGCTGTTCGGCACGCTCGAGCCGGCCGAGCAGCGCCGCCTGCTCGACCTCCTCACCCACCTCGACACCACCGCCCGCCACCCCTGAGCCGCCCAGCCCAGCGAGCTACCGCCGATGATGGGCGGCGCCCGGCGCGAACCTGCGCGATCGCCGGCGGTGGCCGTTCGATGCCCCTCAGTGGGGACGACGGCGGACGCTGCGAATCGACGGCGTGAATAGGCCGGCCGCGGCTGCTGACCGAGGTGCCGGCGGGGACGGAAAGAAGCCGCGCTCCGTGGCTGCGGCGAGGCTGGGAATGCCGAGCGCGGCTGCGGCGGAGTCAGGAGAGCCGCCTCGACCGCCGGCGGCTGAGACCGAGGTTGCTGCCTCGGGCGGATCGGGTGGGGAGGGTCAGCGGCGGGCGGTGGAGCGGTCGCCGTTGCGCTGGGGCTGCGCGTCGCCGGGCTCCTGGGCGGCGGCCGGCTCCTTCGCGGGTGCGGGCTCGGGCTCGCTGGCGACGGCGCCGCCGGTCAGGGTCGAGAGCATCTCGCGGACGTTGCGCAGCTGGTCGGTGATCGCGTCGCGGCGCTTGGATAGCGACGCCAGCTCGCGCTCGCTCTCCCGGCGGGTGCGGTCGGCCTGTGCCCGCGCCTCGGCGACCAGCTCGGACGACTCGCGCTGGGCGGCGGCGAGCATCTCCTGCGAGCGCCGCTCGGCGTCCGCGCGCATCTTCTCGGCCTCGGCGCGCAGCTGGTCGGTGCGGGCCACGGTCTCGGCCAGCTCCCGCTCGGCCGCGGTGGTCCGGGCCATGTGGTCGGCCTCGGCCTTCTGCCGGCGCTTGGCCAGCGCGGTCTCGAAGTCCGCCGCCGCCTGCGCGGCCCGGGCCCGAACCGACTCCAGGTGACCGCTGGCTTCCTCGCGGGTCGCGGCGGCCTGCGTGTCGGCGTCCGCCCGCATCCGGGCCGCCTCCTGGCGCGCCTTGTCCAGCAGCCCGATCGCCTCCGCCTGCACCTTCTGCTTGTGCGCGGCGGCGTCCTTCTCGGCCGCAGCCTGCTGCGCCGCGATCTTCTTCTTCGCCTCCGCCCGCTCCCGGTCGATCTCCTCCTTGGCCTCCTGCCGGACCGCGCCCGCCTCGTCCTCGGCGACGCGCATGATCTTCTCGATCCGTGCGCCGAAACCGTTCAGGGCGGAGGCGGGCTGTTCCGCCGACTTCTCGTCGCCGGGGTGCAGGTGCAGCTGCTCGACCCGGGCTTCCAGCTGCTTCACCCGCTCGGCCAGCCGGTCGCGTTCGCTCAGCGCACCGGAGAACTCCGACTCGAGCGAGGCGAGGTGCGCGTCCACCTGGTCGCGGTCGTAACCACGAAGTGCGACGTCGAACGGGACCGACTGGGATGCGTCGGGCATGGCTGGATTCCCCCAGGAACGACGGGCTCTGGACCTCGGAATTCTGGCAGGGAGACAGAACCGACACCAGGACACCGAATGACTATGTACGCGCAGCGTACGACCAGTCACGGCGGCGTGGCGGGCTAACCGCGCAGGAGGACCAGATCGTCCCGGTGCACGACCTCGCGCCGGTACTCGGGGGCGAGCTCGCGGGTGGACCGGCCGAGCAGGTCCGGCAGCTCCGCCGCGTCGTACCCGACCAGGCCGCGGGCGACCGGCACCCCGTCCGGGCCGAGCAGCTCGACCGGGTCGCCGGCACCGAACTCGCCGCGCACCCCGGTGACCCCCGCGGACAGCAGCGAGGTACGCCGGCGGACGACCGCGTCGACCGCTCCGGCGTCGAGAACGAGCTGCCCGCGCGGTGTCGTCGCATGCCGCAGCCAGAACAGCCGGGAGGCCGTACGGCGCGCGGTCGCCGGGAACGCGGTGCCCACCGGCTCGCCGGCCAGCGCCGCGGCCACCTGCTCCGCCGCCGCCAGCAGCACCGGCACGCCCGCGCCGGAGGCGATCCGGGCGGCGTCGAGCTTGCTCGCCATCCCGCCGGTGCCGACGCCGGACGCGCCGGACGGCTTGATCCGCACCCCGGCCAGGTCGTCGCCGGCACCCACCTCGGGGATCAGCCGGGCGCCCGGCCGGCGCGGGTCACCGTCGTACAGACCGTCCACATCGGACAGAAGGACCAGCGCCTCGGCGGCGACGAGGTGGGCGACCAGCGCGGCCAGCCGGTCGTTGTCGCCGAACCTGATCTCCTCGGTCGCGACGGCGTCGTTCTCGTTCACCACCGGCACCACGCCGAGCGAGAGCAACCGCTCCAGCGTGCGGTTGGCGTTGCGGTAGTGCGCGCGGCGGACCAGGTCGTCGGCGGTCAGCAGCACCTGGCCGACGAGCAGGCCCGACCGCGCGAACGACGCCGCGTACCGCTCCACCAGCAGCATCTGCCCCACGCTCGCCGCCGCCTGCTGCGTCGCCAGGTCTCGCGGGCGGGACGGCAGCGTCAGCGGCGCCAGCCCGGCCGCGATCGCCCCGGAGGAGACCAGCACGACCTGGGTGCCGGTGGCGCGGCGGGCGCTGAGCACGTCGACCAGCGCGTCGAGCCGATGCGGGTCGATGCCGCCGGCGGCGGTGGTCAGCGAGGAGGAACCGACCTTGACCACGAGCCGGTTCGCCCGGCGGACCGCGTCCCGGACGCTCATCGCCGGCGCGGGCCGCCGCGGCCCGGGCGGCGATGTCGCGCGGGCGCCTCCGGTGGTACGTCGTCGTCCTCCAGCGACTCGGCCGCGTCGGGATCGATGCCCGCGTGCCGCGTCCGGTACGCGACCAGCCGCTCGGCCGCGCTGGCCCGGGTCCGCGTCTCCACCCGCGCGTCGGTGCCGCGCGGGCCGTCGCCTGCCTCCGCGGCGTTGGCCAGCGTCGGCTCCCAGTCGAACGTGACGTCGCCGATCGTGACCGCGGCGCCGGCGACCGCGCCGACCTTGACCAGCTCGTCCTCGACGCCGAGCCGGGCCAGCCGGTCGGCCAGGTAGCCGACGGCCTCGTCGTTGGCGAAGTCGGTCTGCGTCACCCAGCGCTCCGGCCGCTCGCCGCGGACCACGAACCCGTCCGGGTCGTCCGGGTCGCGCTCGACGGCGAACCCGCCGTCGTCCACACCGGCAGGGCGCAGCACGATCCTGGTCGGCTCCGGCGGCGGCAGGCTGGCGCGATGGCGCTCGACCTCGGCGGCCAGCGCGTACGACAGCTCGGTCAGGCCTTCGCGGGTGGCCGCGCTGATCTCGAACACCGGCCAGCCGCGCTCGGCCAGGTCGGGCCGGACGATCTCAGCCAGCACCCGCGCGTCCGGCACGTCGATCTTGTTCAGCGCGACCAGCCGCGGGCGGTCGGCCAGCGCCGTGTCGTACTGGTCGAGCTCGCGCTCGAGGGCCTCGATGTCGGCGACCGGGTCACGGCCTGGCTCCTCGGTCGCGCAGTCGATGACGTGCAGCAGCACGGCGCAGCGCTCGATGTGCCGGAGGAACTCGATTCCCAGCCCCTTGCCCTGCGCCGCACCTGGGATCAGCCCAGGAACGTCGGCCACCGTGTACGTGGTGCCGCCCGCCTGCACCACGCCCAGGTTCGGCTGCAGGGTGGTGAACGGGTAGTCGGCGATCTTCGGCCGGGCCGCGGAGAGCGCGGCGATCAGCGAGGACTTGCCGGCGCTGGGGAAGCCGACGAGGCCGACGTCGGCGACGCTCTTCAGCTCGAGTACGAGGTCGCGGGTCTCCCCCGGCTCGCCGAGCAGCGCGAATCCGGGCGCCTTGCGGCGCTTCGATGCGAGCGCGTGGTTGCCGAGACCGCCACGGCCGCCGCGGGCGGCGACGAACCGGGTGCCGGCGCCGGTCAGGTCGGCCAGCACCGCGCCGTCGTCGGTCTGCACGACCGTGCCGTCCGGCACCCGCAGCTCCAGCGACTCGCCGGCCGCCCCCGCGCGCAGGCTGCCCATCCCTTGCTTGCCGTTACCGGCGCGCTGATGCGGATGGAAGTGGAAGTCCAGCAGGGTGTGCACGCCCGGGTCGACGACGAGCACGATGTCGCCACCGTGGCCACCGTTCCCGCCATCCGGACCACCGAGCGGCTTGAACTTCTCCCGGTGGATGGAGGCAGCGCCGTGCCCGCCGTTGCCGGCGACCGCGTGTAGAACCACGCGGTCGACGAACGAGGCCACGGGACTTGCTCCTTCCATGCGAAAGGCGGGCCCACGCCTGGGCCCGCCTTCCGAAACCGATCGGTGCTGTCAGCCCTCACTGGGCGGCAGGATGCTCACGACCTTGCGGCCGCGGCGCTGCCCGAACTTCACGTGCCCGTCAGCAAGCGCGTACAGCGTGTCGTCGCCGCCGCGGCCGACCAGGTCGCCCGGGTGGAACTTGGTGCCGCGCTGGCGGACGAGGATCTCGCCGGCGTTGACCAGCTGGCCGCCGTACCGCTTGACGCCAAGGCGCTGGGCGGCAGACTCGCGGCCGTTGCGGGAGCTGGACGCGCCCTTCTTGTGTGCCATCTCTACTTCCCGCTCTCGATGCCGGTGACCTTGACCTGGGTCAGCGGCTGACGGTGACCCATCCGGCGGTGGTAGCCGGTCTTGTTCCGGAAATGGTGGATCTTGATCTTGGGGCCCTTGGTGTGGGCGACCACCTCGCCGGTCACCGCGACCTTGGCCAGCGCGTCGGCGTCGGTGGTGACGTCCTCGCCGTCGACCAGGAGCAGAGCCGGGAGGTCGACGCTCGTGCCGGGCTCGCCGACGATCTTCTCGACCTCGACGACGTCACCGACGGCGACCTTGTACTGCTTGCCGCCCGTCTTGACGATGGCGTACATCGACGACTGCTCCTTGGGTGTGATCGCGCGAAATCGGGTCCACGTCGCGGTGGGCCAGTAGGACAGGGTACGGACCGGCCGGAGGGCGGGTCAAACCGCCCCCGCGGTCACTCGCCGGACACCG
>DATBFW010000017.1:0-21815 GCA_036558285.1 Mycobacteriales bacterium | reverse complement strand
GCCGGCAAGAAGAAGGCCGGACGGAAGTAGGAGACGCCAGACATGCCTCCCAGGGCTCGTACGGCCGCCGGCGTCAAGAAGGTCCGGCGCAAGGAGAAGAAGAACGTCGCCCACGGGCACGCCTACATCAAGAGCACGTTCAACAACACGATCGTGACCATCTGCGATCCCCTGGGGAACGTGATCTCCTGGGCGTCCTCGGGCCACGTCGGGTTCAAGGGCTCCCGCAAGTCGACCCCGTTCGCCGCGCAGCTCGCGGCCGAGAACGCGGGTCGCAAGGCGCAGGAGCACGGCATGCGCCGGGTCGACATCTTCGTCAAGGGCCCCGGTGCTGGCCGGGAGACCGCGATCCGCTCGCTGCAGGCGACCGGCCTCGAGGTCGGTCAGATCCAGGACGTCACCCCGCAGCCGCACAACGGTTGCCGCCCGCCCAAGCGTCGCCGGGTCTGAGGAATTAGGAGACTACGTACCCATGGCCCGTGACACTGGTGCCGACTGCCGCCGCTGCCGGCGGGAGAAGATGAAGCTGTTCCTCAAGGGCAGCAAGTGCGAGTCCGCGAAGTGCCCGATCGAGATCCGGCCGTACCCGCCGGGTGAGCACGGCCGCGGCCGCACGAAGGACTCGGAGTATCTGCTGCAACTGCGCGAGAAGCAGAAGGCCCGCCGCGTGTACGGCGTGCTGGAGAAGCAGTTCCGCGGCTACTACGCCGAGGCCAACCGCAAGACCGGCCGCACCGGCGAGGTGCTGCTGCAGATCCTCGAGTCGCGTTTGGACAACGTGGTCTACCGGGCCGGGTTCGCCCCGTCCCGGGACGCCGCCCGGCAGCTGGTCCGGCACGGCCACTTCCTGGTCAACGGCAAGAAGGTGGACATCCCGTCCTACCGGGTGTCCCCGAACGACATCATCGAGGTGCGCGAGAAGTCGCGCGAGCTGACCCCGTTCGTGATCGCGCAGGCTCAGGCCGGCTCCCGGCCGGTGCCGGCGTGGCTCGAGGTCATCTCGTCCCGGCTGCGCATCCTCGTGCACTCCCTCCCGGCCCGGCAGGTCATCGACACGCCGGTCCAGGAGCAGCTCATCGTCGAGTTCTACAGCAAGTAGGACTCCCGTTCTGGCCGTCATATGGCGGGCGGCCGGGAAGGACACGCACCACATGCTGATCACTCAGCGCCCCACCCTGACCGAGGAGCAGATCTCCGAGTACCGCTCCCGGTTCACCATCGAGCCGCTGGAGCCGGGTTTCGGCTACACGCTCGGCAACTCGCTGCGCCGCACGCTGCTGTCCTCCATCCCGGGGGCGGCGGTCACGTCGCTGCGCATCGACGGCGTCCTGCACGAGTTCACCACCGTGCCGGGCGTCAAGGAGGACGTCACCGACCTCATCCTCAACCTCAAGGAGCTGGTGGTCAGCTCCGACGCGGACGAGCCGGTGACGATGTACCTGCGCAAGCAGGGCCCCGGTGAGGTCACCGCCGCGGACATCGCGCCGCCGGCCGGCGTCACCGTGCACAACCCCGACCTGCACCTGGCGACCATCAACAAGAAGGGCCGCCTGGAGATCGAGCTGGTGGTCGAGCGCGGCCGCGGCTACGTCCCGGCGACGCAGAACAAGCAGCCCGGCCAGGAGATCGGCCGGGTCCCGGTGGACTCGATCTACTCGCCGGTGCTCAAGGTCACCTACCGGGTGGAGGCCACCCGCGTCGAGCAGCGCACCGACTTCGACAAGCTGATCGTCGACGTCGAGACCAAGCCGTCGATCCTGCCCCGGGACGCGATGGCGTCCGCGGGCAAGACGCTGGTCGAGCTGTTCGGGCTGGCCCGCGAGCTCAACGTCGACGCCGAGGGCATCGAGGTCGGCCCGTCCCCGCAGGAGCAGGAGAACCTGGCCAACTTCTCGATGCCGATCGAGGAGATGGAGCTCACGGTCCGCTCGTACAACTGCCTCAAGCGGGAGGGCATCCACACCGTCGGCGAGCTGATCTCGCGCAGCGAGGCGGACCTGCTCGACATCCGCAACTTCGGGGCCAAGTCCATCGACGAGGTCAAGATGAAGCTCGCGCAGATGGGCCTGGCGCTCAAGGACAGCCCACCCGGGTTCGACCCGTCGCACGTCGTGGACACCTACGGCACCGACGACTACGACAACGCCGGCGACTCGGACTACGCCGAGACCGAGCAGCTCTAGACAGCCACTTTTCGACTGGGAGAACAGCCGTCATGCCTCAGCCCACCAAGGGCCCCCGCCTCGGCGCCGGGCCGGCGCACCAGCGACTGATGCTGGCGAACCTGGCGACGTCCCTGTTCGAGCACGGCTCGATCACCACCACCGAGGCCAAGGCGAAGCGGTTGCGCCCGCTGGCCGAGCGCCTGATCACCTTCGCCAAGAAGGGCGACCTGCACGCGCGGCGCCAGGTGATGACGGTGGTGCGGAACAAGGACGTCGTCCACGCGCTGTTCGCCGAGATCGGACCGCGGTATTCGCAGCGGCCCGGTGGCTACACCCGGATCGTCAAGGCCGGCCCGCGCAAGGGCGACAACGCGCCGATGGCGGTCATCTCGCTGGTCGAGGGGCTGACCGTGGCCCAGGAGGCGGTCGGCGAGGCGGAGCGGGCGCGTGGCACCCGGTTCCAGTCCCGCCGGGCGCGGACCAGGGCCGCGGCCGGGTCGGCCGGGGCTGCCGCGGCGGCCGAGGCCGAGTCGGCCGAGGCGTCGACGGCGACGGCAGACGAGGCCGCTCCGGCCGAGGCCGAGGTTGCGGCGGACACCGACACCGAGGTCGCCGACGCTGCGGACACGGCCGAGGACACGGCCGAGGACACGGCCGAGGACACGGCCGAGGACGAGGACGGGGCCGAGGACGAGGACGGGGCCGAGGACGAGGCTGCCGGGGGCGGGGCCGAGGACGGCTCGCTGGCCGAGGCGCTCGACGCCGAGCCGTCCGACGAGGACGAGGACACCGCCGGCAAGGCCTGAGGTGCCCGCACCGTACGACGACGAGCCCGCCGTTCCCGCCGGGGACGGCGGGCTCGCCCGTGTCCGGCTCGCGATCGCGTACGACGGCGGCGGGTTCTCCGGCTGGGCCGCGCAGCCCGGCCGGCGGACCGTGCAGGGCGTGCTGGAGGAGGCGCTGGCCCGGCTGCTGCGGGCGCCGGTGGCGCTGACGGTGGCCGGGCGGACCGACGCCGGCGTGCACGCCACCGGCCAGGTCGCGCACGCCGACCTGCCCACCACCGCCGACGGGCCCGAGCTGGTGCGGCGGCTGGCCCGGCTGCTGCCGCCGGACGTACGGGTCCGATCCGTCCAGCCGGCGCCGGCCGGGTTCGACGCGCGGTTCTCGGCGCTGTGGCGGCGGTACGCGTACCGGGTGGCCGATGACCCGGCCGCCACCGACCCGCTGCGCCGGTACGACACGCTGACCTGGCCGCGCCGGCTGGAACGGGAGGTCATGCAGGCGGCCTCGGGGCGGCTGCTCGGCGAGCACGACTTCGCCGCGTTCTGCCGGCGCCGGGAGGGCGCGACGACCGTCCGGTCCCTGCAGCAGCTGGACTGGGCGCGGGACGCGGCCGGTGTGCTGACCGCGTCCGTGCGGGCCGACGCGTTCTGCCACTCGATGGTGCGCAGCCTGGTCGGCGCGCTGCTTGCGGTCGGCGACGGCCGCCGGCCGCCGGGCTGGCCGGCCGCGCAGCTCGTCCGTACCGACCGCAGCAGCGAGGTGACCGTCGCCCCGGCGCACGGCCTGACCCTGGTCGAGGTCGGCTACCCGCCCGACGGCGAGCTGGCCGCCCGCGCCGCCGCGACCCGCAGACGCCGCGAGCCGGCCTCCGGGGTGGAGGCCGGCTCGGGCTGAGCGCGGAGGTCAGGAGATCTCGCGACGGCGGGTGACGGCGATGCCCGCGATGGCGCTGACCACCAGCCAGCCGGCCAGCACGGCGATCGGGCGGGCGGTGGCGTCGCGCTCGACCAGGTCGAACATCGCGGCCAGCGGGTCGACGTGCTTGCCCCAGGTCGGCTTGGCCCCGTTGAGCACGGTCATCCCGACCAGCAGCACCAGGTAGGTGCCGGTCAGCGCGGCCGGCGCGTTGCCGATCGCGGCCCCGATCCCGGCGCCCACCACGGTCAGCGCGGCGCCCGCGGCCACCGTGGCCACCGCGGCGGCGCCGGCCCCGGTCCAGGAGAAGTCGGCCCCGATGGCGGCGACGGCGAACGTCGAACCCACCACCACGGCCGAGATGGCGGCGCCGAGCAGCGCGGCTCCGACGTACTTGGCGGCCAGCACGCGGCCGCGGCGCGGCACCGCGAGGAACGTGGTCTGCACGGTGCGGTGCGTCCACTCGCCGGCGGTCGACAGCACGCCCACCGCGATCAGCAGCATCGAGACCAGCGTGCCGAGCAGGGCCAGCATGGTCGCCGCGTTCGGCGGCGTGTCGTTCAGCGCCATCATCAGCGCCACCGCGCCGGCGGGCAGCACCGCGGCGGCGCCGGCGAGCGCGATCCCGGACCGGGTGGACAGCGACTTGCGGATCTCCAGGCCGACCAGCCGGGCGGCCGGCGGCCGGCGGTCGGACAGCGGGCGGGACGGCAGGACGGAGGCGGGGTGGTCGATCACGGCGGTCATCTCAGGATTCCTCTCGGGCGAAGCGGGCGAAGCGGGCGATGCGGCGAAGTGGCGACCTGACGAAGCGGCGAGGCAGCGGAGCGGTCAGGCGGTCAGCTGGAAGAACAGGTCCTCGAGGCCGCGGTCGGCGGCGCGCAGGTCGGTGAGCACGTGGCCGCCGGCGGCGGCGATCCGGCCGACCTGCTCGACCGTCGCGCCGGCGACGGTCAGCTCGGGCCCGTCGGCGGTGACCGGCAGCCCGGCCGCCAGCAGCGCCTCGGCCAGCGCGGCCGGGTCGGTGGCGCGGACCCGCACGCCGTCGGCGGCGAGCAGCGTCCCGATCGGGGCGTCGGCGACGACCTTGCCGCCGCCGATGACGACCAGCCGGTCGACCGTGTGCTCGACCTCGCCGAGCAGGTGGCTGGACAGCAGCACGGTGCCGCCGCGGTCGGCGCGCTCGCGCAGCAACTGCCGCATCCACCGGATGCCCTCGGGGTCCAGCCCGTTGGCCGGCTCGTCGAGGATCAGCACCGGCGGGTCGGCGAGCAGCGCCGCGGCGATGCCGAGCCGCTGCCGCATGCCGAGCGAGTAGCCGCCGATCCGGCGCCGCCCGGCGTCGCCGAGGCCGACCAGATCGAGCAGCTCGTCCACCCGGCGGGTCGGCACGCCGATCGTCGCGGCCAGGATGGCCAGGTGCGTCCGGCCGGTACGGCCCGGGTGCACGGCGCCGGCGTCGAGCAGGGTTCCGGCGACCGCGGCCGGGTTGGGCAGGTCGACCCACCGGCGGCCGCCGATCGTGGCCGCTCCGGCGGTCGGCGCCACCAGGCCGGTGATCATGCGCATCGTCGTGGTCTTGCCGGCCCCGTTCGGGCCGAGGAAACCGGTGACGGTGCCCGGCTCGAGGGTGAAGGACACGTCGTCGACGACGGTGCTGTCGGCGTACCGCTTGGTCAGGCCGGTGACGGTGATCATCGAAAGCTCCTCGGTATCGGGTGCCATCACCGTGCCGCCGGGGCCGGGGTCGCCGAAGTGTCCGGAAGTCGTCACCTCGTCAACGAAAGTGGACAGTGCTGTCACCGATCGGCGGCGGAGCTGAGAGCCGGTGCGGACCTACGCTCTGCTCATGCGCAGGCGGTCATGGCTACTGGACGGGGCGATCGCCCTCGTCCTCCTCGTGGCCGCGGTCGTCCAGGCGACCGTGCCGGTCCCGCCGTTCAGCGACACCAGGGCGGCGATCCTGATCGGGACCGGCGTGCTCACCGCGGTCGCCGCGCTGGCCCGCCGGAGGTACCCGATCTGGCTGCTCGCCGGCGCCGTGGTCCACGGCCTGGAGTCCGGCGACGGGTCGGCCGCCCTGCCGTTCGGCGCGTACGCCTTCGTCCGCTACGGGCCGACCGGCCGGCTCCGCTGGGTCGTGCTCGGCCTCGCGGCCGCGGTCGCGCTGCAGCCGTGGCAGTTCACGTCCGGCACCGAGGCGCTCAACAACGTCCTCATCGTGATCGTGCTGCTGGTGCTGCCCGCCGTCCTCGGCCTGTGGGTACGCACCCGTGCCGAGTTGCTCACCGCGCTGCGCGACCGGGCGGAGCGCGCGGAGGCCGAGCAGCAGTTGCGGGCGCGCGAGGCCGTGCTGGCAGAGCGCGCCCGGATCACGCGCGAGATGCACGACATGGTCGGCCATCGGGTCAGCCTCATGGTGCTGCAGGCCGGCGCGATCGACATGGCCGCCGACAACCCCGACAGGGTCCGCCGGCTCGCCGACCAGCTGCAGGATGCCGGCCGCCGATCCCTGGAGGAGCTGCGCCAGCTGCTCGGCCTGCTCCAGGAGGACCCGGACGAGGACGCGCCGCTGGCCCCGCAGCCCGGCCTGAGCGACGTCGACGAGCTGGTCGGCGACTCCCGCGACGCCGGCCTCGAGGTCACGCTGACCCGCTGCGGCATGCCCCGGGAGCTTGACCCGACCGTCGGGCGCACCGCGTACCGGGTGGTGCAGGAGGCGCTGACCAACGCCGGCAAGCACGCGCCGGGCGGCCCGGTCACCGTCACCCTCGACCTGCGCGCGGCCGAGCTCGCGGTCACGGTGACCAACCGGGCCGCCACCCGGCCGCCGACCGCGCTGCCCAGCGGCGGCCTCGGCCTGATCGGCCTGCGCGAGCGGGTCCGTACGGTGGGCGGCACGCTGCGGGCCGAGCCCCGGCTCGACGGCGGGTTCCGGGTGGAGGCGGTGCTGCCGGGATGAGTGAGCCCGAGAGCTCGCAGGGCGAGCGGGGAGCGACGAGGGCTGATCCGACCGAGGGACGAGGCCGGACCCGTCCGAGGAGCGGGAGATGAGCGCGATCAGGGTGCTGCTCGCGGACGACGAGGAGCTGGTCCGGTTCGGGCTGCGTACGGTCCTGGAGGCCGGCGGCATCGAGGTGGTCGGCGAGGCCGGCGACGGCGCCGAGGCGGTCGCGCTGGCCGGCGAGCTGCGCCCGGACGTGGTGCTGATGGACGTCCGGATGCCGCGGGTGGACGGGCTGGCCGCGACCCGCACGATCCTGTCCAGGCCCGACCCGCCGAAGATCGCCGTGCTCACCACGTTCCACACCGACCAGTACGTGGTGGCCGCGATGGCTGCCGGCGCGTCCGGCTTCCTGCTCAAGGACACCCCGCCGCGGCAGATCGTCGCCGCCGTCCGCGCGGTCGCCGACGGGTCGGAGATGCTGTCCCCGGCGGTGACCCGCCGGCTGCTGGCCGAGTACGTCCGGGGCCGGGAGGACTCCCGCCGGTCCGCCGCCCTCGACCGGCTGGCGCCGCTGTCCGAGCGGGAGCGCGAGGTGCTCGTGCTGGTCGGCCGTGGGCTGTCCAACGCCGAGGCCGCGAAGGCCGTGCACATGAGCGAGGCGACCGTGAAGACCTACGTGTCGAGGATGCTCACCAAGCTGGGGCTGACCAACCGGACCCAGGCGGCAATCCTGGCGCACGAAGCCGGTCTGCTCGACGAGGATTAGGCTTCGCCTGCGAGGGGAAGGCGGTGCTCGTGCGGACGTTTCTGGAGGGCTGGCCGGTCTACCGTCAGCTCACCGGTTCCGATCCGCTCGGCCGCGGCGCCGCCGCGCAGAGCAAGCGTTCCGCGCATCTCCAGCCGCGGACGAAGACCGCGGACAAGGTCGCCCGCAGCGTCTGCCCGTACTGCGCGGTCGGTTGCGGCCAGCGGGTCTACGTCGAGGGCGGCAAGGTCACCCAGATCGAGGGCGACCCCGACTCGCCGATCAGCCGGGGCCGGCTCTGCCCGAAGGGCAGCGCGTCCGGCCAGCTGGTGACCGGGCCGCAGCGGGAGCAGAGGGTCCGCTACCGCGCCCCGTACGCGACCGAGTGGACCGAGCTCGACCTCGCCACCGCGATGGAGATGGTGGTCGACCGGATGCTCGAGGCCCGGCAGGAGGGCTGGCAGGACCTCGACCACAACGACCACGTGGTCAACCGGACGCTCGGGTTCGCCGGCCTCGGCGGCGCCACCCTGGACAACGAAGAGAACTACCTGATCAAGAAGCTGTTCACGGCGCTGGGCGCGATCCAGATCGAGAACCAGGCCCGTATTTGACACTCCTCCACGGTCCCCGGTCTGGGGACCTCGTTCGGGCGCGGCGGCGCCACCAACACGCAGGAAGACCTGGCCGAGTCCGACTGCATCGTCATCATGGGCTCGAACATGGCCGAGGCCCATCCGGTCGGGTTCCAGTGGGTGATGGAGGCCAAGCTGCGCGGCGCGCGGGTGATCCACGTCGACCCGCGCTACACCAGGACCAGCGCGCTCGCGGACACCTACGTCCCGCTGCGGACCGGTAGCGATGTCGCGTTCCTGGGCGGCATCGTCAACCACATCCTCAGCAACGAGCTCGACTTCCGGGACTACGTGCTGCCGTACACCAACGCGGCCACCATCGTCAGCGAGGACTTCCAGGACACCGAGGACCTCGACGGGCTGTTCTCCGGCTACAACCCGGACAAGGCCGTGTACGACCCGGCGAGCTGGCACTACGAGGGGATGGAGCCGCACCGCGGCGGCCACGAGGCCAGCGAGCAGGCCCGGGACGTCGCCTCGGGACTGCAGCACGAGAGCGGCGGCCCGGCGCTGTCGCACGGCGACCCGCCGCGGGACGAGACGCTGCAGCACCCGCGCTGCGTCTACCAGATCCTCAAGCGGCACTTCGCCCGCTACACGCCCGAGGTCGTCGAGGAGGTCTGCGGCGTCCCGCGGGAGCAGTTCCTCGAGGTCGCCGACGCCTGGGCGGCCGCGTCCGGGCGGGACCGCACCGCCGCGGTCGTGTACGCGGTGGGCTGGACCCAGCACACCGTCGGCGTGCAGTTCATCCGGACCGCGGCGATCATCCAGCTGCTGCTCGGCAATGTGGGCCGGCCCGGCGGCGGGATCATGGCGATGCGTGGGCACGCCAGCATCCAGGGCTGCACCGACGTGCCGACGCTGTTCAACCTGCTGCCCGGCTACCTGGCGATGCCGACCGCGGCCAAGTGCAGCAGCCTGGACACCTGGATCGCGTCGCTGCGCGGGGAGAACCAGAAGGGCTTCTGGCGCAACGCCGACGCGTACGCGATCTCGCTGCTGAAGGAGTACTTCGGGGACAACGCGACGTCCGAGAACGACTACTGCTACGACCACCTGCCCCGGCTCACCGGTGACCACGGCACGTACCGGACCACGATGGACATGATCGACGGGCTGGTGAAGGGCTACTTCCTGTTCGGGCAGAACCCGGCGGTCGGCTCGGTGCACGGCCGGCTGCAGCGGCTGGCCATGGCGAACCTCGACTGGCTGGTGGTCCGGGACCTTGCCATGATCGAGAGCGCCACGTTCTGGAAGGACTCGCCCGAGGTGGAGAGCGGCGAGATCGTCCCGGCCGACTGCCGGACCGAGGTGTTCTTCTTCCCGGCCGCCTCGCACGTGGAGAAGGACGGCACCTTCACCAACACGCAGCGGCTGTTGCAGTGGCGGGAGAAGGCGGTCGAGCCGTCCGGCGACCAGCGCTCCGAGCTGTGGTTCTCCTACCACCTCGGCCGGATGGTCAAGGAACGGCTGGCCGACTCGACGGACCCGCGGGACCGGTCGGTGCAGGACCTCAACTGGGCGTACGAGACCAGCGGCGGTTCCGGGCTGGACGCCGAGCCGTCGGCCGAGTCGGTGCTCAAGGCGATCAACGGGTACGGCCCGGACGGGCTGCTCGACGGCTACACCGCGCTCAAGGCCGACGGCTCCACCTCGTGCGGCTGCTGGATCTACTGCGGGGTGTACGCGAAGGGCGTCAACCGCCCGGCGCGGCGCAAGTCCCGGGACGAGCAGGAGCCGGCGTACCTGGAGTGGGGCTGGGCCTGGCCGATGGACCGGCGGGTGCTCTACAACCGCGCCTCCGCCGACCCGGACGGCAACCCCTGGTCCGAGCGCAAGAAGTACGTGTGGTGGGACGAGGGCAAGGGCACGTGGGTCGGCCGGGACGTGCCGGACTTCGAGGGGACCAAACCGCCGTCGTACCGGCCGCCGGAGGGGGCGTCGGGACCGGAGGCGCTGCGCGGGGACGACCCGTTCATCATGCAGGCCGACGGCAAGGGCTGGCTGTTCGTGCCGAACGGGCTGCAGGACGGGCCGATGCCGACCCACTACGAGCCGCACGAGTCGCCGTTCCGCAACGCGCTGTACGGCCAGCAGGGCAACCCGACTCGCAAGGTCTACGGCCGCGATGACAACCCGTCCAACCCGTCGCCGCCGGAGCCGCACTCCGACGTCTTCCCGCACGTGCTGTTCACGTCGCGGCTGACCGAGCACCACACCGCCGGCGGGATGAGCCGCAACCTGCCGTTCCTGTCCGAGCTGCAGCCGGCGATGTTCGTCGAGGTGTCGCCGCAGCTGGCCGAGCAGGTCGGGCTGACCCATCTCGGTTGGGCGACGCTGGTTAGCAGCCGCAGCGCGATCGAGGCCAGGGTGCTGGTGACCGAGCGGCTGCGCCCGCTGCGGGTGCAGGACCGGCTCGTGCACCAGGTCTGGGTGCCCTACCACTGGGGCTACACCGGCATCGTCACCGGCGACTCGGCCAACGACCTGTTCGGCATCGTGCTCGACCCGAACGTGCTGATCCAGGAATCGAAGGTGATCACCGTGGACGTCAGGCCCGGGCGCCGGCCGCACGGGAAGGACCTGCTGGCGCTGGTGGCGGACTACCGGCAGCGGGCCGGGATCACCCGGGCCACCGGGACCGCGATCACCACCACCGGTCCGGGCGCGGGCAAGCCGCACCTGGAGACCGCCCGCGACCCGGAGGAGTTCCGTGGCTGACCACGATCGGGTCTACGGGCCGGAGGCGGACCCGGCCGGCGACTCCGGCTACGCCGCCGACCACCCGCCGCGCAAGGGGTTCTTCACCGACACCTCGATCTGCATCGGCTGTAAGGCCTGCGAGGTGGCCTGCAAGCAGTGGAACGGCGTGCCGGACGACGGGTTCGACCTGCTCGGCCTGTCGTATGACAACACCGGCGCGCTGGGCGCCTCGACCTGGCGGCACGTCGCGTTCATCGAGCAGCCGGCGCCCCCGCCGGCGCCGGTCGAGCTGGGGATGCCGGGGATGGGACCCCCGGGCGCGGAGACAGGCGCCGAGGGTCGCGAGCAGTTCCGCTGGCTGATGTCCTCGGACGTGTGCAAGCACTGCACGCACGCCGGCTGCCTCGACGTGTGCCCGACCGGGGCGCTGTTCCGGACCGAGTTCGGCACCGTGGTCGTGCAACCGGACATCTGCAACGGCTGCGGCTACTGCGTGTCCGGCTGCCCGTACGGGGTGATCCAGCGGCGCGAGGGCGACGGCCGGGCCTGGAAGTGCACGCTGTGCTACGACCGGCTCAAGGACGGGTTGGAGCCGGCCTGCGCGCACGCCTGCCCGACCAAGTCGATCCAGTTCGGCGACCTCGACGAGCTGCGCGAGCGGGCCGCGGACAGGGTCGAGCAGCTGCACGAGCAGGGCGTCACCGAGGCCAGGCTCTACGGCGCCGACCCGGACGACGGTGTCGGCGGCAACGGCGCGTTCTTCCTGCTGCTCGACGAGCCGGAGGTGTACGGCTTCCCGCCCGACCCGGTGGTGCCGGCACGCGACATCCGTCGCATGTGGACGTTCGCCGGGATGGCGGCGGCGGCGCTGGTCACCGTGGCCTCGGCGGTGTTCGGCGGTCGCGGGTGACCCGCCGGAAGGGCGACCGGCGGGCCCACCCGTACGCGCAGGACCAGGGCGACTACCTGCCCGGCGCGGCCGCCGGCGGCGACGCGGTCGAGCGGCGCGGCCCCGGCGGCGGCCGGCTCGGTCCGCTGGTCCGTGACGACGGGTCGCGGGAGGGGTCGATGGTGCCGCCGGCCGAGTTCCGCTCGTACTACGGGCGGCAGATCCTCAAGACCCCGGCGTGGGAAGACAAGATCGCGTACTACTTCTTCGCCGGCGGCCTGTCCGGCGGGTGCGCGCTGCTGGCCGCGGGCGCCGACCTCACCGGCCGGCCGGGGCTGCGCCGCGGCACCCGGCTGACCGGACTGGCCGCGATCGGCGCCGGGGCATACTTCCTGGTCGCCGACCTCGGCCGGCCGGACCGGTTCCACCACATGCTGCGCGTGGCCAAGCCGACCTCGCCGATGAGCATGGGCACCTGGCTGCTGGTCGGCTACGGGCCGGCGATCGGGCTGGCCGCCGCGTCCGAGGTGGTGCCGAAGCGCTGGCGGCGGACGCTGCCGGGGCGCCTGGTCAGCGGGAGCGGCCGGCCGGCCGGGCTGGCCGCGGCGGCGATGGCGCCGGGCATCGCCGCGTACGGGGCGGTGCTGCTGGCGCAGACCGCGGTGCCGGCGTGGAACTCCGGGCACGCGCAGATGCCGTTCGTGTTCACCGCCAGCGCCGCCGCCTCCGCCGGCGGGCTCGGCATGATCGTCGCGCCGCTGGGGGAGGCGGGGCCGGCCCGGCGGCTGGCCGTGGTCGGCGCCGCGGGCGAGCTGGCCGCGTCCCGGCTGCTGGAGCAGCGGCTCGGGATGGTCGGCGAGACGTTCCACAAGGGTCAGGCGGCCACGTACCTGCGCCGGGCGACCGCGCTGACCGCTGCCGGCGGCCTCGGCGCTGCCGTGCTCGGCCGCCGGTCCAGGGTCGCCGCCGCCGCGTCCGGGCTCGCGCTGCTGGCCGGCGGGCTGTTCCAGCGACTGGGATTGCTGCACGCGGGCATCCAGTCCACAGAGGACCCCAAGTACGTCGTCGAGCCTCAGCGCCGGCGCCTCGCCGCGCAGGGCCCGACCCGCACCGACTGATACGTCTGACCTAGTCGATTCGGCTGCGGGCACCGACGCAGACTCGTACCGTTCCGCCAGATCCGTTGGGGGATCGGCGGTCCGGTCCAGGGCCGCGAGGATCGACACGAAGGCAGTTCTTCCATGAGGCGAGTCATCGCCGGGCCGCGCGCTGCGCGGATCCGGCCGAATAGTGGTGTCCGTATCGCGGTGGCGGCGGCCGGGGTGGTGTTCGTGGCGGCGTGCACGCCGGTCGACGCGTCCACCGCGCAGCCGTCGGCGGCCGAGTCCGGCATCGTCAGCACGACGGCGGCGCCGTCGACAGCGGCAGCGTCGACCACGGCCGCGCCGACCACGGCCCCGCCGACGGTGGCGCCGACCACCGCAGCGCCGTCGGCGAGGACGGTGGTGCCGCTGCCCAAGCCCAAGCCGAAGCCGAGGCCTGCGCCGAAACCGGCCCCGAAGCCCTCGCCCACGCCGGCCCCGAAGCCGGCTCCGGCACCGTCCACATGCGACCCGAGCTACGTCGGCCAGTGCCTGAAGGACGGCATCGGCGACTACGACTGCTCCAGCGGCAGCGGGAACGGGCCAAACTACGTCTACGGCACCGTGCGGGTGGTCGGCAGCGACCCGTTCGGGCTCGACCGCGACGGCGACGGGCTCGGATGTGAGGACGGCTAGGCCCGTGTCACCATCGGGGGCGTGACCGGGTCGGAGGACGTCGGACAGGCCCTCGAGCATGCCGCCGAGGGGCTCTACTTCGCCGGGGAGTACGAGGCGGCGGCGGCCCGGTTCGAGCAGGCCTACGCAGCGTACCGGCGGGCGGGGCGACCGGGGGACGCCGGCCGCATCGCCCGCACGCTCGGCTGGATCAGCGGCGGCGTGCTCGGCGAATGGGCGGTGGAGAGCGGCTGGCTCGCGCGCGCCCGCACCGAGCTCGCCGACGCCGGGCCGGACGGACCGGAGCAGGGCTGGCTGCTGATCCTCACCTCGTTCGGCGAGCAGGACGCCGCGGCCCGGGAGGCCTTGCTGCGCGAGGCGATCGCGACCGGTCGGCGCTGCCGCGACCCGGACGTCGAGTTCGAGGCGCTTGGCTACCTCGGCGGGCTGATGATCCTCACCGACCGGGTCGAGCAGGGCCTGGTGCACTTCGACGAGGCGATGGCCGCGGCCTGCGCCGGCGAAATGAGCGACCTGGCCGCCGTCGACTCGATGTTCTGCGGCTTCTTCTGGGCCTGCGAGCTGGTCAACGACGTGGCCAGGGCGGACCAGTGGATGCGGGCCATCGCGGGCCGGATGGAGCGCAGCACGGTCGTCGCCGCGTTCTGCCGGGCGCACTACGGCGGCATCCTCACCGCCGCCGGCCGCTGGGTCGAGGCCGAGACCGAGCTGCTGGCCGCGACCCGGCAGTTCGACCGCGGCGTGCCCGCCCGCCGGGAGGCCGCGGTGATCCGGCTGGCCGACCTGCGGCTCCGGCAGGGCCGGCTGGAGGCCGCGGCCGAGCTGCTGCGCGGCCTCGACCAGCACCCGGACGCGGTCCGCACGCTGGCCGCGCTGCACCTGGCCCGGGGCGAGACCGTACTGGCCGCCGACCTGCTGGAGCGGGCCACCGCCCGCCCCGACGACGAGGTGCCGGCGGTCGGCGAGTCGGTCTCGGTCGCACCGCTGCTGTCCCTGCTGGTCGAGGTGCAGCTGGCGGAGGGTCGGCCGGCCGACGCCGACCGCACCGCCGACCGGTTGGCCGCGCTGGCCGCCACCCGCCGCGGGCCGTACCTGCGGGCCACCGCGGCGCTGGCCCGCGGCCGGGTCTGCGTCGCGACCGGCCGTGGCGACCCACGGACCTGCCTCGAGGACGCCCGGCACGCATTTGCCGCGGCCCTGCTGCCTGCCGAGGTGGCGCAGACCCGGCTGGAGCTGGCCCGGCTGCTCGCCGGTTCCGCTCCCGAGATCGCCGTCGCCGAGGCCAGGGCCGCGCTGGCCGACTTCGAGCGGTTGCAGGCGGCGCGGCAGGCGGACGAGGCCGGTGCCCTGCTGCGGACGCTCGGCGCCGCGGTCCGGACCGGGCCCAAGGGTGTCGGCGCGCTGACCAAGCGGGAGGTCGAGGTGCTGCGGTTGCTCGGGGCCGGACTGTCGAACCCGGAGATCGCCGAGCGGCTGTTCATCACCCGCAAGACCGTGGAGACCCACGTCGGCAACCTGCTGGCCAAGCTCGGCCTGCGCAACCGGGCCGAGGCCGCCGCGCTGGCAGCCCGGCAGGAGATCAGCCCCTGACTAGGGGAGCTCCCGGATGCGCCGGCCGGGGCGGTGCCGGCAGCCTGGCCGCATGAGCGAGAACTACGACGTCATCGTCGTCGGCGCCCGCTGCGCCGGCGCACCTACCGCGATGCTGCTGGCCCGGCAGGGACACCGGGTCCTGCTCGTCGACCGGGCCACGTTCCCGAGCGACACCGTCTCCACCCATCTCATCCACCAGCCGGGCGTCGCCGCCCTCGACCGCTGGGGCCTGCTCGACCAGCTGGTGGCCACCGGCTGCCCGCCGATCGACAGCTACGTCTTCGACTTCGGTCCGGTCCAGATCGAGGGCCGGCCCGGGGTCGCGTACGGGCCGCGCCGGACCGTGCTGGACGTCCTGCTGGTCGACGCGGCCGCCGCCGCGGGCGCCGAGGTGCGGCAGGGCTTCGCCGTGCACGAGGTGCTCGTCGAGGACGGCCGGGTCACCGGCATCCGGGGTCCCGGCGGCGTCGAGCGGGCCGGGGTGGTCGTCGGTGCCGACGGGCGGCACTCCACCGTCGCCCGCTCGGTCGGGCCGGAGCAGTACCACGAGAAGCCGCCGCTGCTGGCCGGCTACTACGCCTACTGGAGCGGGCTGCCGATGTCCGGCCGGTACGAGACGTACGTCCGGGAGGACCGGGCGTTCGCGGCCTGGCCGACGAACGACGGGCAGACGCTGCTCGTCGGCGGCTGGCCGTACGCGGAGTTCGAGGCCAACCGGGCCGACGTGGAAGGCAACTTCCTCGCCATGCTCGAGCAGGCGCCGCCGTTCGCGGAGCGGGTCAGGGCCGCCCGGCGGGAGAGCCGGTTCGCCGGCGCGTTCGTGCACAACTACTTCCGCACCCCGTACGGGCCGGGCTGGGCGCTGGTCGGCGACGCCGGCTACAACCGCGACTTCGTCACCGCGATGGGCATGCAGGACGCGTTCCGGGACGCCGAGCTCTGCGCGAGCGCGCTGCACGAGGCGCTGACCGGAGCGCGGCCGTACGAGGTGGCGATGAAGGACTACCAGAACGTCCGGGACGCGGCGGTCCTGCCCATGTACGAGTTCACCACCGAGATCGCGACGCTGGAGCCGCCGTCGCCGGAGCTGGCCACCCTGCTCGGGGCCATGCCGGGCGACCAGCAGGCGATGGACGGCTTCTGCCGGATGGCCGCCGGCGTCGACTCGCCGGCCGACTTCTTCGCCGAGTCGAACGTCGGGGCGATCCTGGCCCGCGCGGCGGACCGGGCCGGGAAAACCGGGTGACGCCGGCCGGACACTGGCAGGCATGGGGTACGTCGACGTCGCGCACGTGTCCGTGCTGCTCCCGGACGGCCGGGTGCTGCTGGACGACGTCAGCTTCCGGGTCGGCGAGGGCACGAAGGCGGCTCTCGTCGGGGCGAACGGCGCCGGCAAGACCACGCTGCTGCGGGTCGTCGCCGGCGACCTGACGCCGACCTCCGGCACGGTCGCCCGCTCCGGCGGCCTGGGCGTGATGCGCCAGTTCATCGGCTCGGTGCGGGACGCCACCACGGTCCGCGAGTTCCTGCTCGGGCTCGCCCCCGCGGCGCTGCAGGCGGCCGGCGAGGAGCTGGAGGCGGCCGAGTGGGCGCTGGCCGAGACCGAGGACGAGCCGAACCAGCTGCGGTACGCGGCGGCGCTGGCGCACTGGGGCGACGCCGGCGGCTACGACGCCGAGGTCGGCTGGGACACGGTCACCGTCGCCGCGCTCGGTGTCCCGTTCGACCGGGCCCAGCACCGGATGGTGCGCACGCTGTCCGGCGGCGAGCAGAAGCGGCTCGCGCTGGAGGCACTGCTGCGCGGGCCGGACGAGGTGCTGCTGCTGGACGAGCCGGACAACTACCTCGACGTGCCGGGCAAGCGCTGTCTGGAGCGGCGGCTGGCCGAGACGCCGAGGACGGTGCTGTTCGTCAGCCACGACCGGGAGCTGCTGGCCCGTACGGCCGACCGGGTGGTCACCGTCGAGGCGCACTCGACCTGGGTGCACGGCGGCGGCTTCGCGACCTACGCGGCGGCCCGGGAGGCCAGGCTGGAGCGGCTCGACGAGCTGCACCGGCGCTGGAACGAGGAGCACGACCGGCTCAAGGAGCTGGTCAAGACCCTGCAGCAGCAGGCGAAGATCAGCGAGGCGATGGCCGCCAAATACCGCGCGATGCAGACCCGGCTGGCCAAGTTCGAGGCGGCCGGGCCGCCGCCGGAGCGCCCCGTCGAGCAGCAGGTCGCGATGCGGCTGCGCGGCGGGCGGACCGGGGTGCGCGCGTTGACCTGCGTCGGACTCGAGCTGACAGGGCTGATGCAGCCGTTCGACCTCGAGGTGTTCTTCGGCGAGCGGGTCGCGGTGCTCGGCTCCAACGGCTCGGGCAAGTCGCACTTCCTGCGGCTGCTTGCCGGCGAGCCGGTCGCGCACACCGGCGCCTGGAAGCTCGGCGCTCGGGTGCTGCCGGGGTTGTTCGCGCAGACGCACGAGCGGCCCGACCTCGCCGGCCGGACGCTGGTCGACATCCTCTGGCGTGGCGACGGGCGACGGTCCGGTTTGGACAGAGGCCGGGCGATCGGCGCGCTGCGCCGGTACGGGCTGCACGAGCAGGCCGACGAGCGCTTCGACGTACTCTCCGGCGGGCAGCAAGCGCGGCTGCAGGTGCTGTTGCTGGAGTTGTCCGGCACGACGATGCTGCTGCTCGACGAGCCGACCGACAACCTCGACCTGATCAGCGCCGAGGCGCTGCAGCAGGCGCTGGCCGCGTACGAGGGGACGGTGCTGGCGGTCACCCACGACCGCTGGTTCGCCCGCTCCTTCGACCGTTTCCTGGTGTTCCGCGACGACGGTGCGGTGGTCGAAACTCCCGAGCCGGTCTGGGACGTGTCCAGAGTGGACAGAGTGCGCTAGCCCGCAGTCTGTCCGATGTGGACCGAAGCGGTCAGGCGGCGGTGACCCGGGCGAGGGCGTGCTCGACCAGCGAGATGAGCGTGCCCAGCGCGGCGCCCGGGTCCCGCGCGTCGGTGCGCAGCAGCGGCTGGTCCTGGCGCAACGCCAGCGCCTCCCGTACCGTCGCGTCGCTGAACGCGGTCGACCCCGGGAAGTTGTTGATCGCGACGACGAACGGCACCCGCCGGTCCTCGAAATAGTCGATGGCGGCGAAGCAGTCGTCGATCCGGCGCAGGTCGAGCAGCACGACCGCGCCGACCGCGCCGCGGGACAGGTCGTCCCACATGAACCAGAACCGGTCCTGGCCCGGCGTGCCGAACAGGTAGAGCACGAGCTGCTCGTCCACGGTGATCCGGCCGAAGTCCATCGCCACGGTCGTCGTGGTCTTGCCGGCGACGTGGGTCAGGTCGTCGACGCCCTGGGACAGCTCGGTCATCAGCGCCTCGGTGCGCAGCGGAGGGATCTCCGACACCGCGCCCACGAAGGTCGTCTTGCCGACCCCGAACCCCCCAGCGATGATGATCTTGACGGGAACGGGCGGCTCGCGCCGCTCAACGCCCACGGAGTCCCTCCAGCAGTCGTTCCAGGATCTCGGCGGGCGGAGGCCCGTCCGCCTGGCTGGGCAGGTGCACAACCAGGTAGTCGCCGGCGGCGAGGTCGCCGACCAGCACCCGAGCCACGCCGAGCGGCACCTGCAGGTGCGCGGCCACCTCCATCACCGAGGTCGGCCGGGCGCAGAGGTCGAGGATGTCCCGGCGTTCCCGGGGCAGCGACGCGTACCGGTCCCGGCCCGTGTCCGTGACCGTGGCCAGGGCCTCCAGCGGCAGCTCGGCGCCCTGGGACCGGGTGCGGCCGCGGGTGAGCAGGTAGGCGGGGACGATCCGGCCGCCGCTGGGTTCGGTCATGGCGCGCCGTACCCCCGTACCGCCGGGGTGAGCAGCTGCCCGACCCGGTTGACCAGCATCGTCATCTCGTAGCCGACCATCCCGATGTCGCAGTTCACGTCGGCGAACACGGCCAGTGCCGAGCCGTCGGCGATCGCGGTGACGAACAGGTAGCCGCCGGCCATCTCGACGATCGTCTGCCGCACCGGATCCGCCCGGAAGCACTGCGCGGCGCCGCGGGTGAGGCTGACCAGCCCGGACGCGACGGCGGACAGCTGGTCGGCCAGGCCGATGCTCAGCCCGTCGGAGGCGGCCAGCCGAAGGCCGTCGCCGGAGACGACCAGGCCGTGCCGGACGCCGTGCACCCGGCGGACGAAGTCGTCGACGAGCCAGTCGAGCTGGCGGCCGGCCGCCGCGGCGACCGGGTAGCTCATCGTGGGCCGTCCTCGACTCGCTCGCCGTCGACCTCGTCCCGGGCCGCGCGCTGGGCCGCCTGGAAGCGGGACAGCGCGTTGCGGGCGGCCAGCGGGTCGCGGACCACCGGGGCCTCGTCGTGGTCCGGCTGGGCGCCGGCGTCGCGGCGCAGCCCGGCGGCGAGGTTCGCCTGCGGTACGCGGCGACGCAGCTGCGGGGTTCCACCGTCGTCCGCCGGCGGTCGGGGTTCCGGCACCGGTGCGGAGGCGGTGGCCGGCTCTGGTGGCGACTCGGTCCGCTGCGGCTCGACCCGGACCGGCGGGGCGGACCGGGTCCACCAGCTCGACCAGCCGTCCTCGGCGGCCGCGCCACCGTCGACCACGTGCCCGTTGCCGTCGACCACGTGCCCGTTGCCCGTCTGCGGGGACTCAGGGCCGGGCTGGACGGCGCCGTCCCCGCCGGTGGCCCGGAAGCCCTCCGTGCCCTCGGCCCAGTCGTCGCCTGCGCGCGCCCGGTCGGTCCGGCCCGGACCCGGGTCGGCCGGCTCGGGGCTGGCCGAGCGGCCGCGGGCCATCGCCTCGCCGGGGTCGCGGCGGGGCAGCAGGGTCCCGCCGTCGATCGGGTCCGGCGGCAGCGGCGGCACCGGGCGCGCCCGGCGCGGCGCCTCGATCACCGGCATCCCGGCGAACTGCACCTCCGGCGCGCCGCCGTTCCGGCCGCGCAGGTCGAAGCCCTCCGGCGAGCTCGGGTGCGGCTCCTGGAGGGGAGTGGGACGGCGGAAATCGGTGCTGGTCGCGTCGGCGTACCCGTCGGGGCCGGGGGCGTGGTCGTAGCCCGGGGTGAACCCGTCCTGGGGCCCCGGTCGCCGGCCGGCGTCCGCACCGCCGGCGCGACCCGCGGCCGCGCCGACCAGCTCGGCCGACCGCTCGAAGACCGACGGCGGCAGCGTCGCGACCGCGGTCACCCCGCCGCCGGGGGTGCCGGTCAGCTCGACCGCGATCCCGTACCGCTGGGCGAGCCGGGCCACCACGTGCAGCCCGAGTCGCTGCGAGACCGACAGGTCGACCTCCCGCGGGCGGCGCAGGATCTCGTTGGCGTCGGCCAGCTCGGCCGGCGTCATCCCGACGCCCCAGTCCTCGATCGTCACCAGCTGCGTGCCGGCGGAGGACGGCATCGGCCGGCTGCGAACCACCACGGTCACCCCGGGCGGCGAGAAGTGGACCGCGTTCTCCAGCAGCTCGGCGAACAGGTGAGTGAGGTCGGCGACGCTCCGGCCGGACACCGACAGCGTCTCGTCCACCGACTCGTCGACCCGGTCGAGGTCCTCGATCTCGGCGATGGCCGCCCGCATCACGTCGGCCAGCGCGACCGGCTCCCGCCAGGTGCGCGGCGACTCCTCACCGGAGAGCACCAGCAGGTTCTCCGCGTTGCGGCGGATCCGGGTGGCGAGGTGGTCGAGGCGGAACAGGTCGGCCAGCGCGTCCGGGTCGCGCTCCTTGTCCTCGAGGTCGTTGAGCAGGTCGAGCTGGCGGTAGAGCAGGTTCTGGTTGCGCCGGGCCAGGTTCACCAGCAGTTCGGAGGTGAACCGGCGGCGGCTGATCTCGGCGTCGGTCAGCTGCTTGGTCAGCGCGAACGAGCGGTTCTGCTCGTCCTCGGTGTTCTTCCAGAACAGCACCACGCCGACCGAGGCGGCAAGCACGGCTGCACCGTGGATGAGCGACCACTGCCACGGGTGTTGCTGGGCCGAGGCGTGATTGAACATCAGGTCCGGCACGAAGCTGGAACCGATCCCGTGGCTGAGCACCGTGAACACGATGTTGAGCAGGAACGGCACCCAGTCCTGATAGAGCGCGATGAAGCCGATGATGATGAAGAAGTGGAAGTGCGCCTCGATCGCGCCGTTGGAGAAGCCGACCAGCGCCGCCGAGCAGTAGACCAGCCCGAGCGTTATGAATGAGGCGGCCAGCCGCCGGGAGCGCATGAGGTGGCCGATGATCAGGCAGCCCAGCGGCAGGGTCAGCGCCTCGGCGACGTCGTTCGGCGAGAAGCCACGGGCGATGCCGAAGACGAACAGGGCCGGCAGGTGGGCGGCGAGCACCCACTGCAGGAGCCTGTGTCGACGGTGCCACTCCTTGTCACTGAGAGTGTTGCCCTTGGGCAGGTAGTCGAGCACCGCCGACACGCCGGACCTCCTTGCATACACGCGCGTCTATTCGGGGAAAGGCGAATATTTCGCTTGCGAACGGAGTCCTGCAATCGGATCGGGAGGATACTTCGGAGCGTCACCGATTGCGTACACAATGATGTAGATCAGTCTCTTCGAGACCGTACGAAAGCGATGGTCGAAGGCAGGAAAAGGACACCGGCGCCGGAGCGCATCAGCAGACTACACACCGGCATCCGGATTCCCACCGGGTACGGCTACGGCGGGTAC
>DATBFW010000016.1:0-3824 GCA_036558285.1 Mycobacteriales bacterium | reverse complement strand
CAGGGGGGCGCGGGGGCTGGTGAGGGAGCCGAGGCGGCCGACGAGGGCGTACGAGCCGGCGCCGACGCGGGTGCGGGTGCCGGCGCAGGCGGGGTGCGAGCTGAGCCCGGACCAGGTGACCGAGAACGTGTGCAGCACGCCGGGCCGCATCAGCTCAAGGTCGCGCGAGCCTTCCGGATAGCAGTCGTTGCTGGACCACACCCGCGTGGGCCCGTGGTAGAGCAGCACCTCCTGCAGCGCGGCGCCGAGGTCGCGGGTGCAGGCGACCGCGGCGACGTTGCGCACCTGCAGTCGCAGCACCGGCGCCTGCCCGACCAGGTAAGCCGGCTGGGCCGGGGAGACGGCCAGCCGGAGCGCCGCGTCGGTGCACGGCTTCGGGGCCGGGGTGGGCTTCGGGGCGGGCTGCCGGCTGGTCGCCGCCGGTGCGGTCGCCGACCCGCCGCCGGCCGGGCCGCCGTCGTCCGCGGCCCGGCCGGGGTCGTCGGTCGCCGGGGACGCGGTCAGCCCGCTCGGGTCCACCGAGGGGTCAGCCGGGTCCGACCCGGTCGCCGGCGCGCTCGGGCTCGGCGAGCCGACCGCGGCGGCCCGGAGCGGCCCGCCGCCGCCGCCACCGGGCAGGACCGCCCAGAACAGCAGCAGCAGCCCGACCACCGCGGCGAACGCCACCGCTCGGCGCCGCCAGTAGACCGACGCCGGCAGTGGGCCCACCGGGTGCAGCACGCAAACCACCGTAGCCGCGATGATCCGTATCGCCGGGGAGCCGCGCCGGGCGCCCTGCCCACCGGCGCCCGCTACCCTGCCGGGGTGCGCGGGTTCGCCGACACGGTCCTGGACTGGTACGCCACGGCCGCCCGCGACCTGCCGTGGCGCCGGGCCGGCGTGCCGGCCTGGGCGGTGCTGGTCAGCGAGATCATGCTGCAGCAGACGCCGGTGACCCGGGTGCTGCCCGCGTACGAGGCGTGGCTGGCGCGGTGGCCGACGCCGGCCGACTGCGCGGCGGCGCCGTCGGGCGAGGCGGTCCGGATGTGGGGGAAGCTCGGCTACCCGCGCCGGGCGCTGCGGCTGCACGAGGCGGCGCAGGCGATCGTGGACCGGCACGGCGGCGACGTGCCGGCCGAGCTGGACGACCTGCTGGCGCTGCCCGGAGTCGGTGCCTACACCGCCCGTGCGGTCGCGTCGTTCGCCTACGGCCGGCGCCACCCGGTGGTCGACACGAACGTACGCCGGGTGGTCGCCCGGGCGGTGCTCGGCCACGGCGACGCCGGCCCGCCGTCGACGGCGCGCGACCTGGCGGCGGTGACGGCGCTGCTGCCGGCCGACCCGGCGCGCGCGGCGCGGTTCGGGGTCGCCTCGATGGAGCTGGGCGCGCTGGTCTGCACGGCCCGCACGCCGCGGTGCGCGGACTGCCCGGTGGTCGCGTCCTGCGCGTGGCGGGCCGCCGGCAGCCCGCCGTACGAGGGGCCGGTGAAGCGGCCGCAGCGGTTCGCCGGCACCGACCGGCAGGTGCGCGGGCTGCTGCTGGACGTGCTGCGGGCCGCCGACGGGCCGGTGCCGGCGGCGGCGCTGGACGCGGTCTGGTCACTCGACGCGCAGCGGGCCAGGGCGCTGGACGGACTGGTCGCCGACGGCCTGGTCGACCCGCTCCCGGACGGCAGGTTCGCGCTGCCAGGCCTGCCGAGTCGGCCGGGGCCGCCAGGGCACCCCCCGGCTCAGATCTCGATCGGGGAGCCGATCTCCAGCCGCGAGTAGTCGGCGTTGCCGCGCTGGGCCACCCAGTTGTCGCTGAACTGCTGCCCGGCCGCCGACAGCACCGCGTCGTGCGTCGGGTGGGCCCGGTTCGGCCGCACCGCGCGGACGAAGTCGATCGCCTCGGCGATCTTCATCCACGGGCCGCCGATCGGCACGAACACGACGTCCACCGACACGCCCGGCAACGAGAACGAGTCGCCGGGGTAGTAGACCCGGTCGCCGATCAGGTAGGCGTTGTTGGGCAGGTCGGGCACGTCCTCGTGGATGTGCGCGTGCCGGCCGCCGAACACGCGGACCGGGAACCCGGCCGCCTGCACCGAGTCGCCCGGCTGCAGCGGGGTGGCGGCCACGCCGGGCAGCTTGGCCAGCACCTCCGGGTGCGCGAACACCGGCACACCCGCGGCCTGCACCGCCTCGACGTCGAGGTGGTCGGGGTGCTCGTGGGTGATGAGCACCGCGTCGGCGCCGCGCAGCGCGCCGGCCGGGTCGGAGAAGCCGCCCGGGTCGAGCACGAGCACCGCCCCGCCCTGCTCGAACCGGACACAGGCGTGCGGGAGCTTGGTCAACCTCACGCCGAGACCCTAGACCGGTGCAGCGCCTCGACGCCGTCGAGGATCCGCTGCAGCCCGAAGCCGAACTCGTCGTCCGGGAACTCGTCCGGGTCGTCGTCGAAGATCCCGGCGGCCACCGTCGCCGCGACCGCCGGGAACCGGGCGGGATCGGCGACCTGCCGCACCACCTCGGGCCAGTCGACGGGCGGTTCCCCGCCGGCGCCGCGGCCCGCCCGGGTGAGGTCCTGCACCAGCTGCGTCTGCGCCCGGACGAACGTCGCCAGCAGCAGCACCGTGCTGGCCCGCTCCCCCGGTTGCAGCGTGGTGTCGGCCAGCGCCCGCAGGCCGTACTCGAACCACAGCATCTGGTTGGGCCCGGCCGGCAGCCCACTGATCGGCACGTCGGTCATCCACGGGTGCGCGCGGTAGCGGACCTGCAGCTGCTGGGCCCAGGCGACGAGCTGGTCGCGCCAGGCCGCGGCGGGATCGACCTCCGCCGGCTCGCCGATCGCCGCGTCCAGCGCGAGCACGAGCAGGTCGTCCTTGCTGGCCACGTACCGGTAGACGGACATGGTGGTGAAGCCGAGCTTCTCGGCCAGCCGGCTCATCGACAGCGCGGCCAGCCCGCCCTCGTCGGCCAGCCCGACCGCCGCCGCCACGATCCGGTCGAGGCTCAGCGCCGGCTTGGGGCCGCCGCGGCGGGTCGGCTCCCGCAGCCCCCAGAGCTGCTCGACCGCGGCCGGTAGCCGCGATCCGGTGTCGGTCATCGCTTGACATCCTAGGACTGTGTATGTCGTACTCTAACTTGTGTACGCCATACACGAACTGGATGGAAGGGGTTCTGCCGTGAGCCAGCCAGCGGTGGAGACGATCGGCCTGCGCAAGGCGTACGGGCCGACGACGGTGCTCGCCGGGGTCGACCTGACCGTCACCCGCGGCTCGGTGTTCGCGCTGCTCGGCCCGAACGGCGCCGGCAAGACGACGACCGTGCGGATCCTGGCCACGCTGCAGCCGCCGGACGGCGGCACCGCCAGGGTCGCCGGCCGGGACGTCGTCGGCGAGCCGGACGCGGTCCGCCGGGCGATCAGCCTGACCGGGCAGTTCGCCGCGGTCGACGACCAGCTGACCGCCGAGGAGAACCTGCTGCTGATCGGCCGGCTGCGGCGGCTGGGGCGGGCCGAGCGCCGCCGCCGCGCCGCCGAGCTGCTGGACATGCTCGACCTGACCGCCGACGCCCGGCGCCGGGTGAAGACCTTCTCCGGCGGCATGCGCCGCAAGGTCGACCTGGCGATGAGCCTGGTCGGCCGGCCCGAGGTGCTGTTCCTGGACGAGCCGACGACCGGGCTCGACCCGCGCAGCCGGCAGGCTGTCTGGGACGTGGTCGGGGAGCTGGTCGGGTCCGGCGTGACGATCTTCCTCACCACGCAGTATCTCGAGGAGGCCGACCAGCTGGCCGACCGGATCTCGGTGCTGGACGGCGGCCGGGTGGTCGCCACCGGCAGCGCCGACGAGCTCAAGCGCCGG
>DATBFW010000015.1:0-21418 GCA_036558285.1 Mycobacteriales bacterium | reverse complement strand
CACGACGTCTCGATCCCGAGCACCAGGTCCCCGCGCTCGATCTGCTCGCTCATGCGAGCACCTTCGCGATCTGGTCGGCGGGGACGGCGCCGACCCGCTCGACCGCAGGGCTCGGCAGGTTGCAGTTCACCAGCGTGGACGGGACGGTCGCCCGCACACCGCCGTCCAGCGCCAGGTCGGGCTCGCCGTCGAGCTGGTCCAGCACCTGCCGCATCGACTCGGGCGTCTCCTGGGCGTGCAGGTTGGCGCTGGTGACGAGCAGCGGCCCGACCGTGCGCAGCACCTCGAGCAGCAGCGGATCGTCCGGGATGCGCACGGCGACCTCGTCCCGACCGGCCAGCCAGTCCGGCGCCGTCCGCGGATCCAGGCCCAGCGCGAGCGTGAGCGGCCCGGGCGAGAACGCGGCCAGCAGCCGCTTGGCCGGCCCGGTCACGTCGGCACCCAACTCCTCGGCCTGGTCCGGGGACGAGATCATGATCGGCAGGTTGCGGGACAGCGGCCGGCGCTTCATCGCGAACAGCCGGGGCAGCGCGTCGGCGCCGTGCACCGGATGCACGGCCAGCCCGTACACGGTGTCGGTCGGCAGCAGCACGATCCCGCCGCCGCGCAGCGTCTCGACCACGCGCTCGGCGTCAGTCATCGGTCCCTCCGAACAGCGCGGACTGCTCCGTGAGCGGTGTCGCCGCGCGCTCCCGGGTCGGGTCGACGGTGGGGCGGCCGGCCGTCACCCAGCGCAGCACCCGTACGTCCGGGCCGGCGATCCCGGAGTCCTTGACCAGCACGCCGGGCCGCACGCCGGGCAGCAGGTCGGCGACCTGGCCGCGGAAGTCGCCGGCCACCGCGACCTCGGGCCCGCTCACCAGCCGCAGCACCTGGGCCAGCGGCCCGTGCCGGTAGGTGGCGGCGCCGGCGGCGAACCAGCCCGCGTACGCCCGGCCGGCGCCGGCGTTGCGCAGGCAGAGCACCGGCACCGCCGGGCCGGCCTGCGCGGCCATCAGCTCCAGCGAGTTGGCGGTGGCGACGCCGGCGCCGAGGGCGAACGCGAGGCCGTTGCCGTACGCGACGCCGGTACGGACCGCGGTGAGGTTGCCCGGCCCGACGTCCACCGCGATCCGGGTGACGTCAGCGAACGACCGGCCGGCGTCCGCCAGCAGCCCGCCGACCAGCGCGGGCAGGTCCCGCTGCGCCGGCGGCACCCCGGCCAGCACGCGGCTGGCCAGCACGTCGGTCGCTGCGTCGGTGGCGAGCGCGGCGGCGAAGGTGGCGGTGGAGGTCTCCAGAGCCAGCGTGAGCATCAGGCGGCCTCGGCCAGCAGCGCGCTCTCGATCGCCTCCGGCACCCCGGACCAGCGGGCTCCGTGCCCCGTGATCGTGATCGTCCGCCGCTGCTCGTCGTCCGGGTCGGCGGTCAGTGTGACGGCGAGGTGCTCGGGCAGCTCGCCCTCGACCAGCCCGCCCCACTCGACCAGCGTCACCGACTCGGCCAGGTGCTCCTCCAGCCCCAGGTCGCGGAACTCGGCCAACCCGGTCAGCCGGTACGTGTCGATGTGCAGCACCGGCACCCGCCCACCCGCGTAGAACTGGGCCAGCATGAACGTCGGGCTGGTCACCTGGTCCGGGGAGCCGAGCGCCGCCGCCGCGCCCGCGACGAACGTGGTCTTGCCGGCGGCGAGCTCGCCGTGCAGCAGGACGACGTCGCCGGCCCGGAGCTGGCCGGCGACCGCAGCCGCGACGGCGGCCGTGCGCGCTGGTGACTCCGCGCCCACGCGGATGCTGTGTGTAGTCAATTTCCCGGCTCTCGCTGCGTTCCGAAGGTCCGAGGATACGACGAGGTCTCGAAACGGTTGCCCTAAGGGGCACTTCTGGCCCCGGCACCAACTTATCGGGCTTCCGGAGCGTCCCACTGTCGACGGATTTTCTCGGGTGGGGAGAGTCATGACCGGATCCGTACGGGTCGGGGTGCTCGGACCGCTGTCCGTTGAGGTCGGTGGCCGGGCGCACGAGGCACCGCGCGCAGAGGTGGTCCGAGGGCTGCTCGGCGTGCTGCTGTTGGCCGGCCGGGAGCCGCTGTCGGTGGAGCGGCTCATCTCGTTGGTGTGGGACGACCGGGCCGGGCACACCCGGCCGGCGTCGGTGCATGTCGCGGTGACGAGACTGCGCAGCTGGTTGGACGAGGCCGGGCTCGCGGCCGAGGTACGCCGGGAGGGCTGCGGCTACCGGTTGGCGCACGAGTTCGACCTCGACCTCGACCGGGTCAGCGAGCACGGCGCGGCCGAGGAGCCGGCGGCCGACCGGTGCCTGCGGCTTTCGGCCGCGCTCGCCCGCTACCGCGGGCCGGTGCTGGCCGACGTCGTCCGGCTCGGCCGGTCCGACTCACTGGTGATCGGGACCGAGCGGCTGGTGCTGCGGCGCTGCCTGGAGCTGGCCGACGTGGCCGAGGCGACCGGACGGCCGGAGCTCGGCGTCGGGCCCCTGGAGACGTACGCGTCGTGTGACCCGTACGAGGAGATGGTGCAGGCGCGGCTGGTCGAGCTGCTCGCCGAGGCCGGCCGGCCGGAGACGGCCCGGCGGCGATACGAGCAGGCCAGGGCGCTGCTGGCGGCGGAGCTCGGCGTCCAGCCCTGCCCGCGGCTGCGCCGGGCCGGCAGCAAGGTCGCCGCCTAGGTAGGGGTCTCCCGGTCGCCGGCGCGGCCGGGAGACACGCCTACCGGCCGGCGCGCGGTGGTGAAGCGCGGCCGGCCGGCCAGGTCGGGGTGGTCGCACACCTCGGCCCAGTGCCGGAACACCGCCGGCACCGCGTCGCCCTGCACGTCCGCGTGCTCGACCGCGACCAGCCCGCCGGGCTTGAGCAGCCGGGCCGCCGCCCGCTCGACCGCGCGCACGACGACCAACCCGTCTTCGCCGCCCCAGAGCGCGGCCGGCGGGTCGTGCTCGGCCACCTCGCGCTCGACCTGCGCCCCGACCGGGATGTACGGCGGGTTCGCGGTCACCAGATCGACGGTCCCGTCCAGGTCGGCGAGCACGCCGGGATCGGCGACGTCGCCACGGTGCAGCGTGGCCGGCAGGCCGGTGGCCGCCACGTTGCGGGCCGCCCAGGCCAGCGCCTGCTCCTCCCGCTCGACCGCGTGCACGGTGACGCCGGGCGCCTCGTCGGCGACGGCCAGCGCGATCGCGGCCGACCCGGCGCACAGGTCGACGACCAGGTCGCCTGGCCGCAGCCGGGCCAGCGCCCAGTCGACCAGCGCCTCGGTCTCCGGTCGCGGCACGAACACGCCGGGGCCGACGGCGAGGTCGAGCCGGCGGAACCCGGCCACCCCGGTCAGGTGCTGCAGCGGCACCCGGGCGGCCCGCTGCTCGACGAGCTCGGCGTAGCGGCCGGCAGCCCCGGCCGGCAGCCGGTCCAGCAGCACCAGCCGGGACCGGGACAGCCCGAGCACGTGCGCGGCCAGCTCCTCGGCGTCGTGCCGGGGGCTGGCCACCCCGGCGGCGGCCAACCTGGCCGCCGCCGCCTCAATCTCCGGCAGCACCAAGCAACGCTTCCGTGTCGGCCTTCTCCAGGGCCGCGACCACGTCGTCGAGGTTGCCGTCGAGCACCTGGTCGAGGTTGTAGGCCTTGTAGCCCACCCGGTGGTCGGAGATCCGGTTCTCCGGGAAGTTGTACGTGCGGACCCGCTCGCTGCGGTCGACCGTACGGACCTGGGAGCGGCGGGCGTCGGCCGCCTCCTTGTCCGCCTCCTCCTGGGCCTGCGCGAGCAGCCGGGAGCGCAGCACCCGCAGGCCGGCC
Organism: Mycobacteriales bacterium; assembly: GCA_036558285.1. Taxonomy (GTDB): domain Bacteria; phylum Actinomycetota; class Actinomycetes; order Mycobacteriales; family CADCTP01; genus CADCTP01. The sequence goes on along the minus strand of DATBFW010000015.1, from coordinate 17,635 downwards.
TCCCGGTTCTGTAGCTGGCTCTTCTCGTTCTGCATCGACACGACCGTGCCGGTCGGGACGTGGGTGATCCGGACCGCGGAGTCGGTGGTGTTGACGCTCTGGCCGCCGGGCCCGGACGAGCGGTAGACGTCGATGCGCAGGTCGGCCGGGTCGATCTGGACGTCGACCTCCTCCGCCTCGGGCAGCACGAGCACGCCGGCGGCGCTGGTGTGGATGCGACCCTGCGACTCGGTCGCCGGCACCCGCTGCACCCGGTGCACCCCGCCCTCGTACTTGAGCTTGCGCCAGACGCCGGAGTCGGACCGGCCGCGGACCGCCACCGTCACGTCCTTGTAGCCGCCGAGGTCGGACTGCTCGGCGTCGAGGATCTCGGTCTTCCAGCCCTGCCGCTCGGCGTAACGCAGGTACATCCGCAGCAGGTCGCCGGCGAACAACGCCGACTCCTCGCCGCCCTCACCGGCCTTGACCTGCAGGATCACGTCCTTGCCGTCGTTGGGGTCGCGCGGCAGCAGCAGCTCGCGCAGCTTGTCCTGCAGCGCACCCTCGCGGTCCGCCAGCTCGGTCGCCTCGGCGGCGAACGACGGGTCCTCGCCCGCCAGCTCGCGGGCCGTCGCCAGGTCGCCCTGGGTGGCTTCGAGCTGGTGCGCGGTCTCCGCGATCTGGGACAGCTCCGCGTACCGGCGGCCGTACCGGCGGGCCAGCGCCTGGTCGGCGTGCACGTACGGGTCGGCGAGCTTGCGCTCCAGCTCGGCGTGCTCGGCGAGCAGCGCGGGCAGGCTCTCCGGGGTGGTCATGTGGTCTCCTGACAAGGGAACGGCGCCCACCCCGCGATGGGATGGGCGCCGTGGGTGACGCTACTTGCCGGCGCGCTCGCGCTTGCCGTACCGCTGCTCGAACCGGGCGACGCGGCCGCCGGTGTCGAGGATCTTCTGCTTGCCGGTGTAGAACGGGTGGCACTGCGAGCACACGTCGGCGTGGATCACGCCGTTCGGCGCGGTGCTGCGGGTCTGGAACGTGTTCCCGCAGGAGCAGGTCACCGTCGTCTCGACGTAGTCAGGGTGAATTCCGGGCTTCACGAACTGGGTCCTCTCGTTGGTGGCCGCCGGGTCGCACCCTGGGGTTAACGGGGGCTTGCCCCCGTTGGTGCGTGAACCGGAGCCGAGGTCGTGACCAGTGTGCCAGACCGGCACACTGAACCCTCAAACAGTCCCGCCGACTTGGGCATTCCCGCGACCGGCACAGCCGGTGCCGGCCGTCACCGACCGGCACCGGCGAGTCGTGGACCGGATGGGGTCCTCCGCCCTCGGCGGGGCTCGTCGGAGGACGTCGGTCGAGTGCCGCCAGAGCAGACGAGCCAACGCCCCGGGGTGACGGGGCCGCCCCCGGCTTAATCTTGTCCGGGCGTGGACTTGGCGATCTGCATGAGGAACTCGACGTTGGTCCGGCTCTGCTTCAACCGATCCAGCAGCAGGTCGATCGCCTGCTCCGGGTCGAGCGCGTTGAGCACCCGCCGCAGCTTGTGCACGATCGCCAGTTCCTCCGGCGCGAGCAGGATCTCCTCCTTGCGGGTGCCGGACGCGATCACGTCCACCGCCGGGAAGACCCGCTTGTTCGCGATCTTGCGGGAGAGCACGAGCTCGGCGTTGCCGGTGCCCTTGAACTCCTCGAAGATCACCGTGTCCATCGTCGACCCGGTCTCGATGAGCGCGGTCGCCAGGATCGTCAGCGAGCCGCCGTTCTCGATGTTGCGGGCCGCGCCGAGGAACCGCTTCGGCGGGTAGAGGGCGGTCGAGTCGACACCACCGGACAGGATCCGGCCGGACGCCGGCGCCGCCAGGTTGTACGCCCGGCCGAGCCGGGTGATGTTGTCGAGCAGCACGACCACGTCGTGGCCGAGCTCGACCAGCCGCTTCGCCCGCTCGATCGACAGCTCCGCGACCGTGGTGTGGTCCGTCGGCGGCCGGTCGAACGTGCTCGCGATCACCTCGCCCTTCACCGCGCGCTGCATGTCGGTGACCTCCTCCGGCCGCTCGTCCACGAGGACGACCATGAGGTGGCACTCCGGGTTGTTGGTGGTGATCGCGTTGGCGATGGCCTGCAGGATCATCGTCTTGCCGGCCTTCGGCGGGCTGACGATCAGCGCCCGCTGGCCCTTGCCGATCGGCACGATGAGGTCGATCACCCGCGAGGTGAGCAGGTGCGGCTCGGTCTCCAGCCGGAGCCGGTCCTGCGGGTAGAGCGGGGTCAGCTTCATGAACTCGGGGCGGGTCTTCGCCTGCTCCGGGTCCATCCCGTTCACCGTGTCCAGCCGGACCAGCGCGTTGTACTTGTCCCGCCGCTCGCCCTCGCGCGGCTGGCGGACCGCGCCGGTGATCGCGTCACCGCGGCGCAGCCCGTGCCGGCGCACCTGCGCCAGCGAGACGTACACGTCGTTGGGGCCGGTCAGGTAGCCGGACGTACGCACGAACGCGTAGTTGTCGAGGATGTCGAGGATGCCGGCCACCGGCAGCAGCACGTCGTCCTCGGAGATGACCGGCTCGCCCTGGTCGGCGAAGCGGTCGCCGCCGCCGGAGCGGTTGCGCCGGTTGCGGTCGCGGAACCGGCCGCGCCGCCGGCTGCCGCGGCCCTCGAACTCGTCGTCGTCGTCCCGGTTGTTGCGGTTGTCGCGGTCAGCCCGGTCGGTGCGGTCGCCCCGCTCGGTGCGGTTGTCGCGGTTGTCGCCGCCGCTGGCCGCCCGCTGGTCGGACCGGTCGCCCCGGTCGGACCGGTCGCCCCGGTCGGACCGGTCGCCCCGGTCGGACCGGTCGCCGCGGTCGGAACGGTCGCCGCGGTCGGAGCGGTCGCCGCGCTCGCCGCGGTCCGAGCGGTCGCCGCGCTCGCCACGGTCGCCGCGGTCGGAGCGGTCGCCCCGGTCGCCCCGGTCGCCCCGGTCGCCCCGGTCGTTGCGGTCGCCCCGGTCGTTGCGGTCGCGGCGCGGGCCGCGGTCGCCCTCGGGCCGGTCGCCGGCCGGGCGGTCACCCGCCGGACGGTCACCGGCCGGACGGTCGCCGTCAGCGCTCCGGTCCCGGCCACCGCGCTCGTCGGTGCGGTCCCGGTCGCCGAGTTCGTCGGTGCGGTCGCGGCCCTGGCCGTCGCGCGGGCCGCGCTCGCGCTCCCGCCGGCTCGGCCGGTCGGTCGCCGGTGCCGCGGCGGTGTCGGACGGCGCGCCGTCGGCCCGCGCCGAGTCCGGCTCCCGGGTGGGCGCCGTCGTCGACGCGGTCGCGCTGATCGCCGCCAGCGCGGCGCTCGGGCCGCCGTCGGTCCGCCCGGAGTCGTCCGCTGCCGGCGTGTCGGAGTTGACGGAGCTTCCGGCCGGCGCCTCGGCGCTCGCCGGGCTGCCCGCGGGCCGGCTCGCACTGCGGCGCTGCCGGGTGCGGGTCGCGGGCCCCGCGTCGGAGCCGGTCGGCCCGGCGTCGGACGCGGCGGATACGGTTGCCTCGGGCGTACCGAGCGGGAGCTGGTCCTGCCCGGGCGTAGACCCCTGACCAGCGCCGTTGCCGCTCTGCTTGGCCTGGATGGCCGCTACCAGCTCACCCTTGCGCATGCGGCCGGTGCCGGTGATCCCGAGCGAGGTGGCAAGGTTCTGCAGCTCGGGCAGCAGCATGCCGGACAGCCCGGCGGCACGCCGGCGCGGGCGGGTCTCGGCGGGAGCGGCGGCCTGGTCGGACTCAGGGGTCCGCCCGACGCCCTCGGTCAGGTAGTCCGTGGTGTCACTCACGGTGTGTGTCCCTTCGTCGGCCGGGATCAACCCACGGCCGGGGTCGAGCTACCGGCCGTTCCGGCCGGTGAACGGTCCGCCTCGCGGCGGACGGTGTGGCAGCCTCGCTGGAGCGCCGTGGAGCGACTTGCTCGCTCCGTGAGACGGGACAGCGAGGCCTCGTGCAGGAGTGCACCAATGTTTCGGTGCGACGGACCAGAGACCCCGCCGAGAGCGCACCCTCGGGCGGCTGGTGATGCGAAGCCTAGACGCTGTGCCGCCGGAGGGGCAACAACAACGCCCACCAGCGTGTTCCCCGCCTCATCACCCGGCCAACCCGAGCAGCTCCGCGCCCGCCGCGTCGACCGCGAGCACCTCAACCGACCAGCCCCGCGGCGCGTACGAGCTGAGGTCGTCGGCCGATCCGGCAAAGGCAAGCACCGACGGGCCGGCCCCGGAAACCACCGCCGGCACGCCGTCCGCCCGCAGCGCGTCGATCAGCCCGGCCGTCCTCACCTGCGACGGCGCCCGGTACGGCTGGTGCAGCCGGTCCTCGGTGGCGACCAGCAGCAGGTCGGGGTCGGTGGCCAGCGCGTGGACGAGCAGCGCGGACCGGGCCGCGTTCCGGGCGGCGTCGGCGTGCGGCACGGTCTCCGGCAGCAGCTTGCGGGCCTTGGCCGTCGACGAGCTGGTGGTCGGCACGAACACCACCGGCCGCAGCGCCGGGCTGACCGGCAGCCGCACCGCGCGAGCCGGACCGTCGGCCGCCGTCCAGGCCAGGGTGAGCCCGCCGAGCAGGCAGGCCGCGACGTTGTCCGGGTGCCCCTCCAGCTCTGCCGCCAGCGCCAGCAGCGTGTCGTCGTCGAGCGTGTCGACGCCGCCGAGCACCAGCGCGCGGGCGGCGGTGAGCCCGGCCACGATCGCGGCCGCGGACGAGCCGAGGCCGCGGCTGTGCGGGATCCGGTTCGCGCACACCACCTCGAGGCCGCGCGGCTGGCCGCCGAGCGCGTCGAAGCCGGCGTGCAGGGCCCGCACGACCAGGTGCCGGCGGGTACGCGGGACGGTGTCCGCCCCCTCCCCGGCCACGTCGACGAACAGTCCCTCGTCGGAGACCCGGACCACCACGTCGTCGTACAGGCTCAGGGCGAGGCCGAGCGCGTCGAAGCCGGGACCGAGGTTGGCGCTGGTCGCGGGGACCCGTACACGCACCGGGGCGGCCCGGAACGCCACCCGGGACGCCCGCGCCACCCCTCTCGCCACTGCTGCAATCTATCTGTCGATCAAGTCGAGCGATTCCGCGGCCGCGGTCGCGTCGACCGGGATGGTGACCGGGGCCGGCGCGCCGGAGATCGCCCAGTCGGGGTCCTTGAGGCCGTTGCCGGTGACCGTGCAGACGACGGTCTGCCCCGGCTCGAGGCCGGCCGCGAGCAGGCCGGCCACGCTGGCCGCGGACGCCGGCTCGACGAACACCCCCTCTGCCCGGGCCAGCAGCCGGTACGCGGCGAGGATCTCGCGGTCGGTCACCGCCGCGATCCGCCCGCCCGAGGCGTCCCGGGCGGCCACCGCCGCCTGCCAGGACGCCGGGTTGCCGATCCGGATCGCGGTGGCGATCGTCGTCGGCCGCGGCACCGGCGCCCCGGTCACGATCGGCGCCGCGCCGGCGGCCTGGAAGCCGAACATCCGCGGCCGCCCCCGGTCGTACTCGGTGTAGCCCTTCCAGTAGGCGGTGATGTTCCCGGCGTTGCCGACCGGCAGGCAGTGCACGTCCGGCGCCCGGCCGAGCGAGTCGCACACCTCGAACGCGGCCGTCTTCTGCCCCTCGATCCGGTCCGGGTTGACCGAGTTGACCAGCGTGACCGGATAGCGCTCGGACAGCTCGCGGGCGACCGTGAGGCAGTCGTCGAAGCCGCCGTCGACCTGCAGCAGCCGCGCCCCGTGCACCAGCGCCTGGGCCAGCTTGCCGAGCGCGATCTTGCCCGCCGGCACCAGCACGGCGCAGGTCAGCCCGCCGCGCACCGCGTACGCCGCAGCGGACGCGCTGGTGTTGCCGGTGCTCGCGCAGATGACCGCCTTGGACCCGGCGGCGACCGCCTGGGTGATCGCCACGGTCATCCCGCGGTCCTTGAACGACCCGGTCGGGTTGAGCCCCTCGACCTTGAGCCAGACGTCGCAGCCGGTCCGACCGGACAGCGTCGGTGCCGGCAGCAGCGGCGTGCCGCCCTCCAGCAGCGTCACCACCCGGGCGCCGGCGGCCACCGGCAGCCGGTCCCGGTATGCCTCGATCACGCCGGGCCAGCCGGCGAACCGGGTCGCCTCGATCGTCACCCGGAAAGCGTAGCGGCGCAGGGGCCGCCGCTGCCCTAAGCCTGTTCGACTCTCATCACGGAGGTCACGTCGCGGACCGCGGGCAGCGCGCGGAGGTCCTCGACCGTGGCGGCCAGCGCGGCGTCCGGGGCGGTGTGGGTGACCAGCACCAGCGTCGCGTCGTCGCCGCGGCCGACCTGGCGGACGGTCGAGATGCTCACCTCATGCGCCGCGAACGCCTGCGCGACGGACGCCAGCACGCCCGGCCGGTCGAGCACGTCGAGCGAGATGTGGTAGCGGGTGGCGCTCTCCCCCACCGACCGCACCCGCAGGTCCGCGTACGCCGACTCGCCGGCGCCGCGGCCGCCGGACAGCCGGTTGCGGGCCACCGCCACCACGTCGCCGAGCACGGCGGACGCGGTCGGCGCCCCGCCGGCGCCGCGGCCGTAGAACATCAGCTGCCCCGCGGCGTCCGCCTCGACGTACACGGCGTTGAACGCGTCGCCGACCCCGGCCAGCGGGTGCGTACGGGGAATCATCGCCGGGTGCACGCGGACCCCGACCGAGCCGTCGGACAGGTCCCGGTCGCAGATCGCCAGCAGCTTGACCGTGCAGCCCATCGCCTTCGCCGAGGCCACGTCGGCCGCGGTCACCGCGGCGATGCCCTCCCGGTGCACCTCCGCTGCGGTGACCCTGGTGTGGAACGCCAGTCCCGCCAGGATCGCCGCCTTGGCCGCCGCGTCGAACCCGTCGATGTCCGAGGTCGGGTCGGCCTCCGCGTAGCCGAGGGCGGTCGCCTCGGCCAGCGCCTCGGCGAACCCGGTGCCGGTCGCGTCCATCTGGGACAGCACGAAGTTGGTGGTGCCGTTGACGATCCCGAGCACCCGGGTGATCCGGTCGCCGGCCAGCGACTCGCGCAGCGGCCGCAGCAGCGGGATCGCGCCGGCCACCGACGCTTCGTAATAAAGGTCGACGCCGTAGTCCCGGGCCGTCGCGTGCAGGGTTGCGCCGTCCTCGGCCAGCAGCGCCTTGTTCGCGGTGACCACCGACTTGCCGGTCTTCATCGCCGACAGCAGCAGCGTGCGGGCCGGCTCGATGCCGCCGATCACCTCGACCACGACGTCCACGTCCGGTCGCTCGACCAGCGCCTCGGCGTCGGTGGTGAGCAGGTCGGCGGGCACGTCCGGGTGCCGGGCCGGCCGGCGCACCGCGATCCCGACCAGCTCGAGCGGCGCGCCGATCCGGGCGGCGAGGTCGGCGGCCTGCTCGTCGAGCAGGCGGACCACCTCGGCCCCGACGGTGCCGCAGCCAAGCAGCGCGATCCTCACCGGCGCCGCCGGAAGATCACGCCGAACACCAGCCAGACCACGACCAGTCCGGCCACCAGCGTGGCCACGATCGAACCGCCGCCCTCACCGGTCGCCGCCAGCAGCAGCACGAGCACCCCGAGCACCACGATCAGCCAGGTGCTGGTCTTCATCTTCCTGATCTTCCTGGCCATCAGGGCACGTCCAGCCGCAGCAGGTCCTCGACGGTCTCCCGCCGTACGACGACGCGGGCCGCGCCGTCGCCGACCGCGACCACAGGCGGGCGCGGCTGGTGGTTGTAGTTGCTCGCCAGCGACCGGCAGTACGCCCCCGTCGCCGCCACCGCGACCAGGTCGCCGGGCACCAGGTCGGCCGGCAGCCAGGTGTCCCGGACCACGATGTCGCCGCTCTCGCAGTGCTTGCCGACCACCCGGCACAGCACCGACGGCACCTCGCTGACCCTGGACGCGAGCACGCAGGTGTACTGCGCGTCGTACAGGGCGGTACGGATGTTGTCGCTCATCCCACCGTCCACCGAGACGTACCGGCGGTGCGGGGTGTCCTTGACCGTGCCCACCTCGTACAGGGTGATCGACGCCGGCCCGGCGATCGCCCGGCCCGGCTCCACCGCGAGCCGCGGCTCGGCCAGCCCGGCCGCCACACACTCCCGGGCCACGATCGCCCGCATCGACGCGGCCAGCGCCGGCACGTCCATCGGCGTGTCCGAGGCCGTGTAGGCGATGCCGAACCCGCCGCCGAGGTCCAGGTACGCCGGGGTCGCGCCGAGCTCGTCCCGCAGCTGGGCCAGCAGCGCGACCGCCCGGTGGGCCGAGACCTCGAAGCCGGCGGTGTCGAAGATCTGCGAGCCGATGTGCGAGTGCACGCCGACCAGTTCCAGCGAGGGATGGTCGAGCACCCGACGGCACGCCTCGAACGCGTCGCCGCCGGCCACCGAGAAGCCGAACTTCTGGTCCTCGTGCGCGGTGGCGATGAACTCGTGGGTGTGCGCCTCGACTCCCACGGTGGCCCGGACGAGCACCGGCTGGCGCTGGTCACGCTCCTCGGCCAGCCAGGCCAGCCGGGCGATCTCGGCGAACGAGTCGACCACGATCCGGCCGACCCCGGCATCGAGCGCGTGCTCCAGCTCGGCCACTGACTTGTTGTTGCCGTGGAAGGCGATCCGGTCCGGCGGCACCTCCGCCCGCAGCGCCGCGGCCAGCTCGCCGCCCGAGCAGACGTCGAGCCCGAGCCCCTCCTCGACGATCCAGCGCAGCGAGGCGAGGCTGCAGAACGCCTTGGCCGCGTAGTGCACGTCGGCGCCGGCGAACGCCTGCACGAAGTCGCGGCAGCGGGACCGGAAGTCGGCCTCGTCGAGCAGGTAAGCCGGGGTGCCGAACTCGGTCGCCAGGTCGCGGACGTCGACCCCGCCGAGCATCAGCGCGCCGGACTCGTTCCGGGTGGCGGTCGCCGGCCAGACCGAGGCGGCCAGCGTCCCCGGGTCGGCCGGCGGGACCAGCAGCGCCGACGGCGGCTCCGTGACGTCGGCGTGCAGGGCGCCGGCCTCGTGCGTCCTCACTGTGCCCGCATCTCGGACAGGGCGCCGGGCGCGAGCGCCAGGCGCCCGGCCCTCGTCGCTGGGCCCAACGAAAACGCTTCGCGTCTCCGCCGGGGACCCGAGCCCCGCTCGCGCTGCGAGCCCTCGCGCTCGCTCACATCCGGTCCGGGGCCGAGACGCCGATGAGGCCGAGGCCGTTCGCCAGCACGATCCGGGTCGCCTCGCACAGCGCCAGCCGGGCGTGCACGAGATCAGGCCCGGGCGAGTCCTCGTGCTCGCTCGGCAGCACCCGGCAGGCGTCGTAGAACCGGTGGTACGTGCCGGCCAGCTCCTCCAGGTAGCGGGCGACCCGGTGCGGCGCCCGCAGCTCGGCCGCGGCCGCGACCACCCGCGGGAACTCGCCCAGTGCCCGCAGCAGGTCGCCCTCCCGCTCGTGCGAGAGCAGCCCGTAGTCGATCTCGGCCGGCGGCGGCATGCCGATGCCGAGCTCGCGGGCGTTGCGGCCGAGCGAGGCGAGCCGGGCGTGCGCGTACTGCACGTAGAAGACCGGGTTGTCGTTGGTCCGCGCCGCCCACAGCTCGACATCGATGTCGATCGGCGAGTCCATCGACCAGCGGACCAGCGCGTACCGCAGCGCGTCGGTGCCGATCAGCGCGATCGCCTCGTCGAGCGTGACCAGGTTGCCGGCCCGCTTGCTCATCCGCCCGCCGTGCAGCGAGACGAGCTGCCCGATGATGATTTCGACGGTCTGGCCCGGGTCGTCCCCGAAGCAGGACGCGATCGCCCGCATCCGGCCGACGTAACCGTGGTGGTCGGCGCCGAGCAGCACGATCGCCCGGTCCGCCCCCCGCCGCCGCTTGTCCAGGTAGTAGGCGCAGTCGGCGTCGAAGTAGGTCGGCCGGCCGTCGGACCGGACCAGCACCCGGTCCTTGTCGTCGCCGAACTCGCTCGTCCGCAGCCAGAGCGCGCCGTCGGCCTCGAAGACGTGACCCTGCTCCCGCAGCCGGATGACCGCCTCCTCGATCTCCCCGCTCGCGTGCAGGGTCGTCTCGGAGAAGAAGACGTCGAACTCGGCGCCGAAATCGGCCAGCGACCGCTTGATCGACTCGAGCATCAGGGCGACGCCCTCGGTGCGGAAGACCTCCTTCCGCTTCTCCTCCGGCTGGTCCAGCACGCCGGGGTTGGCGGCGACCACCGCGGAGGCGATCTGCTCGATGTAGTCGCCCTCGTAGCCGTTGTCCGGGGTCGGCTGCCCGGTCGCGGCCGCCACCAGCGACGCGGTGAACCGGTCGATCTGCGCACCGGCGTCGTTGAAGTAGTACTCCCGCGTCACCTCGGCGCCGCTCGCAGCCAGCAGCCGGGCCAGCGAGTCGCCGGTCGCGGCCCACCGGGCGTGCGCCAGGTGCAGCGGGCCGGTCGGGTTGGCCGAGACGTATTCGAGGTTGAGGTTGCGGCCGGCGTCGACCTCGCCCCGCCCGTACGCCGGGCCGGCCTCGAGGATCGTGCGGACCAGCCCGGCCAGCGCGTCCTTGGCCAGCGTGACGTTGAGGAACCCGGGGCCGGCGACGTCGACGGTGGCCACGCCCGGGTGCTGCCGCAGCCGGGCGGCGATCAGCTCGGCGACCTCCCGCGGCGGCCGGCCGGCCGGCTTGGCCAGCCGGAGTGCGACGTTGGTGGCGTAGTCGCCGTGCTCGCGTGACTTCGGGCGCTCCACGACCGCGCTGTCCGGGACGGATACGGCCAGGTCACCGGCGTCCACCGCGGCGCGGACGGCAGCCAGCACCGCGGCGGCGAGCTCCTCGGGTGTCACACGCACAATGCTACTGAGGCCGCTCGGGCGACCTCACAGTGCTCTAAGCCGGCCCCCGTACGATGTGGCCTGTCGTTGACCCTTCAAGCGAGAGCGCCGGGATGCCCGCCAACAAGAAGACCACGCCCCGCAAGAGCACGCCGCCGACGCGGGCGGGGGCGGGCGGCAAGTCCGGGCGCAAGCCACCGCCACCGATCACGGTCAGCAAGCCGAAGCCGTGGGGTCTGATCGCGCTCACCCTGGTCGTGGTCGTCTTCGCCGGCCTCGTCATCGGGTACGCGGTGCTCAAGATCAACAAGTCCAACCAGAACAGCCCCGAGGCCAAGGCCGAGGACGCGAAGGCGATCCCGGGCATCGTGCTGAAGGACTTCCCGAGCCGCAACCACGTGCAGGGCGTCGTCAACTACCCCGACAGCCCGCCGTTCGGCGGCGACCACGACCCGACCTGGGCCGACTGCAACGGCACCGTGTACCCGTCGGAGCTCCGCAAGGAGAACGCGGTGCACATGCTGGAGCACGGCGCCGTCTGGATCACGTACAAGCCGGGGCTGGCCGCCGACCAGGTCGACGCGCTGAAGCAGAAGGTCTCCGGCGTCGGCTACATGGCGCTCAGCCCCTACCCGGGGCTCAAGTCGGACGTCTCGCTCCAGTCCTGGGGGCACCAGCTGTTCGTGGACAGCGCGACCGACTCCCGCGTCGACCGGTTCATCAACGACCTGCGGCTCAACTCGGCGGTGACCCCGGAGTTCGGTGCGACCTGCACCAACCCCGACTTCAAGGCCAACCCGTCGCCGCCGGACCCGTCCGGAGCGGCCGCGCCGTCGGCGAGCGGGTGACCTTCGTCCCGAGCCGGCCCGACCCGGAAGGGGGACACTGGACGCGTGGCGACTCTGGAGCAGCACCCGGACACCGCTGAGGCCGACTCCGACTACCGCCGGCCGCGATGGCTCCCCGTCGTGCTCGGTTTGGTCTGCGCCGTCGCACTGCTCGGTGCCGGTGCGGCGCTGACGGTCGTGACCGGCATCGGCACCGACCAGCCACCCGCGGTCGACTCGGTCGACGCCGGGTTCGCCCGGGACATGGCCACCCACCACGACCAGGCCGTGCAGATGGCCCAGGTGGTGCGGGACAACAGCACCGACCCGGCGGTACGGCTGCTCGCGTTCGACATCGAGACCGGGCAGCTGGCCCAGATCGGCCAGATGCGCGGCTGGCTCGACTCGTGGGGGCAGACCGGCCAGTCCGACCTCCCGCAGATGGCCTGGATGGACCACACGATCCCGCCCGGCCAGCTGATGCCGGGCATGGCGTCCCAGGCCGAGCTGGCCAAGCTGCGCGGGCTGCGCGGCAAGGCGATGGACGTCTACTTCCTGCAGCTGATGATCCGGCACCACGAGGGCGGCCTGCCGATGGCGCAGTACGGCGCCGCCCACGCCACCGAGCCGTACGTCCGGACGATGGCGAGCGCGATCGCCACCGCGCAGCAGAACGAGGTCGTGACGATGGAGCAGATGCTGCGGGAGCGCGGCGCGCGCCCGCTCAGCTGACCTGGTCCGCCAGCCGCCGGACCGCATCGACGACGTCGTCCGGGTCGAACGGCTTGATCACGTACTCGTCGGCGCCCGCCTCGACCCCCTGCTCCAGGTCCGCCGGCCGGGTCCGCGCGCTGATCAGCACGATCCGGGCCCGGCTCGTCAGCGGGTCGGACCGCAGCCGGCGGGCGGTGGTGATGCCGTCGAGTCCCGGCATCATCACGTCCAGCGTCACCACGTCCGGGTCGACCTCGCGCGCCTTCTCCAGCGCGTCCAGCCCGTCCACCGCCTCGTGCACCTCGAAGCCCTCCAGCTCGAGGTTGATCACGATCAACTGGCGGATGACGGCCTCGTCGTCGACGACCAGCACCCGAGGCTGTCGCTCCGGCACGCCGTCACCGTACCGGCCCGAGCGGCCGTCCGTGGCCGGCACCCTGGTAACCTTTCCCGGTCGCTGAGCCCCCGTAGCTCAGGGGATAGAGCACCGCCCTCCGGAGGCGGGTGCGCAGGTTCGAATCCTGCCGGGGGCACACCCTGTGACCAGCACGTACGACGTTGCGTAGCAGTCACTCCTGCCCGAAATGCCTGTTCCATGGAGCGAGTCGAGGGACGAGCCCGTCCCACGACGGAGATCAACCTCACGGGCGCTCCTCGCCGGCGGGCGTTGACCAGTGAGAACGGGCCGCTATTCACGATTCGAGCACCGCCTCCCAGGGCGGTGCTCGATGGATCCTCGACTGTCCGACAGCACGACCTGTCTCGCTGTCAGTCATGTCCACAACGAGTCGGGTCCGTGCCGGTCCGGGACCACCCGGCGGCTCCGATGTCTGACGGTCGGATGGGTCCGCCGAGCCGGCCTCTACGCCTGCGGGCGTTGATGCCGGGACTACTCTGCTTCCGTGACCGCTGAAGCCCACCAGGGTTAGCCGCGCTGGCCGGCGCGCACACCAGCTGGCGTGAGGGCCGCGCTGACCGGGCAGGGTCGCGCGGAGTTCGAGCGCGACTACCGCGACGCCATGGACCGCGCGAGCTCCGACTTCGACCTCACCCCGGTGCAGGGAACTGGTCGAGCGCTGGTGGCGAATCGCCGTCCTCCCAGGACGGCGCGGCCCACGAGCGGATGCTCGCGGCCGTCGCTGCGCTCAGGGAGGGCCGTCCGGTCTCCAACACGCCCTGGCGCCAGGTACGCAGCGACCTCGGGCTGTAGGCCGCTCCAGACGCATGTTCGACGTTCACCCCTCGATGAGGCGCGCGCCGTCGCCGCCGCGCTACCTCTCGAGACCAAGAAGATCCTCGCCGAATTGCTCGGACTACTCGAGATCGAGCCCTGTACCGGCGACCTCTACCGGCCGCCGGACAGCGACCTACGAACGGCGGTCATCGCCGACGGCCGCCTCCTGGTGATCTGGCTGGTCCTCGACGACCAGGACCAGGTCGAAGTCGTCCGGATCATCTGGTCGGGCAACGACTTCTGAATACGGTCCATCAAGGTTCTTCGACCGCGGGAGGCGCTCGGACGGCGGGAACGTTCCTGGCCGCCGACGCCCCAAGCTGCCGCCCGTGACAGGAGAGCCCCGCAGGCCCACGGGGACACCGCGAACGAGCGACTCGCGGCAAAGTCGGATGCTCGGGCTGGAGCAGGATGGGTTGTATAAGCGCCCCGATCGACACCGTTCTGGCAGTCGTTCGAGCGAAAATTGCTGGTGCCCGGGTGAGTCGGCTCGCGGTCACTCATCCCGCCGAAGACGACAACGTCTGGTTCACGAGACGGCCAACGGCGTGGCCGGCTCGAACCCCAACACCGGCGCTTCGGACAAGTCACTTTCCGAGCCCGTCAGCATCGACGCTACCCCCCGATGCAAGCCCAGGCCGTACTTCAAGGGGCTCGCGCCGCCGTTGACAACAGAGGGGTGCCAAGGTCGCGCAAAGCCATGGTCGGGCGTCAGCGCGGGGCAGCAGGTTGCCCGTGAGGAGTAGATCGTGTCGGCCCGGCCGGTCCTGGGTGCCCGATCGGGCCGTTTTCGCCGACCTTCGGCCACACCTGAGCCGGCGCTCGATCGACCCGTATCTGGGTCGCCGTCCGACCCTCGTACCGCCATGGCACCAATGAAGATCCTCCTGCTTGCGTCGGCGTTCAACGGCCTGACCCAGCGCGCATGGCTTGAGCTCCGCCGGGCCGGTCATGACGTCACCGTGGAGCTGTCGGTGAGCCCGCAGGCGATGCGTGAGGCGGTCGAGCTCGCCGACCCGGACCTGATCATCTGCCCGTTCCTGAAGGACCGGGTGCCGGCGGAGATCTGGCAGCACCGGCGAACGATCGTCGTCCACCCAGGGCCGCCAGGCGACCGTGGCCCGTCCGCTTTGGACTGGGCGATAACCGAAGCAGCACCCTGTTGGGGCGTTACCGCCTTGCAGGCCGTTGAGGACATGGACGCCGGGGACATTTGGGCTTCCCGCACGTTCCCGCTGCCGCCGGAGCCGCCTACCAAGAGCGCCCTCTACAACGGAGCGGTGGCCGACACCGCAATCGAGCTCATCCATGAGGTCGTGCGGAAGGCCGCCGACCCGGCGTTCGTTCCCGCACCGCTGGACTACGGCCGACCGGACGTCTGGGGGCGTCTCCGCCGGCCGCTGCGGCAGCCCGACCGCGCATTCGACTGGGCCGACGCCCCCGAGCACATCGTGCGCCGGATCCGGGCCGCCGACGGCTCACCGGGGGTGCTCACCGTCGTCTGCGGGCTCCCGGTCTATGCCTACGACGCGCATCCCGGGCAGCCACCCGCGGGCGAGCCGGGCACGATCGCGGCCAGGCGGCACGGCGCGGTGCTGGTCCGTGCCGGCTCCGGCGGGGTCTGGCTCGGCCACCTGCGTGCCGTGCCGTCCGGCGCAGGGCCGACCATCAAGCTGCCCGCGACGACGGTGCTGGCCGACCGGCTCGCCGGAGTGCCGGACTGGCCCGCAGCCGTCAACGCCGCCACGGGGCACCCGTATCGGGAAATCAGCTACCGGCGCGATGGACAGGTGGGTGTGCTCGACGTCGACTTCTACAACGGTGCCATGTCGACCGCACAGTGCCGCCGCCTTGGCGCCGCGCTGCGGCACGCGGCCGAGCAGGACACCCGCGTTCTGGTGATCCACGGCGGCCGGTCCGCCGGCGCCTTCTCCAACGGCATCCACCTCAACGTCATCGACGCGGCGCCGAACCCAGCCCTCGAGGGGTGGCGGAACATCGTCGCGATCGACGACGTCTGCCGACAGGTCCTGACCGCCACCCGGCAGATCGTCGTCACCGCGGTCGCCGGCAACGCCGGTGCCGGCGGCGTGATGCTCGCCCTCGGCGCAGACCACGTCCTGCTCCGCCAGGGCACCGTACTCAACCCCCACTACCAGAGCATCGGGCTGTTCGGCTCCGAGTACTGGACCTACACGCTGCCCCGCCGGGTCGGCCGCTACCAGGCCGGGCGGCTGACCAGCGACTGCTTGCCGATCGGGGCGGCCGATGCGGTCACCTACGGGCTCGCCGACGCAGCGCTGCCCCGAGACCCGGCGGCGTTCGACGCCGCCGTCGCCGAGTACGCACACCGGCTGGCCGGTCGCGACGACCACTCGGCCGCCGTGTCCAGGAAGCGGCAGCAGCGTGAGTCGGATGAGCGGCGCAAACCGCTGGAGGCCTACCGCGCCGAGGAGCTCGCCGAGATGAGCCGGGACCTCTTCGCCGACCGGAACGGGTTCGCCGCCGCCCGCCGTGCCTTCGTAACCAAACGAAGCCCCAGCTCGACCCCACACCGCATCGCCCTGCACCGGCCAGCCGCCGACCCGCGCACCACCGCACCCGCCGACCAGGCTGTGGCCTGACCGACGTCTGTATCGCCCACGGCGACGGTCAGTCTCGGTCGGCCTCCTGCTCGCGCCGGCGGTCTCTGCGAATGTTGAGCCCGCGAAGTTCCTCACGCAGCTCTGTCCAGAGACGTGGACCGGTCGTCGAGGGCGGCGGGGTGAGGCCGACCAGCTCCAGGTCGAGTCGGAGGACGTCGATGGCCAGGTCACGAAGCGCGATCAGGTCCGCGCGACCCGACGCGCCATCTCGGCCCCATTGGCGTCGGCGGATGGTCGTCCCGCAGCTAGCTCAGCTGCTGCCAGACCAAGTCGCGGAACAGCTCCTCTCCCTCCATTGGAAGACCGGTCGGTGTGCGACTGTTCGCCGGCAGCCGCGCAGCGCACCAGCGGGCGGCGGGTCACCGTGACACTTCCAAGCCGAGGTCGTCTAGCTGTCTAGCCGGCAGAACGTCGTCAGATCAGCAGGGCAGAATGTAGCGTCACGCGCGTGCCTAGGATGGCGTATCAGGCGCGGTCGTGGAGAGTGACCTGGTAGCCGTCGGGGTCGGCGAAGGTGAATGTCCGACCGAAGGGGCCGTCGATCGGTGCGGAGACGATGGTGTGGCCGTCGGCGACGAGAGCATCGTGAATGGCCTGGACGTCTGTGGCGTGGAGCCAGATCGCGGCACCGATGCCGGGCTGAGCGACGGATGCGAGATCGGTGCCGGGGATGACGTCGCGGAGTGCGAATGCGATCGGCTTCGTCTCGAAGACGACGGCGTGCGGAGGTCCGGCCTGCGAGCGGACGAGGCCGAGGTACTGCTCGTAGAACGCCTGCGAGGCGTCGAGATCGCGCGCTTGGAGGGAGATGAAGTCGGGGCCGGTGGCGGGCATGATGCTCCTTCTCTCGTCGTGTCAGGTTGCTGACACGGTCGACTCTATGTCAGGATGCTGACATGAGTCAAGACGGTCTCGGCGTCGACCTGGAGACGTCCCTGGGCTACCTGCTGAAACAAGCGTCGAGCGCCCTCCGCGCAGCCATGGAGGAGGTTCTGCGGCCGCTCGGGATGAGCGTGACGCACTACTCCTGCCTCGAGCTGCTGGCTCAACGACCGGGCTTGTCGAACTCGGAGCTCGCACGGGGCGCGTTCGTGACACGGCAGTCGATGAACGTGCTACTCCAAGCCTTGGAACGGGACGGCTATGTGACCAGGCCCGCTGAGGCACCCGTCGGGAAAGTGCTTCCGACGCGGCTCACGGCTCGCGGCCGACGAAGCCTAGCGAAGGCGAGCGCAGCCGTCCGGTCCGTCGAGGTCAGAATGCTGGCCGGCCTGACCGAGACCGAGCGGTCCGAGGCGTTCCGGATCCTGCAGAGCATGATCTATTCCCTGCGCGACGGCAACGACGGTGCATAGCTCGTTTCGCGGCGCACGTCTCGTCGCGCTCGGACAGGAGTGCAGCGCGAGCCTGAAATCCGTGCCGGCGACCCCGCAAACCGACAGGCCCTGACTACACGCTCTTCTGCGATGAGCCATGCAAGCGTCTCGCACGCGACCACCAGAGGTGCTCGACTGA
>DATBFW010000014.1:0-1563 GCA_036558285.1 Mycobacteriales bacterium | reverse complement strand
GACCCCGGACGGGCAGGAGGTCGACACCCGGGCGTCCGGGTTCTCGATCAGCCCGCACGAGGAATGCGCGGTCGAGGAGGCGGTGCAGATCACCGAGCGGGACGGCGGCTCGGTCTCGGTGCTGACCCTCGGTCCCGAGGCGGCGGTCGAGCAGCTGCGCGGCGCGCTGGCGCTCGGCGCGCACCGGGCGGTGCTGCTGGAGACGGACGGCCGGGAGTTCGGCCCGATCGCGACCGCGGCCGCCATCGCCGCCGAGGTCCGGGCCGGTAGCTACGATCTCGTCCTGCTCGGCAACGAGGCGGCCGACACCGGCGACTACCAGGTCGGCGTCAGGCTCGCGCACGAGCTCGGCTGGCCGGTCGCCACCGGGATCAAGAACCTGTCCGTATCTGACGGCGCCGTGGTCGCCCGGCGGGAGTACCGCGGGGTGGAGGAGGCGTACTCGCTGCCGCTGCCGGCCGTGGTCACGGTCAAGGAGGGCATCAACCTGCCCCGTTACCCGTCGCTGCCCGGGCGGCTGCGGGCCAAGCGCGCCGCGGTCGACCGGTCTTCGCCCGAGTGGGCGGCCGAAGGGCTGCGCAAATCGGCCCTCCGGGTGCCCGAGTCGGGCCAGCACCAGGCCGAGGTGCTGGGTGAGGGTGTGGATGCGGTCCCGTCACTGGTCCGCGTCCTGGAGGAATGGGGGGTGCTCTCGTGAGCGTGCTGGTCCTGGTCGAACTCGACGGCGGCGAGCCCGCCGACGCCTCGCTGCGGGCGCTGACCCTGGCCCGGTCGCTCGGCGACGTCGGCGCGGTCGTCTTCGCCGCTGCCGCGCCCGCCGATGCACTGGCCGGCTACGGCGTTACCGACGTGTACGTGATCGAGCCGTCGTCTCTGGACGGGTACGCCCCGCAGGCGTGGGCGCGGACGCTGACCGGGCTGGCTGCGGAGACCGGCGCGACCGCCGTGCTGGCCGCCGGGACCGACCGGGGCAACGAGGTGCTGGCGCACGCCGGCGCGATCACCGGGCTGCCGATGGCGGCCAACTGCACGCTGGTCACCCCGGACGAGGGTAAGACACACCGGCTGGTCCGGCACCGCTGGGCCGGGCTGCTGCTCGAGGACGCGGTCATGGAGGCCCCGGTCGCGCTGTTCACCGTGGCCACGGACTCGGTAGCCGCCGTTTCCGCGACGCCGCCTTCCGGGGGGACACCCCCCGGACCCCCCGTGCCTGCCTCGCTTCAGGTGCACGTGCACAAGCCGGAGCTGGCAGAGGCCGACCTGGTCGTACGGGCCGCCGAATCCCCGGCCGGCGCGGGCGGCGCGTCGCTGGCTACCGCGCGGGTCGTGGTGGGCGGCGGCCGCGGCGTGGGCGGCCCGGACGGCTTCGCCCCGCTGGAAGAGCTGGCCGAACTGCTCGGCGGCGTGGTCGGGGTGTCCCGGGTGGTCACCTCCGAGGGCTGGCGCCCGCACAAGCAGCAGGTCGGCCAGACCGGCACCAAGATCACCCCGGAGCTCTACCTGGCCTGCGGCATCAGCGGCGCGATCCAGCACATCGCCGGCTGCGCCAGCGCCAAGCACATC
>DATBFW010000013.1:0-11612 GCA_036558285.1 Mycobacteriales bacterium | reverse complement strand
CGGCGACGCGCGAGTGCTCGTCGTCACGACGTACGACACCGATGCGGACATCCTGCGCGCGGTCGAGGCCGGTGCCACCGGATACCTGCTCAAGGACACGCCACGACGGGAGCTGGCCGAGGCGGTCCGGGCGGCCGCCCGCGGGGAGACGGTGCTGGCCCCGCCGGTGGCCCGCAAGCTGGTGTCCCGGGTGCGGCTGCCCGCGGTCGAGTCGCCGACGCCGCGCGAGCTCGAGGTGCTGGCGCAGGTCGCGAGAGGACTGTCCAACGTCGACATCGGCCGGGAGCTGCACATCAGCGAGGCCACCGTGAAGACGCACCTGGTGCGCATCTTCGAGAAGCTCGGCGTCTCCGACCGCACCGCCGCCGTCACCAAGGCCATCGGCCAGGGCCTGCTCCCGCCGCCGTAGGGCGGGCCAGCCTAGTCCTTCTGCCGGCGGGTCCATTCGGCCAGGCCCTCGGAGCCGATGATGCCGGTCGGGGCGGTGACCCGGTCGATGACGTCGCGCTCGACCGGGCCCAGGCGACCGAAGTCGGCCCGGGACGCGACCCTGGCTGCGATGGTCGCCGCCGTACCGGGGCTGGCGACCTTCGTCTCGCCGGTCGGGATCGACGCGACCTCCTGCGCGATCGCCGCGGCCTTCCCGCCGCCGGAGCCGAACGTGGCGATGAGCCTGCCGGCCGCGAGCGCGCCGATCTTGCCGGCAGCGGCGGCGTCGGCGGCGGTGGCGGTCGCGACCGCCGCCCGCAGCGAGGTCTGCGCGGTCACCAGCGCGTGCCCGAGGGTGAGCAGCACCTGGCCGGTCGAGTCGGCCTCCTGCCCGCCGGCGACCAGCCCGCCGTCGAGGTGCCGCCCGCGGCCGGTGACCACGTCCTTCGCCGCGCCCTGCCAGTTGCCGTCGAGCACGGCCATGCCCTGCTGGAACGCCGCCCGCACCCGGCCGAAGCCGGCCGCCATCCGCTGGTAGGTCTGGCCCGCCTCGATGAAGGCCTGCGGGTTGCAGGCGGTCAGCTGCACGTACGACGGCATCAGTGGGCCGCCCACGTCGTGTCGGTCGGCACGTGCGCGGTGATCGCCGCGTTCTGCTCGCGGTCGACCGCGTCGTAGGTCTGGGCGCTGCCGCCGAGGTCCTGACCGTGCTGGGCGAGCTGACCGCCGAGGTTCTTCAGCGCCGCCAGGTGTGCCGCGGTCAGCGCGGCCATCGCGGGCGTCGCCAGGAACCCCGCGTTGCCCGAGCCGGCCAGCTGGATCGTCGCCGCGCCGGACGACGCGATCGAGCCGACGTCCTGCGAGATCTGCACGACCTGCTGGCCGACCTCCCGCACCTTCTCCGGCACCACGCCGAAGCCCGGTCCTGTCACTGTCCTACCCCAGATACGAACTGTCCCCTTCGTACCTTTCGCCCGGACACCATACGAGACACGGGCTGTTCACGCCATTCCCCGGGAAGGCTGAGTATCGTCTCGTCATGGCGACCCCGATCAGCACCCAGGCCCTCCTCCGCGCACCGAAGGTGCTCCTCCACGACCACCTAGACGGCGGGCTGCGGCCAGCCACCGTCGTCGACCTCGCCGCCGAGAGTGGCTACCTGGACCTGCCCACGACGGATGCGGTCGAGCTGGGCGCCTGGTTCCGGGACGCCGCCGACTCCGGCTCGCTGGAGCGCTACCTGGAGACCTTCGCGCACACGGTCGGGGTCATGCAGACCGAGGCCGCGCTGCGCCGGGTCGCCGCCGAGTGCGCCGAGGACCTGGCCGCGGACGGGGTCGTCTACGCCGAGGTCCGGTTCGCGCCCGAGCTGCACGTCGAGGACGGCCTGACCCTCGACCAGGTCGTGGACGCGGTGCTGACCGGGTTCGCCGAGGGATCGGCGCGGGCGCTCGCGAACGGATACCGGATCAGGGTCGGCGCGCTGCTCACCGCGATGCGGCACAACGCCCGCTCGATGGAGATCGCCGAGCTGGCGGTGCGCTTCCGGGACGTCGGCGTGGTCGGGTTCGACATCGCCGGGGCCGAGGCCGGCCACCCGCCGACCCGGCACCTGGACGCGTTCGAATACCTGCAGCGGGAGAACGCGCACTTCACCATCCACGCCGGCGAGGCGTTCGGGTTGCCCTCGATCTGGCAGGCGATCCAGTGGTGCGGCGCCGACCGGCTCGGGCACGGGGTGCGGATCATCGACGACATCACGGTCCCGGAGGACGGCGCCGAGGACGAGATCACGCTCGGCCGGCTTGCCGCGTACGTCCGGGACAAGCGGATTCCGCTGGAGCTCTGCCCGACGTCGAACGTGCAGACCGGTGCGGCCAAGTCGATCGCCGAGCACCCGATCGGGCTGCTGGCCCGGCTGCGGTTCCGGGTCACGGTCAACACCGACAACCGGCTGATGAGCGGCTGCTCGATGTCCTCGGAGATGCAGGGGCTGGTCGACGCGTTCGGGTACGGCTGGGCCGAGCTGCAGTGGCTGACCGTGAACGCGATGAAGTCCTCGTTCCTGCCGTTCGACGAGCGGCTGGCCATGATCAACCAGGTGATCAAGCCGGCGTACGCGGAGCTGCTGCCGTAATCCCTTGCAGTTGACGCCGCGTCAACTTCTACCGTCGAGGCGTGCAGGACGGGAGCTGGTCGATCGCCGAGGTGGCGCGGATGTCCGACGTGACGTCGCGGACGCTGCGGCACTACGACGCGATCGGGCTGCTCCCGCCGGCCTGGGTCGCGGCCGACGGCCGGCGCTACTACCGCCGGTCGGAACTGCTGCGGCTGCAGCGGATCCTGCTGCTGCGCGAGCTCGGCATGGGCCTGAAGCCCATCGGCGCGGCGCTGGAGCGGGAGGCCGACCCGGTGAGCGTGCTGCGCGAGCACCGGGACCGGCTGGCCGGCGAGCGGGACCGGCTCGCCCGGCTGGTCCGCACCGTCGACGCGACGATCGAGAGCCTGGAGGGAGGTGAGGAGATGACCGCGGAGCAGATGTTCGAAGGGTTCGAGCACAACCCGTACGAGGCCGAGGCGCGCGAGCGCTGGGGCGACGAGGCCGTCGACGCCTCGTACGAGCGGATCCGCAACTTCACGCCGGAGCAGGCCGAGCTGGCCAGGACCGGGTTCAGTCGCGTCCACAGTGGACTGGCCGAGCTGCTGGCCGCGGGCGTGCCGGTGACCGACCCGCGGGTGCAGGAGCTGATCGGCCTGCACCACGAGGTGATCAGCCTGTTCTGGACGCCGTCGGCCGAGGCGTACCGGAACCTGGGCCGGATGTATCTCGACGACGAGCGGTTCCAGCGCACGATCGGGGGCGAGGCGGTGACCCGGTACATGGCCGAGGCCATGGAGGTCTACGCCGACACAAGTCTGCGCTGAGCGCGTAACCCGTCCACCGGCACCGCGGGCCGGTGGAAGGGTGCAGGAATGACGGCTCCGTACGATGCGATCGCGGACTGGTACGAGGACACGTTCCGGCCCGCGCAGCCGGCCGACCTGCTGGAGTACGACCGGGTGGTGCCGGAGGTGCTCGGCGCCGGCTCCGGTCCGTGCCTCGAGGTGGGCTGCGGCACCGGCGCGCACTCCGACCGGATCCGCCGGCTGGGCTGGACCCCGGTCGGCGTCGACCTGTCCGCCGGCATGCTGCGCCGCGGCCGGGGCCGGCTGCCGGTCGCCCGGGCCGACGCCGAGCGGCTGCCGGCCGCCGACGCCTGCGTCCCGGCGGTGGCGTCGATCATGGTGCACACCGACATGCCGGGCTATCCGGCGGTGCTCCGGGAGGCGGCCAGGGTGCTGCGGCCCGGCGGCGTGCTCGCCCACGTCGGCGTGCACCCGTGCTTCTGCGGCGGGTTCGCCGACTGGTCGGACCGGCCGAACGTGCTCATCCGCCCCGGGTACACCGACGGCCACTGGACCACCGAGTCGTACACGGACCAGGGCATCCGGGACAAGCTCGGCGCCAGCCACTGGCCGCTGTCCGAGCTGCTGCAGATGGTCATGGCGGCCGGCCTGGAGCTGGAGCGGTTCGCCGAGGGCGGCCGTCCGGTGCCGCTCGTCCTGGCGCTTCGCGCCCGGAAGCCGATCGCTAGACGCCGATCGACGGCTCGTCCGGGGCGGAGAGGCTGAGCACCGTGCCGGCCACCGCCGGGGACGCGGTGATCCGCGCCTCCAGCTCCCGCAGCCGGTAGGCGACGTGCGACTCGGTGTCGTCGCCGGTGAGGTCCACGTCGCCGACCACGGAGACCAGCCGCGGCCCGACCACCTCCAGCCGCAGGTACGTCACCCGCGCCACCTCCGGCTGCTCGAGCAGTTCGTCGATCACCGCGGCGCGCACCCGGGGGTCGGCCTCCTGGCCGACCAGGAACCGCCGGTTGCGGTTGATGAGCACCAGCGCGACCACGCCGAGCAGGACGCCGACGAGGATCGAGCCGATCGCGTCCGGCGTCGGCGCCCCGGTCAGCTCGTGCAGGCCGAGCCCGGCGGCGGCGATCACGAGGCCGGTCAGCGCGGCCGCGTCCTCGAAGAAGACCGCCCGCAGGGTGGGGTCGGAGGTCACCATCACGTGCTCGATGAGGTCGCGGTCGAACGAGGCGGCCTCGGGCTTGGCCTGCCGGATGGACTGGCTGAACGAGATCCCTTCGAGGACGAACGACACCGCCAGCACCAGGTAGCCGATCAGGTAGTCACTGGCCGGCTCCGGGTTGATCAGCTCCTGGACTCCGTGCGTGACCGAGACGGCGGAGCCGGCCACGAACAGGCCCAGCGCCGCGAACAGGGACCAGACGTAGGCCTCCCGGCCGTGGCCGAACGGGTGCTGCGGGTCGGCCGGGCGGACCGAGCGGCGGTTGGCGACGAGCAGGAAGACCTCGTTGCCGGCGTCGGCCCAGGAGTGCGCCGCCTCGGCCACCAGCGAGGCCGACCCGGTGATGGCCGCGGCGACCGACTTGGCCACCGCGATGAGCAGGTTCGCGCCGAACGCGACGATGACCGTGACCAGGCTCTCCGAGTTGCCCTGACCGTGGTTGGCCGCGTCGAGGATGTCGGTGTGCGGCATGGGCCGCGCGCTGGCCATGCTGCCGACACTAGGCCGCTACGGCTGGAAGACGGGTTGGAAGCCGCAGCGCAGCCGCAGCGTCAACGTCACCGTGCGCCCGTCGTGCGCGCGTACCGGCAGCAGCAGGTAGCGATTCGTGTCGTCGTGGGCGAGTCGCGTGCGAATCACCAGCGGGTCGGCGCCGGGCCGCGGCCGCATCCCGTACGTCGCCGTACCGGCCCGGTACGTGCGGGTCTCCACCCGGGCGTCGACGAACCGGCCGGACCGGGTGATGAAGTCGTCGACGCCGGCCGCCCACTGCGACTGGGTGAGCGAGCGGTTGGGGTCGGTGCCGTTCACCGCGGCGTCGATCGCGGCGAACAGCCGCCGGTCCGGCGCCCGCACCGGGCCGCCGGCCGTCTCCGGGCCGCCGCACAGCCGCTGGATGAGCACGCCGTTGACGGCCGCCGTCGACAGCTGGCCGGACGGCTCGACCGGCGGCCCGAACGCGAGCGGCTCGACCACGCCCGGCGCGGACGCGTACGAGTACGGCACCGTGTGGGGGCCGACGCAGGTCGCTTCGGCGGCGAGCCGGTTCAGCGGGGCGACCGCAGCGACCGCGGGCCTGGTCTCGGCGACCGGTCGCAGCGCCTGCACCGGCGGATCGTGCACCCCGAACAGGCGGGCGGCGACCAGGCTGATCAGCAGGATCAGGTATGCGAGCAGCGTGACCATGGCCGCCTCGGCCGTGGACAGCGGTCGCCGTGCCCGCGACTGTGCCATCGGGAGTCCCGTCCCTGCTGAGGTTGGGTGCCTCCAGAGTCCCCCGCGCACCGGCACCGGGGCAAGCTACCCGGTCCGCCCGGCCGGCCCGGCAGCGGCGCCGGCCCGATGCCCTAGAGTCGGCGTTCCTCAGGTGACGGAGGGTGGTTGGCGTGTCAGGGGTGGTCGCGGCGGGGCACCCGGTGACCGCCCGGGCCGGCGCCGACGTGCTGCGGGCCGGCGGCAACGCGGTCGACGCGGCGGTCGCCGCGGTGCTCACCTCGGTCGTGGTCGAGCCGATGATGACCGGGCTGGCCGGCGGCGGTTACCTCATGGTCGCCCCGCCCGGCGGCGAGCCGACCCTGCTCGATTTCTTCGTCACCGCCCCGGGCGCGGGCGCCGATGCGGTCGACCGCGCCCCGCTGCTCGACATCGAGGTCTCCTTCGGCGACGCGTTCCAGGTCTTCGGCGCCGGCGCCGCCTCCTGCGGGGTGTACGGGCTGCCGGCCGGGCTGGCCGCCGCGGTGGACCGGTTCGGCACGATGCCGCTGGCCGAGCTGACCGCGCCGGCCGCGGCACTGGCCCGCGACGGCGCGCCGATCACCGAGGTGCAGGCGGCAATGTTCGCGCTGATGGCGCCGATCCTGGCCACCGGCAGCACCACGTACCTGACCGACGGCGTGCCGCCCGCGGCCGGCACGGTGCTGCGCGACCCGGACCTGGCCGACTCGCTGGACCTGCTCGGTGCCGAGGGGCCGGCGCCGTTCTACACCGGCCGGGTCGCGGCGGCCGTGTCCGACGCGCTGCTCGCCGCCGGCGGCCTGGTGACCCGGGCAGACCTGGCCGGCTACCAGGTGGTCGAGCGGGAGCCGGTACGGGTGCGCTACCGGGACCGCGAGGTGGTGACCAACCCGCCGCCGAGCGCCGGTGGCATCCTGCTGGCGTACGCGCTGGCGCTGCTGGACCGGGAGCCCGGACCGCCGAGTGCGCTCGCGCTGGTGCGGGCGATGGACGCGATCCAGGACGCCAGGGACGGGGCGTTCTTCGCCGGCCTGCCCGATCCCGGCTTCGCCCGCCGGTTCCTGTCCAGCCGGGTCGGGTCGACCACGCACGTGTCCGTGCTCGACGCCGACGGCTGGGCCGCCTCGGCGACCACCTCCAACGGCGAGGGCTCCGGCGTGCTGGTGCCCGGCACCGGGCTGCACATGAACAACATGCTCGGCGAGCAGGACCTGTCCCCGCTCGGCTTCTTCGCCGCGCCGCCGGGCAGCCGGCTGCCCTCGGCGATGGCGCCGACCCTGGTCCGCCGGGACGGCGAGCTTGAACTCGTGCTCGGCTCGGCCGGCTCGAACCGGATCCGTTCGGCGCTGCTGCAGGTCATCGTCAACACCGTCGACCTCGGGCTGCCGGTGCAGGCCGCCGTCGACGCGCCCCGGCTGCACGCCGAGGACGGCGTGGTCGCGGTGGAGCCGGGCATCGACGCGGCGGCGCTGGCCGCGGCCGGCCACCCGATCACCCGGTTCCGGGCCCGCAACACCTACTTCGGCGGCTGCCAGGCGGTCGCGAGGGCCGGCGGCGTGATCGCCGGCGGCAGCGACCCGCGCCGCGGCGGCGCGGTCGCCGAATCGGAGTTGACGGCACCGCCATCCTGAGCGCGTGGACGGGCTGGAGACCGAGCGGCTGCTGCTGCGCCCGTTCCGCCCGGCCGACCTCCCGCTGTACGCGGAGCTCAACGCCGACCCGCGGGTGGCGGAGTGGCTCAGCGGTCCGCTCACCCGGGAGGAGTCCGACGACATCGCGCTGTGGGCCAACGAGCGGTGGGCGACCGACCGGCTCGGGCTGATCGCGGTCGAACGCCGGGCCGACGGTCACTTCCTGGGGATGTGCGGGCTGCACCGGCAGTCGTCCCGGCCGGAGGACGTGGAGGTCGCCTGGCGGCTCGCGCACGAGCACTGGGGTCACGGGTACGCGAGCGAGGCCGGCCGGGCATGGCTGGCGTACGGGTTCGAGACTCTCGGGCTGGACCGGATCATCTCGATGACCGACGAGACCAACACCCGCAGCCTCGCGGTCATGCGCCGGCTGGGCCTGACGTACCTGGAGAACGACGTCATCACCGACAACGGCGTGACGTTCGACTCCGTGATCTACGCGATCACCCGGTCACAGTGGGCTGAGCACGCCGCCGGCGGCTAGGTGACCGCCACGTCAGACCCCGACCCGGCGGCGGCGGGTGGCCCGGAACGCCGCCTTCCGGCCGGACTCGGGTATCGAGCCCTCCAGCGCGGCCAGGTCGACCACCCGGGTCGCGGCCGCCCGCAGCCGGTCGGACAGCGCGTCGCCGCCCGGGGACAGCACGGTCAGCGGGCCGCGCACGGCCAGCGCGGCGAAGATCCAGTCGTTGCTCAGCAGCACGAACCGCGCCGGCCCGGACACCTCGGCGGCGGCGTCCAGCAGCACGTGGTCGGCGAGGTCGCTGCCGTCCTCGACCGGGCGGGCCCGGCCGGCGAACTCGGCCAGGTGCGGCCGGGCCCGGCCGACCGCCCCTTCCTGCCCGGCCAGCGCGACCACGTCGGCCTGCCGGGCCAGCGCGACGACCATCGCCATCCGGTCCCGCCAGCGCACCGGGTCGGCGCGCAGGTTGTCCAGGTCGACCAGCAGCACCCGGCAGCCGGTGCCGGTGGTCCACACGCCCTCGCGCTGCAGCCAGGCCGTGACCGCGTCGGCCAGCGGCTGCCGGCCGGTCCGCGGCGCCGGCGGCGCGGTGTCCGGCAGGTCGGCCAGCCGGACCCACTCGTACTCGTCCCGCCAGCTCGGCCCGCCACCGAGTCCCATGGCGAGACCGTACTCGCGGTCGCGCAGCCGGCCGAGTGCCGCTCTACTGCCCGCGGGTGCCGTCGATGACCTCGCGGAGCAGGTCGAGGTGACCGGCGTGCCGGGCGGTCTCCTGGATCATGTGCGCGTACGCGTAGCGCAGGAGGAAGTCCATGCCCTCGCCGCGGGCGGTGTCGTCCAGGTCGTAGCCGGCCACGCCGGCGTCGGACCGGGCGCACTCGGCCCGGTACGCCTCGATCAGGCCGGGCAGCGTGTCCGTGTCGGCCAGCGCCCAGGCGCCGTGCGGGTCGTCGTCCGGCCAGGGGTGGGGCAGGTCGAGCCCGGCGAAGTCGATGGAGAACCAGAACCGCTCGGTGCCGGTCAGGTGCTTGACCAGGCCGGCCGGGGTCATCGTCGACGGCGGCACCGGCGCCAGCCTGGACTGCTGCTCGGTCAGCCCTTCCGCCTTGCGCACGATCGCGGTGCGCAGGTAGTCCAGCGTGCCGGCGAGGATGTCCCGCTCGCTGCCGCGCCGCGGTGGCGGGACCCGTTCGGTGGCCATCGCGGGAGCGTAGCGTCGGCCCCATGGCTGCTCCCTTCACCGGCATCGGGGTCGCGCTCGTGACCCTCTTCGACGACACGAGGGCACTGGACGAGAAGGGCACGGCCGACCTCGCCGCGCGCCTCGTCGACGACGGCGTGACCGCGATCGTCGTGTCCGGCTCGACCGGCGAGGCCGACACCTTGGAGGACGACGAGCGGCGCCGGCTGCTCGACGCGGTCCGGGCCCGGGTCGACGGCGTGCCGGTGCTGGCCGGCACCGGCGGCACCTGGGGCGGCCAGGCGGCCCGGCGCACCGCGGCGGCCCGGGACGGCGGCGCCGACGCGGCTCTCGTGCTGGCCCCGCGGCGCACCGCCGACGTGCGGCCCTACTACGCCGAGGTGGCCGCGGCGGCCGGCGACCTGCCGCTGCTGGCGTACCACTACCCGGTCGTGTCGGCGCCGGGCATCCCGGTCGAGGTGCTACCGGAGCTGCCGATCGTCGGCGCGAAGGACTCCAGCGGCGACGCCGAGCGGCTGCTGCGCGAACTGTCCACCTGGGACGGTCACCTCTACACCGGCGCGGCCACGCTGCTGTCGTTCGCAGGCCCGCTCGGCTGCCCGGGCGCGATCCTCGCGCTGGCGAACGCCAGGCCGGAGCAGTGCGCGGCCGCGTTCGCCGGCGACGCCGCGGTGCAGCGGGCGCTGACCGCCGACCACCTCGCGGCGGCGGCGAACTTCCCGGCCGGGATCAAGGCGCTGGTGGCCGAGCGGTACGGCACCTCCGCCGTGGTCCGCGGCTGATGCAGGTCCTCGGCACCGAGCGGCCGCACGGGTTCTTCGACCCCGACCTGCCTCCGGCGGCCACGGTCGATCCGGGCGAGACCGTACGGTTCGCGACGCTGGAGTCGGGCTGGTCGCCGGACCCGTTCGACGTGACCGACCTCGACGGCCGGCGCCGGCATCCGGCCTGGACGCCGGACTGCGGGCACGCGCTGACCGGGCCGGTCGCGGTCCGCGGGGCGCGGGCCGGGCAGGTGCTGCGGGTCCGGATCGCGGCCGTCGAGCCGGCCGGCTGGGGCACCACCTTCGCCAACGCGCGGCCGACCGCGTACAACCAGCGGTACGGGCTGACCGGGCCGGCGGTGCACCGCTGGACCCTCGACCCGGTGGCCGGGACCGGGCGCAACCAGCACGGGCACACGGTGGCGCTGCGGCCGTTCCTCGGCGTGATCGGGATGCCGCCGGCCGAGCCGGGCCGGCATTCGACGATCCCGCCGCGCCCGCACGGCGGCAACCTCGACTGCCGCGAGCTGGTCGCCGGCAGCACGCTGTGGCTGCCGATCCCGGTGGACGGCGCGCTGCTGTCGGTCGGCGACGGGCACGCGGCCCAGGGCGACGGCGAGGTGAGCGGCACCGCCATCGAGTGCCCGATGGAGCGGGTGGACCTGACACTGTCCACAGTGGACGACTTCCCGGTCACCGGTCCGGTGGCCCGCGCGCCGGCCGGCTGGGTGACGATGGGCCTCGGCGACACCGTGGACGACGCGGTGTTCGAGGCGCTGAACGCGATGTTCGACCTGCTCGGCCGGCTGCACGGGGTGTCACGGCCGGACGCGGTGGCGCTGGCGAGCGTGGCGGTGGACCTGCGGGTGACCCAGATCGTCAACCAGGTCGTCGGCGCGCACGCGGTGCTGCCGCCTGGCGCCCTCCGCTGAGGGCGCCGGACGGCAGCGGTGAGAACGGGCTACTTGATCCGGACGATCGTGCCGGTGCCGGTGGGGTTGCCCTGGTCGTCGGTCGGCGCGGCCGTCCCGGCGTAGAGCGCTCCCCTGAAGAACGTCAGCCCGAGCGGCGCGTCGA
This sequence comes from Mycobacteriales bacterium, assembly GCA_036558285.1. Classification (GTDB taxonomy): domain Bacteria; phylum Actinomycetota; class Actinomycetes; order Mycobacteriales; family CADCTP01; genus CADCTP01. Next base: position 625 of record DATBFW010000013.1, on the reverse strand, counting down.
TGTTCACGTACGTCGAGACCTTGCCCTTGTCGATCAGCGAGATCTTCCCGCCGAACAGCTCGGAGACGAAGATCTTGCCGTTGGGGCCGAGCGCCACGCTGGTCGCGCCGAGCAGGCCGGTCGCGAGCCTGCTCGCGTTGCCGTTGGCCGGGTTGACCGAGACCACGCTCCCGCGCGCGCCGAGGCTGGGGTCCTCCGGGCCGCCGGGCAGCAGGCTGGTGATGAGGCGGCCGTTGCCGGCGAGATGGACGTCGGTCGGGACCGCCTCGAAGTTGTAGACGACTCCGACGACGCAGTCGGGCAGCCCCAGCGCGGCGGCGGCGTCGGCGGTGATCGTGGCCGGCTGGCGCGGCAGCACCGAGATCACGCTGATCCGGCCGTTCCGGTCGACCTTCAGCAGGTCGTTGCCGCCGGCGTCGGCGACCACCCAGGCGCCGTTCGGCAGCGCGGACACCGCGTACGGGTGGGAGTCCACCATGCCTCGGTAGGAGACCGGCACGCCGGCCGCCTCGAGCGCGTCCCGCTGACACTGGGTCGGGTTGTCGATGCCGTACCGGATCCACTTGTCCGGGTTGCGGGTCGCCTCGAACGTGCCGAGGTCGACGGTGAGGGTCTTGCCGTTCTT
>DATBFW010000012.1:0-13199 GCA_036558285.1 Mycobacteriales bacterium | reverse complement strand
GGCCGACTGGTTCGCCGGCCCGGTCGGACGCCCGGCGCCGGTCCGGGACGAGCTGGCGATCAAGCTGGCCCTCGCGGTCGGCTCCCCGGAGGTCGACGCGGGCCGGATCGTGCAGGTGCAGCGCGCCGCCACCAGGCGGGCCGTGCAGGAGCTGACCGGGCTGCGGGCCGGCGCGGATGCCGACGCCGACCTGGCCTGGACGCTCGTGCTGGACGCGCTGATCTGCCAGGCCGAGGCCGAACTGCGCTGGCTCGACCGGTGCGAACGCCGGGTGGCCGGCAGGTGAGACGCCGACGGCCCGGCTCCCGGTGGGGAGCCAGGCCGCCGACGGCGCTTCGCCGGACTAGCTGAGGAAGCGGACGGCGTCGGCCTGCGGGCCCTTCTGGCCCTGGGCCACGTCGAACTCGACGCGCTGGCCCTCTTCGAGGGACTTGTACCCGTCCATCTGGATGGCCGAGTAGTGGACGAAGACGTCCTGACCGCCGTCCACGGCGATGAAGCCGTAGCCCTTCTCCGCGTTGAACCACTTCACGGTGCCCTGTGCCACGTGCACTCCTACCTCGGGGCGATCAGACCCCGCACCGCACGGAGCCCGGGTCTTCGTCGCCGGTCCCGCACTTGCCGTGTGCACGCCTTGCCAGGACGTGATGCTCGCGCCCGAAACCTGAACTTCGACCGAGCGGGACGGTACACGATCGCCGACCGGACAGTCACCGTCTCAGCCGTCGAGTTCTGCCGCCAATCGGCTCACCCCGACTCCGTCCACCGCGCGCCGCAGCCCCGCGTACGTGACCGTCGCGAAAGCCGCCACCAGCACCGAGAACGGGATGACGGCGACCGCGCGGACCACCTCGGCCGGACCGGAGGGCAGGGTCGCGACCAGCGCACCGGCCAGCGCGCCGTAGAACGCCGCGGCGAACAGGCCGGCCGCGCAGCGCAGCACGGTGCCCGGCAGCCGCCGGTTGACCAGCCGGGCGGCACGGCGCAGCCCGGCCCGCTCGACCACCACCGCGCCGGGCAGGGCCGCCGCGCCGACCATCGCCGCGTACAGCCCGGGCAGCACCGCAAGGGCAAGCCCGATCAGCGTGAGCACGGCCAGCAGTGCCGACCAGCCGAGCAGCGCCGGGGTGCGCCGGGCGCCGGAGACGAGTGCGGCCGAGACCGCGGTGGGCCGGCCGGCGGCCTCCCGGATCGCCAGATCCACCGAGGCCGCCTGGACCAGCGACAGCGCCGCGGCGGCGAGCAGCCCGGCCAGCGTGCCGCCGACCCAGCCGAGCCGGGTCAGCCCGAACCCGGCGGCGCCGGCCGGCAGCAGCACCGCGACCTGCAGCACCAGCAGCGGGCGGCCGCTGCGCCGCAGCACCCAGGCGATCCGCCGCGCCCAGCCGGGCAGGTCGTCCGCGGCCAGCGGATCCCCCGTCACCCGGAGATCATCCCGCGCGCCAGGTCGGGCCAGCAGGCCGGCCCACCCCGCGGCCGGTCCGGGAGCCCCGTGCGCCAGCCGGCCCGGTCCAGGAGCCCATGCGGCCAGCCGGCCGGGTCCAGCAGGCCGGCCCACCGCGGGGCCGGTCAGGGAGCCGTTGCCGCCGGCGGCCGCTGTCCAGCGGTCGACCTCTCGCGACGGCCGAGTCCGGCGGCCCTCCGTTCCGGTCGGCTCGGTCGGGGCGGCGCAGCGGATGGCTCAGTCGAGGAGGCCGGCCTCGCGGGCGGCGCGCAGGCTGGGTTTCAGCGTGACGGTCGGGGCCTGCCGGCCGGCGACCGCGTCCAGCGTCTTGAGCCCGTCGCCGGTGTTGTAGATGACGGTCTCCTCGGCCGGGTCGAGCGCACCGGCGGCGATGAGCTTGCGCAGCGTCGCCACCACCACCCCGCCGGCGGTCTCGGCGAAGATCCCGGTCGTCCGGGCCAGCAGCTCGATCCCGTCCCGGATCTCGTCGTCGCCGACGTCGGCGATCGCCCCGCCGGTCCGCCGGACGGCGTCCAGCGCGTACGGCCCGTCGGCCGGGTTGCCGATCCCCAGCGACTTCGCGATGCCGGTCGGCCGGACCGGCTCGACCACGTCCCGGCCGCGGGCGAACGCGGTCGAGATCGGCGAACAGCCGGTCGACTGCGCCCCGAACACCCGCCACTCGGCCGGCTCGACCAGCCCGAGCGAGGCCAGCTCGCCGAACGCCTTGTCGATCTTGGTCAGCATGGACCCGGACGCCATCGGGATGAGGACCTGCCGCGGCAGCCGCCAGCCGAGCTGCTCGGCCACCTCGAAGCCGAGTGTCTTCGACCCCTCCGCGTAGTACGGCCGGACGTTCACGTTGACGAACGCGGTCTTCTCGAACGCATCGGTCTCGGCCAGCTCCGAACAGAGCCGGTTCACGTCGTCGTACGAGCCGTCGACCGCGACCAGCGTGCCGCCGTACACGGCGGTCTGCACGACCTTGGCCTCCTCCAGGTCGGCCGGGATCAGCACGACCGACTCGAGCCCGGCCCTGGCCGCGTGCGCGGCGACCGAGTTGGCAAGGTTGCCGGTGGACGCGCAGGCCACCCGGGTGAAGCCGAGCTGGCGCGCGGCGGTCAGCGCCACCGAGACCACCCGGTCCTTGAAGGAATGGGTCGGGTTGGCGCTGTCGTCCTTGACCCAGAGCTCGCGCATGCCGAGCTCCTCGGCCAGCCGGTCGGCCCGGACCAGCGGGGTCATTCCCGGGTTCAACGTCACCCTGGCGGCCGGGTCCTGCCCCACCGGAAGCAGCCCGGCGTACCGCCAGATCGAGTGCGGACCGGCCTCGATGTCGGAGCGGGTCAGAACCGCCAGCGCATCATGGTCGTATCCGATCTCGAGCGGCCCGAAGCAGTCGAGGCAGGCGTGCTGAGGCCCGAGGGGATAGCGGGCTCCGCAGTTGCGGCAGCGGAGCGAGTCGGCGGCAGAGGAGGTCGGCGCGTCGGCAGTCAGGGTCACTCGGAGAGTTCCTCTCATCTTTCCCGGGCAGAATCCCGGGACGGACTTGGCACCTGCCGCGGTTCAAGCGGTGGTTGCCGGGGCTTCATCGGGCCGTGTCCCTCTGCCCCTCTGGATGAGGCGTGCGTTCGGTTGTACTGCAATTCAAACACGGCGCACCAAGCTGGGGATCCCACGGAAGGGGATGGTGGATGCGGGACGACGTGCGGCGCTGGTTCGAGCGGCGGACCTCGCGGGCCTCGGACTGGAAGCCGTCGAGGCTCGTGGACGTCAAGGGTGAGACCACGGTCAGCGTGGTGCTCCCGGCCCTGAACGAGCAGGACACGGTCGGCGCGATCGTCGCCGCGATCCGTACCCGTCTGATGGAGCGGCACGGGCTGGTCGACGAGCTGGTGGTGATGGACTCCGGCTCGACGGACGGGACGTACGACCGGGCCGTCGAGGCGGGGGCGAAGGTGGTCCGCCGCGAGGAGGTGCTCGGCGAGTACGAGCCGCTGCCCGGCAAGGGCGAGGTGCTCTGGCGCTCGCTCGCCGCGACCACCGGCGACATCCTCGTGTTCATCGACTCGGACCTGCGCGACTTCACCACGAGCTTCGTCACCGGGCTGCTCGGCCCGCTGCTGACCGACCCGTCGGTGCAGCTGGTCAAGGCGACCTACGACCGCCCGCTGACGCAGGGCGAGACCGTGGTGCCGGCCGGGGGCGGCCGGGTCACCGAGCTGGTCGCCCGGCCGATGATCAACATGCACTGGCCGGAGCTGGCGGGCTTCGTGCAGCCGCTGTCCGGGGAGTACGCGGCCCGCCGGCCGCTGCTGGAGCAGCTGCCGTTCCCCACCGGGTACGGCGTGGAGATCGGGATGCTGGTCGACGCGCTGCGCCTGGTCGGGCTGCCGGCGCTGGCGCAGGTCGACCTGTCCCGGCGCAAGCACCGCAACCAGGAGATCGGCAAACTGGGCCGCATGTCGAGCGAGATCCTGCAGGTCGCGTACCAGCGGCTGCGCCGGGAGGGCCGGCTGGCGATGGCGCCGCCGGCGACCGAGCTGACCCAGTTCGAGCGGTCCGAGGACGACTACGTTGTGGTCACGGCCGACATGACGGCGGCCGAGCGGCCGCCGATGCGGACCGTCCCCGGGTACATGACGCGTTACCGCGAAGCCAGTTGAAGGTCCTCTACACCGATCTCGACGGGACGATGGTCGGGCCGTACGGCAACTTCTTCGCCGCCGGCGACCGCACCCCGACGCTGGCGCCGGCCCGAGCGCTGCTGGAGCTGCACCGGGCCGGTGTCGCGCTCGTGCTGGTCTCCGGCCGGACCCGGGTGCAGCTGCAGGAGGCCGCGCTGATCTTCGGCGCCGACGGGTTCGTGGCCGAGCTCGGCGCGCTGGTCGGCTGGGACCACGGCCGGTCGGTGCAGGTCCTGCCCGGCGCGATGCCGGCCGCGTACGGGGAGCGGCTGCCGATCGAGGTGATGGCCTCGCTCGGCCTGCCGCAGGCGCTGTTCGACCGCTGGCCGCGGCAGCTGCAGTGGCACTCGCCGTGGCACGTCGGGCACGAGGCGGATGCGATGCTGCGTGGCCACGTCGACCTGCCCGAGGTCGAGGCCTGGCTGGCCGAGCAGGGCTGGGACTGGCTGCGGCTGCGGGACAACGGGGTGCTGCCGCCGCGCGACTGGCCCGGACTCGACCCGGGGCAGACGCACATCTACCACCTGATGCCGGACGGTCTGTCCAAGGGCGCGGCGGTCGGCTGGGACCTGGCCCGGCGCGGCCTGTCGGCGGCGGACGCCGTCGCGGTCGGTGACAGCGCCAGCGACCTGGGGATGGCCGCGCAGGTCGGGCGGATGTGGGTGACGGCGAACGGTGCCGCGCCGGCGCACATGCCGCCGCTGCTGGCGGCGGCCCGGGACGCCGGTGCCGACGTCCGGGTCACCGCCGAGCCGGTCGGGGTGGGCTGGGCCGAGGCGGTGCTGGCCTCGCTCTGACCCACCGGATCAGAGGCGGTCCCAGTTGTTGTGCTGCTCGCGGGTGTCCACGCCCCAGCGCGTCGCGGCAATGCCGATCGCCAGGAAGAACACCAGCAGGACGAGGAGTTCCATGCCTCGACGATGCTCCGGTCTGGACCGCTCTGCGAGTGGCAGAGATGCCGTTCTGCGTTAAGATTCTGCCATGCTTCCTCCGCTGCCCGGGCGGTCCGTCGCGGTGCTCGGCACGTCCGACATGTCGGCTTTCGAGCTGGGCGTTGCCTGCGAGGTCTTCGGCACCGACCGGTCCGACCGCGGCATCCCGCTGTGGGACTTCGCGCTCTGCCTCGACGCACCCGGCCCGCTGCCCTGCCGGTCCGGGTTCACCCTCGACAGCCCGTACGGGCTGGACCGGCTGGCTGCGGCCGACCTCGTGATCGTGCCCAGCTGGCCGCACATCGAGCAGCCCCCGCCGGCGGCCGTCACCGACGCGCTGCTCGCCGCCGCCGGCCGGGGCGCCTGGCTGCTCGGCTACTGCTCCGGCACCTTCGCGCTGGCGTACGCGGGGCTGCTGTCCGGGCGGAAGGCGACCACGCACTGGCACGTCGCCGACGAGTTCCGGGCGCTGTTCCCGGATGTCGAGCTCGACCCGGACGTGCTCTACGTGGCCGACACCCCGGTGATGACCAGCGCCGGCACGTCCGCCGCGGTCGACCTCTCGCTGCAGGTCCTGCGCGAGGTGGACGGCCCGGAGATCGCCAATGCGGTGGCCCGGCGGATGGTGGTGCCGCCGCACCGCGACGGTGGCCAGGCGCAGTACGTCGAGCGGCCGCTGCCGACCGACTGCGAGCACGACCTGGCCGACCTGCTGCCGTGGATGGCCGCGCACCTCGACCAGGAGCTGACCGTCAGCGGGCTGGCCCGGCGGTCGCACATGTCCGAGCGCACGTTCGCCCGCCGGTTCCGGGCCGAGACCGGCACCACCCCGCACCACTGGCTGACCTGGCAGCGGGTGCTGCTTGCGCAGCGGCTGCTGGAGACCACCGAGCTCGACGTCGACCAGATCGCCCGCCGGTGCGGTTTCGGCGGCGCGGCGACCCTGCGGCACCACTTCGTCAGCCGGGTCGGCACCTCGCCGCAGCGGTACCGTCGGACGTTCCGCCGGGCGGCGTGAACACCGACCATCCCCCGGGTAGGGAGCAGCCATGATCCGTCTCGACACCCTCTCCGAGCTGCTGACCACCCCCGGGCCGTACGCGACGGCATACCTGGACGCGACCCTGTCCAAGGAGCTCGGCCCGCAGGAGGTGGCGGGCCGGTGGCGCGCGCTGCGCGACTCGCTGGCCGAGCAGGGTGCCGACGCGGCGACGCTGGACGCGATGGAGGTCGCGGCCGGCCGGCACACCGAGGTGCCCGGCCCGCACGGCCAGGTGATCGTCGGCGCCGGCGGCCGGCTGCGGCTCGACGCCGTGCTGCCCGCCCCGCCGCGCCGGGAGATCGCCCGCTGGGCGTCGCTGCCGCACCTGATGCCGATGGTGGCCCAGCTCGGCCCCGTCGTGCCGTACGTGCTGGCGGTCGTCGACCGCACCGGCGCGGACCTGAGCGTGCACGGCCCGCGGGGCACGGAGTCGGAGACCGTGCAGGGCGACGACTCCGACGTGCACAAGGTCAAGATCGGCGGCTGGGCGCAGGACCACTACCAGAACCGGTCCGAGAACCTCTGGGAGGCCAACGCCAGGCAGGTCGCCGAGGTGGTCGAGTCGGGCGTCAAGCGGGTGTCGGCCCAGGTGGTCGTGGTGACCGGCGACGTGCGCGCCCGCACCGCCCTGGTCGACTCGCTCGGCGAGCACGCCCGTGGCCTGGTCGTGCAGCTCGAGCACGGCACCCGGCACGAGGGCGGCGACGAGGAGAAGCTGCGCGCCGAGGTCGAGGAGACGGTCGCCCGGGTCGCCGCCGACCAGGACCAGGCGGTGCTCGACCGGTTCGGCGAGGCGCGCGGGCGGGCCGCGTCCGGGGTCGGCGACGTGCTCGCCGTGGCCGGGCTGTCCGACACCGTCGGCGCACTGCGGGCCGCCGCGGTGGAGACGCTGCTCGTGCTGGACGACCCGTCCTCGGACGCGTCGGCCTGGATCGGGCCCGAGCCGGTGCACATCGCGCTGACCGCGGAGGAGCTGACCGAGCTCGGCGTCCGGGAGCCGGTGCAGGACCGGCTGGACGCCGCGCTCGTCCGGGCCGCCGCCGGCACCGACGCCTCGGTCGTCACGCTGGCGCCGGGCCAGCTGGAGCTGACCCACGGCCTCGGCGCGACCCTGCGCTACCCGATCACCGGGTGACCCTGCTCGACGAGGCGCGCCGGATCGCCGACGAGGTGCTGTTCCCGGCCGCCGCCGAGGTCGACCGCGCCCCGCTGGTCCCGGTCGAGCAGCTGGAGCTGCTGGCCGCGGCCGGCCTGTACGGGGCGGCCGCGCCCGCCTCGGTCGGCGGCGCGGACCTGCCGCTGCCGGAGTTCAGTCTGCTCGTCGAGGCGCTCGCCGGCGGGTCGCTGGCGACCGCGTTCGTCTGGGCCCAGCACCACGGGCTCGTCCGCACGCTGGCCGGGCTGCCGGCCACCGCCCAGCTGCGGGTCGACCGGCTCGCCGAGCTGGCCGCGGGCACCTGCAAGGCCGGCGCCGCGTACGGCGGGCTGCTGCCGGGGCCGCCGCGGCTGCGGGCGACGCCGAACCCGGCCGGCGGCTGGCTGCTGTCCGGCGAGTCGCCGTGGGTCACCGGCTGGGGCCTGGTCGACGTGCTGCACGTGGCGGCGCGCGCTGCCGACGACACCGTGGTCTGGCAGATCGTCGACGCGGTCGAGCAGCCGGGGCTGCGGGCCGAGCGGCTGCGAACGGTGGCCGCCGACTCGGCGTCGACGGTACGGCTGGAGTTCGCCGGGCTGCCGGTGCCGGCGGGCCGGCAGACTCTGGTCGAGCCGTACTCGGCGCCCGGAGTGACCGGGCCGCCGTTGCGCAGCAACGGCTCGCTGGCACTCGGGGTGGCCGGCCGCTGCCGCTCGCTGATCGGGCCCGGGGGGCCGGCCGACGAGCTCGGGGCAGAGCTCGCCGCCTGCCGGACCGCGCTGGACGAGGCGATCGGCTCGGCCGAGCCGGAAGCGATGCCGGCCGCACGGGCGGCGGCGGCGGCGCTGGCCGTACGGGCTGCGGCGGCGCTCGCGGTGTCCACCGGCGCGACCGCGGCGCTGGCCGGCTCGGCGGCCGAGCGGCTGACCCGGGAGGCGCTGTTCCTGCTGGTGTTCGGGTCCCGGCCACCGATCAAGGCCGCGTTGCTGGACCGGCTGGCCGGCCGGGGGTGAAACCGGGGTGATCGGCGGGGCCCGGGGCCGTACCGTCCGTGCATGGACGCGCTCCCGGATCGGCCGTCGCTGGACGGCCTGGAGGACAAGTGGGCCGCGCGCTGGGACGCCGCCGGCACCTACCGCTTCGACCGCTCTCGCCCCCGGGCCGAGGTCTTCTCGGTCGACTCGCCGCCGCTGACCGTCAGCGGCTCGCTGCACATCGGGCACGTCCTGTCCTACACGCAGACCGACCTCGTAGCCCGCTACCAGCGGATGCGCGGGCGCGCGGTGTTCTATCCCGTCGCCTGGGACGACAACGGGCTGCCGACCGAACGCCGGGTGCAGAACGTCTTCGGCGTCCGCGGCGACCAGGCCCTGCCGTACGAGCCGGACTGGGCGCCACCGTCCACTCCGGACACCCGGCGGCCGGTGACGGTCAGCCGGCGCAACTTCATCGAGCTGTGCCAGCGGCTCTCGGCCGAGGACGAGGCGGCGTTCGCCGCGGTCTGGCGTCGGATCGGACTGTCGGTGGACTGGTCGCTGGCCTACGCGACGATCGACGAGCGGTCCCGGCGCACCGCGCAGCGGGCGTTTCTCGCCGACCTCGACCGCCGCGACGCCTACCGGGCCGACGGGCCGACGCTCTGGGACGCCGACTTCGGCACCGCGGTGGCGCAGGCCGAGCTGGAGGACCGGGAGGTCGACGCCACCTGGTATTCGCTCGCGTTCGGACAGTTCACTGTGGACACCACCCGGCCGGAGCTGCTGCCGGCCTGCGTGGCGCTGGTGGTGCACCCGTCCGACGACCGCTACGCCGGCCTGGTCGGGTCCTCGCTGCGCACGCCGCTGTTCGGCGTCGACGTCCCGGTGCTGGCGCATCGGCTGGTCGAGCCCGACAAGGGCACGGGGCTGGTGATGGTCTGCACGTTCGGCGACCTCACCGACGTGACGTGGTGGCGGGAGCTCGGCCTGCCGACCCGGTCGGTGCTCGGTCGGGATGGGCGCTTCCTGGCCGCGCCGCCGGCCGGGGTCGACCCGGCCGCCTACGCACCGCTGGCCGGGCTGACCGTGTTCTCGGCGCGGCAGCGGATGGTCGAGCTGCTCGAGGCGGCCGGGGCATTGCGCGGGCAGCCGCGCCCGACCCGGCACAGCGTGGCGTTCTACGAGAACGGCCGCCGTCCGCTGGAGATAGTCGTGAGTGGACAGTGGTACCTGCGCAACGGCAGCCGTGACCCGGAGCTGCGCGAGCAGCTGCTGGCCCGCGGGCGGGAGCTGCGCTGGCATCCGGACCACATGCGGGCCCGGTACGAGGACTGGGTGCGCGGGCTGGCCGGCGACTGGCTGGTCAGCCGGCAGCGGTTCTACGGCGTGCCGATCCCGGTCTGGTACGGGATCTCGGCCGACGGCGAGGTCTCGTACGACCGGGTGCTGCGGCCGGACACGCTGCCGACCGATCCGGCCGTCGACGCGCCACCCGGATACGCGGCGGACCAGCGCGACCGGCCCGGCGGGTTCACCGCGGACCAGGACGTGCTCGACACCTGGGCCACCTCGTCGCTGACCCCGTGGATCGCCGGCGACCGGTGGGGCGACGCGGACCTGTTCGACCGGGTCTTCCCGTACGACCTGCACCCGCAGGCGCACGAGATCATCCGCACGTGGCTGTTCACCGAGGTGCTGCGCTCGCACCTGGCGCTGGACCGGCTGCCGTGGTCGGACACCGCGATCTCGGGCTGGGTGCTCGACCCGGACCGGAAGAAGATGTCCAAGTCGCGTGGCATCGTGACGACGCCGGCCGAGCCGCTTGACCAGTACGGGGCGGACGCGGTGCGCTACTGGGCGGCCGCGGCCCGGCTCGGCGTGGACACCGCGTACGACCCGGGGCAGCTGCGGGTCGGGCGCCGGCTGGCGGTGAAGCTGCTCAACGTGGCCCGGTTCGTGCTGGGGCTGCCGGAGCCGCCGTCCGACCGGCCGACCGCGGCGGTGGACCGGGCCGCGCTGGCCCGGCTCGCCGACACGGTGGCGACCGCGACCGCGGCCTTCGACCGGTACGACCACGCCGGGGCGCTGGCCGCGGCCGAGTCGTACGCGTGGTGGTTCTGCGACGACCACGTGGAGCTGGTGAAGTCGCGGGCGTACGGGGCGACCGACCCGGCCGGGGCGGCGTCCGCGGTGGCCGGGCTGCGGGCCGCGCTCGACGTGCTGCTGCGGCTGCTCGCGCCGGTGCTGCCGTACGCGACCGAGGAGGTGTGGTCGTGGTGGCGGCCGGGATCGGTGCACACCGCGTCCTGGCCGACGGCGAAGCCGCTGCGGGCGGCGGCCGGCACGGTCGACCCGCGGCTGCCGGAGCTGGCGTCCTGGGTGCTCGGCGAGGTCCGGCGAGCCAAGAGCGGCGCGCACGTGTCGATCCGGGCGCCGGTCTCCCGGCTGTCCGTGGCGGTCGACGAGGGGCAGGCGCTCGCGCTGCGGCCGGCCGCGGTCGATCTCGCGCTGGCCGCGGGCGCCAGCCACGTCGAGCTCGACCCCACCGCGACCGCACCCGAGGTCGAGGTCGTCCTGGCCTGACGGTCGGGTCGCGAGGTCGCGCCGACGCGCTTGGCCTGCGTCAGGTCGAGGGCGGCGGGGAAGCAAGGCCGAGGTCGTCCTGGCCTGACGGTCGGGTCGCGAGGTCGCGCCGACCCGCTTGGCCTGCGTCAGGTCGAGCGCGGCGGGGAAGCCAGGCCGAGGTCGTCCTGGCCTGGCCCGAGCGCCGGCAGCACGGGGGCGGGGCCGGCGCGAACGGGCCGGCGCGGCGCGAACAGGCCGGCGCGGCGCGAACGGGCCGGCGCGGCGCGGGATGCCGGAGGCAGCGGGACGGGATGCACTGACCCGGGCCGCGCCGGTCCGGCTCAGACCGGGGCGGCCCGGCGCAGTGCGTCGAGGACGCCCTCGGCGAGCGCGCGGGCGTGCGCGACACCGGGGCAGCGGCGTGGGCCCTCGCCGAACGGGATTCCGTCCAGCGGCACCGTGACCGTCTCGCCGTCCCGGCACCGCCTGGTGGCCGGAACCGGCGGGGCGGTCGCCAACACCTCGTCGAGGGTGATCCCGCGGTCCAGCGCGGTCCGCACCCACGCCGTCACCGGCAGGCAGGACTGCACCAGCACGGCGGCCCGGGCGGCACCGAGCCGGTCCAGCAGCTCGTCCGCCGCCGCGTCCGCCGCCGGGCCGCCGCTCTCCGACCCCGGCAGGTACGTCGCGGCCACCGGCGGGACCAGCGCGGCCACCGCGGCCGGATCGTGGGCGCCCAGAGCCTCGGCCAGCGCGGTCAGCGGCACCCGCGGCACCACCGGGGGCGCGGGATCGGCCTCGGCCCGCCGGCGCGTCGCGACCCGCAGCGCGTCCGGGTCGATCTGGGCCAAGACCGCCTCGATCACCGCACGGCGTCTGGCGTGCTCACCCCCTCTGCTGAACCGGGACACCGACCGGCGCAACCGGTCCATCCCGCGTCCGTCCCCCTCGGGCAACGGCGGCACCACCCACCGGGCATCGGTCAGCACGCTCATCCCCGGACCGTACGACCGGAATGCTTCGATGGCGGTCGAAGGGAGGTCAGCTGCCGAGGGTGGCGGTGGCGGCGGTGCTCTTGGCGCGGGCGCGGAAGGCGGCGACGTTGGTGCGGTTGGCGCAGCTCTCCGAGCAGAACCGGCGCTGCGCGTTGCGGGAGACGTCGACGTATACGCAGTCGCAGTCAGAGGCGCGGCAGACGCCCAGCCGGGCCATGCCGTAGTCGCAGAGCACGATCGCGAGGCCCATCGCCGTGCTGGCCTGCACGCGGTGCAGTGGGTCGGCCTCGGCCGGCGCGTAGTGCAGATGCAGGCGGCCACCGTGATCGGTCAGGTAGGGATGGGTGACTACGACGTCGAGCAACTGGTTGAGCAGGTGCGCGCCCTCGCTCGCAGTTTCCGCGGCGAACACGTTGTGGAGGTGGCCGGCCCACCCGCGCAGGCCCGCCTTCTCGCGGGCGGTCAGTGCCCGGTTCATCACGCCGTACTCGTGCAGTGATTTCTCCAGGAGCTCGCCGTCGTCGACCTCGGAGTCGGTCCCGTACACAGCGTTGACGATCGCCACGGCCAGGCCGACGCCGTCACTGCGGTACCCGCTGCTGTCCATCTGCTCCTGCTCCCTGCACCCGCCGACACCTCGGCCTCGTTGCCGATTTCGCGCGCCATGACGGTAACGCGAACGCGCCGTCCCGAGAACGAGTTCCTCTCCTGGGAGACGTGATCCGTGCCCGTTCGGTTGCCCCGTCGTGATGTCCGGCTCAGCCTAGACTCCCCCGGTGACGAAACCAGGGTCCGACGGGCACGCGCTGACGGTGACCGCCCGGCTCACCGGGGCCCGGCTCGACGCCCGTCGCGGCGTCGTCCGCCTGCACCGGGAGGTGCTCGCCGCGCTCGGGCTGTCACCGTGGGACGCGGTCCGGCTGACCGGCGCTCGCACCACCGGCGCCGTCGCCGCGGTCTCCGACGGTGCCCGCGGCGAGGCGCTCTGCGACGACCTGCTGCTCGGCAACCTCGGCGTCCAGGACGGCGACCCGGTCACGGTCGCGCCAGCAACCCTGCAGGAGGCCCACCGGGTCGTGGTGGCCGGGGCCGCCGAGGCGATGGCCGCGGTCCGGCCGACCATGCTGCGCGAGGCGCTGCTCGGCAAGATCGTCACGACCGGCGACAACGTGTCGCTGCTGCCGCAGGACGCACCGCCCGGCGCACTGCGGGAGTCGGCGTCGACCCGGCGCACCCTGTCCGCGGCGATGGGGATGGCCTGGACGACCACGCTGCTGACGGTGACCGGCACCGAACCGGACGGGCCGGCGCTGGTGACGATGGGCACCGTGGTCGGCTGGCGGGACGGCGCGGCCACCACCGGCAGCGCGACCCCGATGGTCGCCACCACCCCGGCACTCGCCACCGGCGGCGCGAGCGGGC
>DATBFW010000011.1:0-17771 GCA_036558285.1 Mycobacteriales bacterium | reverse complement strand
GCCCTGCGCGAACTCGACGGGCCTGACCGGCACACTCCGGTGGTGATGGCCGTGGGCGGCCCGAAGGCGCGAGCGCTGGCCGCTGAGCTCGCCGACACGGTGACCTTCATGATGCCGCAGACCGAGACACGGACTGAGACGATGCGTCGGGTACGGCAGTTCGACAACCGTCGCGACGTCGAACTGGCGTTGCACGTACCGGTGATCGGCGACTCGGTCGCCCCGTTCATGGCCGCCCCCGACACGGATCCCGCCGCCGTCCGGGCCGCCGACTCGCTGGCGTTCCTCCCCAACGATCCCTCGGCCGCGGCCGAGGAGATCCAACGGCGACGCGACGAACTCGGCTTCTCCTACTTCGTGTTCGGAGCTGACGTCGCCGGTGCTCTCGCTCCAGTCGTCGCCGAGCTGGCCGGGCGGTAGTTCACCCTTAGTGACGGTCCTCCTTCGCCATCTGCGAGTGGCATGCGGTTGGTCCGCCGGCGCGGCAGCGCTGCTGCGCTGGCTCCACGTCGTCGTGCGCAACCCGGCCATCGCTACCGGCGCATCCGGACATATGTGTAGTATTCGGGTGCCCCCGGTGGGAGTCGAACCCACACTGAGACCCTTTTAAGGGGCCGGCCTCTGCCGTTTGGGCTACGGGGGCCCAACCGTTCGCGAGAGTAGCGGGTGTCAGCGCTGGGTGACGACGAACTGTCGCAGATGCAGGTCGAGGAAGGTCACGGGGCCGCGCGGGCCCGGCAGGCGGTCCACGTTGATGCCTGTCTCCGGCACGCCGAGCAGCTTGAACCCGTCCAGCAGCCGGGTGGTGACGTTCCAGAACGCGCCAGTCCCCCCGTACGTGTCCAGGAACTCGGTCGCCGCCGCGGCGTCCTCGGTCGCGATGCCGGCGGCCAGCCCCGATGTCTCCGCGTCGGCGAGCCGGGCAGCCGCGGCCGGGCCGTCGGCCGGGGCGATCGTCACCGTCGCCTCGCGGCCGTCCTGCAGCGCCCACTCCAGGCCGAGCGGATGGTCGTGCGGCGGCAGCGAGGCCGCGATGCCCAGTCGGTCGAGCACCTCCCGTACGCCGGGCAGCAGGTCGGCCCAGCGGTCCGGGTGGATCAGCAGCAGGTTGAGTCGGTTGCAGACGCCGAGCCGGTCCAGGCTCTCCTCGACCAGGTCGAGCGCCTTGCCGGCATCGGCGGCGCGGTCGAGGTAGAGCACGCCGCCGCCGTCGGCGTGCGCGAGCGTGCGGACCCCGTGCCGGGCCGCTTCGGTCGTGAGCTGGCGGGTGCTGTCCCCGCTGCCGCGCAGGATGACCAGGGGCACCAGGTCGGGCTGGGCCACCAGCGCGCGGGCGGTGTCCCGGCCGGGCAGCCGGACCAGCTGGATCGCCGCCGCGTCGAGACCGGACGCGTCCAGCGCCGGCGCGATCACCTCGTCCAGCAGCGCGGCGGCCGAGCCGATCGCGGCCGACCCGGTACGCAGCACGCCGGCGTTGCGGGACTTCAGCAGCTGGGAGGCGATGTCGACGACCACGTTGGGCCTGGCCTCGAAGTTGGCGCCGATCACGCCGACCGGCTTGCGCCGCTCCTCGACCACCGCGCCGGGTAGCTCGCGCACCACCCGGGACCACTGCGGGTGCGGCACCCCGGCGAGCACCCGCAGCTGGTGCGCCATGCCGTCCAGCCGGGCCGGGTCGAGCCGGAGCCGGTCGACCATCGCCTGCGGCAGGTCGGCGCCGTCGACATCGGCCTTGTTCGCGGCGAGGACCGCGTCGGCCCGGTCGAGCAGCCGGTCGGCGATCGCGAGCAGGGCAGTGTCGACGGTGTCTGCGCCGGCGGCGGCGATGCTGCCGGCCGCGGCGTGCGCTGCTTCGGCGCACTCGCGGACGGCGTCGGCGACCTGCGTCATGCGCAGACCCTACGTCGCCGCAGCCGGCCGCGGCGCGCTGCCACCACTCACGGTGATCGCGCAGCTATGTTGCGGTCGCCGGTCGCTCGGGGGAGGTGCGCATGCGCAGCAACGTCGTGCTCGCCGGCGCGCTCGTGCTCACCCTCGGCCTCGTGGTCTCGACCGGCCGGTCCTCGCCGAGCGCACCCGCGCAACCGCACGCCGCCGCCGTGGCACCCGTCGTGCAGCCGGTCGCGCTGCAGGCCGGGCAGAAGCCGCCGCAGTTCATCATCGTGTCCTTCGACGGCGCGGGTGACCACCAGAAGTGGACGTTCTGGCGGGACGTCGCGCGCCGCTCCGGGATGCGCTTCACCGGGTTCCTGTCCGGCGTCTACCTGCTCGACCAGGCGCACCGCACCGAGTACACCGGACCGGGCCACGCCGCTGGCGCCAGCTCGCTCGGCGGCTGGAACACCCCGGCCGAGGTCCGCAGGCTGATCAAGGACCTGGACGCCGCGTACGCCGCCGGGATGGAGATCGGCACGCACTACAACGGGCACTTCTGCGCCGGGGCCGAGCCGTCGGCGAACGCCTGGACCACCGCGGACTGGTCGGCCGAGCTCGCCGAGTTCTTCCGGTTCTGGCGCTCGCACCGCGATCTGACCGTGCCGGCGTCGTCCGTCCGAGGTGGACGGACGCCGTGCCTGGAGGGCCGCCCCGAGCAACTACGGCCGGCGCTCAAGGCGGCCGGCTTCAGCTACGACAGCAGCGGCGGGTCGAACGGGATCGCCTGGCCGCGCAAGGACCGGTGGGGACTGTGGGAGTTTCCCCTCGCGTACGTGCCGCTGGACGGCGGCGGCGCCCGGCCCGGGGTCGTGTCGATGGACTACAACTTCTGGGTCAAGCAGACCGGCAACCCACCGTCCACACGCGACACCAGGGCGAGCTCGGACCAGGTGCTGCGCACGTACCGGTCGATGTACCGGGCCGCTTACACCGGCAATCGGGCGCCACTCGTGCTCGGCAACCACTTCAACTCCTGGAACGGCAACGCGTACACGAACGCGCTGGCCCGGTTCGTCGAGGAGACCTGCCGCAAGCCGCAGACGATGTGCGTGCCGTACCGGGACGTGATCGGGTGGATGGAGGCGCAGAGCCCGCGAACGCTGGCCGCGCTGCAGGCCCGGCCGCCCGTCTACACCGTCCGCTAGCCCGCTTCGCGACCGGCGCCGGGCAGCGTCGCCTGATGCGGCAGCGCCGCCAGCTCGAACTCCCGTCGCGGCTGCTGCAGCTGGCCCAGCGAGACCACCTCGCGCGGGAAGAAGACCGCCAGCGTCCAGTCGGCCAGGACCCGGACCTTGCGGTTCACCGTCGGCATCCGGGACAGGTGGTAGGTCCGGTGCATGAACCAGGCCGCCAGGCCACGCAGCTTGATCCCGTACACCTCGGCGACACCGCGGTAGAGACCGAGGCTGGCGACCGAGCCGACGTACTTGTGCCGGTAGTCGGTCAGTTGCCGGCGGCGCTGCGTGGCGACGATGTTGGCCGCGAGCGTCTTGGCCTGCCGCACCGCGTGCTGGGCCGACGGGCCGGTGAACGAGCCGGGGTCGGTGAGGTCGGGCACCGCGGCGCAGTCACCGGCGGCCCAGGCGTCCTCGACCCCGTCCACCCGCAGGTCGGGTTTGCAGCGCAGCCGGCCCTTCTCGTCCAGCGGCAGGTCGGTACGGGTGAGCATGGGGTTGGGCTTGACGCCGGCGGTCCACACGATCGTCTCGGCGTCGAACTCCTCGCCGTCGGTGAGCACCACGTGCCCGCCGGTCAGCGAGTCGACCCTGGTGCTGAGCCGGATGTCCATGTTCCGCTTCAGCAGCTGCTTCACCGTGTATTGCGCCATCGGCACGCTGACCTCGGGCAGGATCCGCCCGGTGGCCTCGATGAGCACCCAGCGCATGTCGTCCGGTCCGACGTTGTCGTAGTAGCGGGTCGCGTACCGGGCCATGTCCTCCAGCTCGGCGAACGCCTCGATCCCGGCGTAGCCGCCGCCGATGAACACGAACGTCAGCGCCCGGCGCCGGTGCTCGGGGTCGTCCACCGAAGCCGCGTAGTCCAGCCGGGACAGGACGTGGTTGCGCAGGTAGATCGCCTCGCCGATGGTCTTGAACCCGATCCCCTGCTCGGGCAGGCCGGGGATCGGCAGCGTGCGCACCACCGAACCGGGTGCGACCACGATCACGTCGTACGTGATCGGATACTCCGGTCCCTCGACCGGCAGGACGGTCGCCGTCTTGCTGGCGTGGTCGATGCTGGTGACCAGTCCGGTCAGCACCCGGCACTGCTTGAGCACCTTGCGCAGCGGCACCACCACGTGCCGCGGCTCCAGCGACCCGGCCGCGGTCTCCGGCAGGAACGGCTGGTACGTCATGTAGTTCTGCGGGTCGACGACCGTGATCCGGGCCTCGTTCCGGCGCAGCTTCTTCTGCAGCCGCAGCGCGGTGTACATCCCGACGTACCCGCCGCCGACGATGAGGATGTGCGGCCTGTCCGGCATGGGCCGAGCCTACCCAGCGACTCGCGGGCCTACCGGGCGTCGGGTTCCCGCGGTCCGGACCGGCTCAGCAGGACCGGCACGACGACCGCGATCACCACGGCGACGATCCCGAGCAGCTCCAGCGAGGACGAGCCGGCCGGGCGGACCAGCAACAGGGCGAGCGCGCCGACCACCGCGGAGGCGGCCAGCACCAGCGCGCCGTGTCGCGCGAACCGGACCACGATCGCAGGGTCCACCCGCGCGGTCGGCGGCAGCGCCGCGGCCAGCCCGGCCGCCTGGTGGAACACGGCAAGCGCGAGTGCGAGCAGCACCGTACCGGTGGCCGACGCCTGGTCGACGCCGTACCTGACCACCCAGGCTCCGGCGGCACCGCCGATCACCACCGCCGGCCCGAGCCCGCCGGGCTGGATCAGCGCCGCCATCAGACCGAGCGCGCCGACGACGAGGCCGACCACCGGGAGCCCGCCGACCCAGCCGGCACCGACGAGCGCGCCGGCGCCCGCGGCGAGCATCAGCGCCCGCACGACGAGCGCCGTCCGGGACCAGCCCGCCAGCCCGGTCATCGGGCGGCCCGTGCGGCGCGGGTCGCGTCCCGCAGCACCTGGTCGAGCGAGCCGGCACCACCCCAGGGCACGACGGGTATGCCGAGCTCGGCCAACCGGTCCAGGTCGGCGGAACGGCGCAGCCGCCAGATCCGGAACGCCAGGTCCGACCAGTCGCTGTGCCGGTCCGGCTGAATGTCCGTCGGCAGCGTGTCGACCGCTACCACCGACCGCCCGGATCGGGCCACCGCCGCGACCGCGGCCAGCGCGGCCGGGTTGGTCAGCGGGCTGAGCAGCACGACCAGCGCGTGCGGCGCGCTGAGCGCGGCCGCCTCCGCCGTCGCCGGGTCGTAGCGCTGATCCCGGCGCGGCTTTGCGTCCATCAGCACGTCGAGCAGGCGGACGAGGTGGCTGCGCCCGTTGCGGGGTGGCACCCGGCGCTGCGGATTGCCGAGATCGATCAGGCCGACCCGGTCGCCGGCCCGCAGGTAGTGCTCGGCGATCGCGCCCCCCGCCCGGACGCCGACGTCCAGCGACGACTCCGGCGCCCGGCCGAGGTCGTGGGCGCTGTCGAGCATGAGCAGGACCTCGGTGTCGCGGTCCGAGTACGTCGCGGTGACGTGCAGCTCGCCGGTGCGGCCGGTGACCCGCCAGTTGATCCGGCGCAGCCGGTCGCCGGGCACGAACGGCCGCACCCCGGCCAGGTCGCCGCCCTCCCCCGGCCGGCGGGAGACGTGCGCGCCGACCAACCCCTCGGCCCGGGGCACCGTGTCGGCGGCGTCGAACCCCTCGCGCAGCGGCCAGGTCGTCGCCGCCGTTGTCTCGGTCCGTACGGGCGGCCAGCTGAGCAGCCCGAAGGCTGCAGTGGCCCGGACCCAGGCCGGGCCGACCTGCCGCCGTCCCCACCGGACCGTCCGCATCCGGAAGCCGACGTCGACCGACCTGTCGCCGGGCGGGACCGGCACGGCCACGAGAGCGGTCGGCGTGACCAGGTCCGGTGGCAACTCCAGCTGCACCGCGGCGATGTCCGCCCCGTCCGGCGCGGTCACGCTCGCGGTGATCGTGGCCCGACCGCCTTCGAGCATCGTGTCTCTTGGCACCCGCAGCCGGATCGACGGGCCCGCGGCCGGACGACCGACGAGCCCGAAGACCGCGCCGAGCACCAGCGGCGCGGCCAGCACCACCAGGTCGGCCCGGCGCAGCAGCACCGCGAGCAGGAGCAGGGCCGCGCTCAGCACGACCGCCCGGGCCAGCGCCGCGGTGGGCCGCCAGGCCGGCTGCGGGGTCAGCCGGCGCGGCTTCCCGGCGCGGCCGCGCCGGCGCCGCCCGGAGCCGTCCGTGCCCGGTCGTCGTGGCTCAGCGGAGTCGACCACGGCTCAGCGCGCCGGCGCCGCGCTGCGTACGGCCGTCGGTGGTGCCGGCACTTCCCCGAGCACCTCCTTGACCACGTCCTGCGGAGAGACCCGGCGCAGCCACATCTCCGGCTTCAGCGTGATCCGGTGGGTGAGCACGGCGAGAGCGACCGCCTTGACGTCCTCCGGGGTCACGTAGTCCCGCCGCCGCAGCACGGCCAGTGCCCGGCCGACGAGCAGCAGCGCCAGCGCGCCGCGCGGGGAGGCGCCGACCAGCACCTGCGGCCGGGTCCGGGTGGCCGCGGCCAGGTCGACGCAGTAGCCGGCGACGGTGTCCTCGACCTCGACCTGCTCGACCGTCCGCTGCGCCCGCAGCAACCCCTCGGCGTCCAGCACCGGATCCAGCTCGGTCTCCTCCCGCTGCCGGGCCAGCCGCCGGCGCAGCACGTCGAGCTCCTCCGCCCGGTCCGGGTAGCCGAAGCCGATCCGCATCAGGAAGCGGTCGAGCTGCGCCTCCGGCAGCGGGTACGTGCCCTCGTACTCGATCGGGTTCGCGGTGGCGATCACGTGGAACGGCTCGGGCAGCGCGAACGTCGTGCCCTCGACGGTGACCTGCCGCTCCTGCATCGCCTCCAGCAGCGCCGACTGGGTCTTCGGCGGCGTGCGGTTGATCTCGTCGGCCAGCAGCAGCCCGCAGAACAGCGGGCCGGCCCGGAACGAGAACTCCGCCGTGCGCTGGTCGTACACGAACGAGCCGGTCACGTCGCTGGGCAGCAGGTCGGGGGTGAACTGCAGGCGGCGGAAGTCCAGGCCGAGCGTCTGCGCGAGCGACCGGGCCGCCAGCGTCTTGCCCAGACCGGGGTAGTCCTCGAGCAGTACGTGACCGCCGGCGAGGATGCCGGCCAGCACGAGCGTGAGCGAGTGTCGCTTGCCGACCACGACCCGCTCGACGGAATCCAGCACCGCCTCGGCCGCCGCCCAGACGTCAGGTAGCGGCAGCGGGGTCAGATCCGTTCCAGCGCGTCCACCAGCCGGGACAGCTCGGCCCGGTTCGGGCTGCGCGTCGGTGTACGGGTGATCAACTGCCACAGTGGCTCTCCCAGGATGCTGCGGGCGAGATCGGGCTCGGTGTCCAGGTCGATGCCGCGCCGGGTCCGGAGCAGGTCGGCGGCCAGGGCGACCAGCTCGGGCCGCACCCGGGTCCGGAACCGGTCCGGGTCGGTCGCACCCCAGGACAGCCGGCTCTCCAGCGAGGTGAGCAGGAGCAGGCCCTCGTCCCGGGGCTCGTACAGGGCTGGCGTCTCCAGCGGCTCCGGCGGCGGGACGACTCGCGCGGCCAGCCGCCAGGACAGCCCAACCGCCAGCCCGACGACGACGCAGAGCACCGGCGCGGCCCGGAAGTTCGCGCCGAAGGCGATCGCCCACAGCGCGCCGCCGGTGACCGCGGCGGTCAGCAGGACGAGGACGGGTTCCTTCGGACTCATCGTGAGCCCACCGGGCTTGCGACGAGCTCCGCCCGCACCTGCTCCAGCGCGGCGCGGGCCTCGGAACGGGCGGACTCGGGCAGCTCGTGCCGGGAGTAGCGGGCCTCCCGGTAGAGGTCGGCCAGCCGCAGCAGCGGCCCGGACGACACCGGATGCCGGTCGATCAGCCGCCCGACCAGCTCGGATGCGGTGTCCGGGGCGCCCCGGTGGGTGCCGGCGTCGGCGGCGGCGCGCTCCAGCTGCACCCAGCAGGCGACCACGCCCTCCCCGGGGCCGCCCTGGTCGAGCTCGCGCAGTCCCTCGGCCACCGCGTCCACCAGCGGCGGCGGGGTGACCTCGTCGTCGACCGGCGCCGGTTCGGCCGGTTTCGGCTCGCGCCGTCCGAACCAGAGCCCGCCCGCCGGCAGGTAGAACATCGCCGGGGCGAAGCAGAGGGCAAGCACCAGCGGGGCGATGCAGACGATCGCGCCGAGCCAGATCGCCCAGTCAGGCTGGTGCTGCGGTGCCGACGGGGTCGGAGTGGCTGTGCCGCCGTTCGGGGCCGCGTTCGGGCCCCCCGTGGGGACGACTGCGGTCGGGGCGGCGGCGACCTGCTTCGGAGCGAGCGTGGGGGCGCGGTCGCTGCGGGCGGCGAGCGCGATCAGCGTCAGCGCGCTCAGCACAACGACCGCGACGGTGATCAGTCGCGCCGTGTTCTGTGCTCCCCGCACAGAATCAGCCTCCCACACCACCTCGACTCGATTCCGTACCCGATTCCGTCACGATTCGGGCGCGGGTGAACACCGCGTCGAGCATGGGCTCGGTCAACTTGCCGGTGAAGGTGTTCTGCTGCGACACGTGGTAGCAACCGAGCACCGTCAGGCCGTTGACCTGCACCTCAGCGCCGTGGGCGAACGCCGGCCGCGGCCTCGGCACGGTCGCCACGCCGGCCTCCTCCAGCGCCCGCCAGAGTGCCTGCCAGCCGAACGCGCCGAGCACGACGATCATCCGCAGCGTGGGCCGCAGCAGCTGCAGCTCGCGTACCAGCCAGGGCCGGCAGGTGTCCCGCTCCACCGGCGTCGGCTTGTTGGCCGGCGGGGCGCAGCGCACCGAGGCGACCACCCGCACGCCGTACAGCTCCAGCCCGTCGCCGGCGTGGACCGACGTCGGCTGGTTTGCGAAGCCGGCCCGGAACATCGCCGCGTAGAGCCAGTCGCCGCTGCGGTCGCCGGTGAAGACGCGTCCGGTGCGGTTGGCTCCGTGCGCGGCCGGCGCCAGCCCGACCACGGCGATCCGGGCGTCGGCCGGCCCGAAGCCCGGCGCCGGGCGGCCCCAGTACGGCTCGGCGGCGAAGGCGGCGCGGCGGGTGAGCGCGACCTCCTCCCGCCAGGCGACCAGCCGCGGGCAGGCCCGGCAGACGGACACCCGCGCGTCCAGCTCGGCCATGGTGGAGACGTGCGCCAGCTCGCGCACGGCCGCCGGGTCGGTCGCGACCGGCGTGCTCTCGTCGGCCGGATCGCCCGGCCATCCCGACCCCGGCAGCACGCTGCCGTGCCGCTCGTCATCGCCCACGGCGGCCTCGGTCGCGCGGCGG
This sequence comes from Mycobacteriales bacterium, assembly GCA_036558285.1. Lineage (GTDB taxonomy): Bacteria > Actinomycetota > Actinomycetes > Mycobacteriales > CADCTP01 > CADCTP01. The sequence continues at coordinate 8,403 of DATBFW010000011.1, read as the reverse complement.
ATGACCATGGCGGCACCGTACGCCGGGCGTTCCTGCGCCCTGAGCGGAACCCGTGCTTCGCGCGGACGACCCGCTGGCAGCCTGCGGGGCATGGAGTTCTCCGGCGCCGTGGCCACCGCGTACGCCGAGCACCGGCGGGGTTATCCGTCACCGGTCGTCGACCTGCTCGTGGACGCGCTCGGCCTGCCTCGGGATGCGTTCGTGCTCGACCTCGGCTGCGGCACCGGTCAGCTGACGGTGCCGCTGGCCGGCCGGTACGAGCGGGTCGTCGGGGCCGACCCGTCGCCGGACATGCTGGCGCTGGCCCGGTCCCGCTCCGACGGTGCGCCAGTGGCCTGGCTGCTGGCCGACGACCGCGACGTGACGCGGCTGCCGATGCTGGCCGGCCTCGACGCGGCGACGATCGCGCAGGCGATCCATCTCCTCGACCGCGTGCCTCTGTTCGAGTCTCTCGCGGTTCGGATGACCCCTCGCGCGCGGATCGCCGTCATCGCAAACGGAAGCCCGCTGTGGCTCCGCGATCTGCCATGGTCCCGGGCGCTCAACGCGTACCTCGGGAGCTGGTTCGGCACCGCGCCCGCATCGGCCTGCGGCACCGACGCGGAGAGCCGCGGGCGCTACCGGGCCGAGCTGGCTGCCGCCGGTTTCCGCACCGCGACCGAGGTCACCTACGACTACCAGGAGAGCCACACCGTCGCCGGCATAGTGGGCAACGTGAACTCGGCCCTCTCCCCCGGCTCGGTGCCCATCGACCCGGCGTTCGAGGCCGGCCTGCGGGAGGCGGTCGGACCCGGCCCGTTCGAGGAGGACGTCCGGGTGGCGATCCTGGTGGCCAGCCGGTGAGCGCACCCGTGCAGGCGCTGGTGGTCGTGGACATGCAGCGCGGGTTGCTGGACGGCCCGCACGCCGTCGTGGGCGCGGCACCGCTGACCGAGCGGGTCGAGGAGCTGGTCGGTCGGGCCACCGCCGCCGGCGTCGTGGTCGTGCAACTGCAGAACGACGGCGCGTCCGGCGAGGTCGACGAGCCGGGCCGGCCCGGCTGGGCGCTGGCGCTGACCGGCGGCACGGTGATCCGCAAGTCCGCCGACGACGGGTTCGCGGAGGCCCCGCTCGGCGAGCTGCTGGCGCAGCGGCGGGTGCGCCGGCTCGCCGTCTGCGGCGTTCTGTCCGAGATGTGCGTGAGCGCGACGACCCGCGGCGCGCTCGCCCGCGGGCTCGGCGTCGTCCTGCCCCGCGACGGCCACGGCACGTACGACCTGGACGACATCCCGGCCGCCGTGGTGGCCCGGGTCGCCGAGCACGCGCTCGGCGACCAGCCCGAGCTGGTCGCCTCGACCACGGACGTGGTCTTCGGTCACTGACCGGCGCGGCCGTCGATCCGTCGGTGCAGTGTCGGGCGATTGCGTCCGCTTGCCTCGCTTCTCGAACTGATCGATGATCACCGAAGGTGTTACTCGTGATCGCGCCGGGTACTCGCCGGATGCACACAGCGTTCGAGGAGGACGATCAGTGGCTGGAGCGGCGGGCAAGATCGGCTGGAAGATGGTCGCGGCGGCGTTCGCGGTGCCGGCGGGCATAGCGGTCCGCAAGGCGATCGAGACCGGCTGGCGGAAGATGAAACACGACGACCCGCCGAAGAACCCGGCCGCGCCGGGGACAGGGTGGTCGGAAGCGTTGATATGGGCCGCGGTGTCGGGTATTGCCGTGGCGTCGGCTCGGCTGGTGGCAGCCCGGGGCGCCGCGGCGACCTGGAAGTCGCTCACCGGCAAGCTCCCGCCGGACGTCGAGGACGCCGCCGGTCCCTGACCCGGCCGGGCGCCGCACGCTCAGTGCGGTTCGACGATCGACCAGGCGATGCCGTCGAGGATGTCCTTCTCACTCACGACAACCTCGCCGGTGCCGACCTGGTCGGTGAGCACCCGGAGGATCAGCGCGCCGGCTCCGATGACGTCGACCCGCCCCGGCTGGATCACCGCCTTCGCTGCCCGCGCGGCCCGCGTGCTGTGCAGCAACCAGTCGGCGGTCTCGCGCACCGCGGCCGCCGAGATGCGGCTGTGGTGGGTGCGGGCCGGGTCGTACCGGTCCAGTCCCTGGGCGAGCGCCGACACGGTGGTCACCGTGCCGGAGACGCCGACGAACGTCCGGGCCCGCTCGATCGGCACGGTCCGCCGGGCGGCGGTGAGCGCGTCGCGCAGGTCGCGTTCGGCCGCCGCGACCTGGTCGGCCATGGGCGGGTCGTCGTGCAGGTGCCGCTCGGTCAACCGCACCGACCCGATGTCCATGCTGCACGCGGCATCGATCGTGCCGTCGCCGAGCACCAGCTCCGTCGAGCCGCCGCCGACGTCGGCGACGAGCCGCGGCGCCGCGGTGTCGGTCAGCTCGCGAACCGCACCGGCGAAGGACAGCTCGGCCTCGTCGCGCCCGGAGATGACCTCCGGCTCGGCGCCCAGCGTCCGCAGCACCATCGCCCGGAAGTCGTCCCGGTTGGCGGCGTCGCGGGTGGCGCTGGTCGCGACCATCCGCACCTTCTCGACGTACTCCCGGCCACAGTCCGCGACGTAGGAGGCGAGGGCGACCCTGGTGCGCTCGATCGCCTCTGGCGCGAGCCGGCCGGTGCGGTCGACATCCTGGCCGAGCCGGACCAGCTCGGTGCGCCGCAGCCGGTCGGTCACGGTGCCGGCGGCGGAATCGTGGTCGGCGATGAGCAGCCGGATCGAGTTGGTGCCGCAGTCGATCGCCGCGATGCGGGTCACTCCGACTCCTCGACCGACACGCACGGCCCGGCGACCCACCACTCCCCGATCGCCGCGCGGACCTCGTCGCCGAGCGGGTTCACCCCCGGCCCGGCGGCGAGCGAGTGCGCGAGCAGCGCGTGCAGGCACTTGACCCTGGTCGGCATCCCGCCGGCGCTGACACCGTCGATCTCCGGCACGTCCCCCAGCTCGGCCCGGCGAGCCAGGTAGGCCTCGTGCGCGGCGCGGTAGCCGGCCGCCAGCTCGGGATCGGACCGCAGCCGGTCGGCCATCTCCCGCATGAGCCCGGCCGCCTCCAGCCGCCCGACCGCCGAGCTCGTCCGCGGGCAGGTCAGGTAGTAGAGCGTCGGGAACGGCGTCCCGTCCGCCAGCCGTGGCGACGTCTCCACCACGTCCGGCAGCCCGCAGGGGCACCGATGCGCGATCGCCCGCATCGCCCGCGGCACCCGCCCCAGCTGCGCCGCGACCGCAGTCCGATCCCGCGCCCCGTCCGCGCCTTCCGGGCCGACCCCGCCTTCCGGGCCGACCCCGCCTTCGCCGCCGTCCGCGCTGTCGGCGGCCCGAGGCGCGGCACCCTCGGATCCGACGCCGTTCCGACCACCGTTCGACCCGGCGCGGCCGCCGCTCACGGCCCGGAGCCGTCGGCGGTGCGGACGGTCTCCCAGAGCCGGCCGTACCAGGACCCGTTCTGGCTGACCGTCGGCAGGTCGGGCTCCGCGCTGCTCTCGGCGCCGCCGCCCGACCGCGGCACCACGACGTAGACGGTCTCGCCGGGCAGCACGTAGTGCAGCCGGGCCCGGGCTTGCGCCCGCACGTAGGCCGGATCGTCGAGCTGCCGCTTCCGCTCTTCCAGCGCGGACACCCGGGCCTGCGCCTGTGCCTGCTCGGCCCGCAGCCGCCCGATCTCCCCACGCTGGGCGAGGAACTCCTTCGCCGGGTAGGCCAGGCTCAGCACCAGCGCGCACACCACGAGCCCGAGCACCGCCGCCCGCCCGGTCAGCCCGCCCGGCGCCCGCCGCTGCGGCACCGGTCCGGCCGACCCCGTGCCGCTGTCCGAAGTGGACACTGCCGTCCGGCGCCGGGCCGGACGCGTCGAGCCGCGCCGGCCGACCGGCGCCGAGCGGCCGCGGCCGGAGCCGGGACCGCTCCGGGCGGACCCGCCGGACCGACCGGCCGCTCGACGGGACATCAGCCCTGGCTCTCCGCGCTGAACCGGGGGAAGGCGCCGGCCCCTGCATACCGCGCGGCGTCGTCCAGCTCCTCCTCGATCCGCAGGAGCTGGTTGTATTTGGCCACGCGGTCGGACCGGGCCGGCGCCCCCGTCTTGATCTGCCCGCAGTCGGTCGCGACGGCGAGGTCGGCGATCGTGGTGTCCTCGGTCTCGCCGGAGCGGTGGCTCATCATGCAGCGATAGCCGGAGCGGTGGGCCAGCGCGACCGCGTCGAGGGTCTCGGACAGCGTGCCGATCTGGTTGACCTTCACCAGCAGCGCGTTGGCGCATTGCTCGCGGATGCCGCGAGCGAGCCGTTCGGGGTTGGTGACGAACAGATCGTCGCCGACGATCTGGATCCGCGCGCCGAGCACCGCGGTGATCCGGGCCCAGCCGTCCCAGTCCTCCTCGTCCAGCGGGTCCTCGATCGAGACGATCGGGTAGGCCGCGACGAGCTCCTCGTAGTAGGCGATCATGTCGTCGGCACTGCGTGTCTTGCCCTCGAACGCGTAGCCGTCGGGGCCGTGGAACTCGGTCGCGGCCACGTCGAGGGCGAGCGCGACGTCCCGACCCAGCGTGAGGCCGGCCGCCTGGATGCCCTCGATGATGAGGTCTAGCGCGTCGCGGTTGCTCGGCAGGTCCGGCGCGAAGCCGCCCTCGTCGCCGAGACCGGTGGACAGCCCCTTGGCCTTCAACACCGACTTGAGTGCGTGGTAGGTCTCGGCACCCCAGCGCAGCGCCTCGCTGAACGTGGGCGCGCCGATCGGCGCGATCATGAACTCCTGGACGTCGACGTTGCTGTCGGCGTGGGCACCGCCGTTGAGGATGTTCATCATCGGGACCGGCAGCACGTGCGCGGTGGGGCCACCGACGTACCGGAAGAGCGGCAGGCCGACCGATTCCGCGGCAGCGCGCGCAACGGCCAACGAGACACCGAGCACCGCGTTGGCGCCGAAGCGAGATTTATCCGGGCTGCCGTCGAGGTCGATGAGCTCCTGGTCGATCAACCGCTGCTCGGTCGCCTCGTAACCGACAACGCCGGGCGCGATGTCGTCGAGGACGGCCGTGACGGCCTTCTCCACGCCCTTGCCGCCGTAGCGGTCGCCGCCGTCACGCAACTCGACGGCCTCGAACTGGCCGGTCGACGCGCCGCTCGGAACGGCCGCCCGACCGATGGTGTCGTCGTCGAGCGCGACCTCGACCTCCACAGTGGGGTTGCCGCGCGAATCGAGGATCTCGCGCGCGCCGACGGCCTCGATGGTGGCCACGGAAGCACTCCTTAGTCAGTGGAACGAACGGTCAGAGCCTAGTCGGCGTCAACCCCCGATCCAGGGACGCGGGCAATCTGTGGATGAGCGCGCCGCTTGTGGACAGCCGTTTGCGGCGGCCTTTCCGGCGCTGCATAGTCCCGCTCGTGACTGCCCTCTGGCGCCGGCGCCCGGTCCGGTACGTGGCCTTCGGCCTCATCCCGTTGCTCGTGGTGGGACCCATCGTGATCATCCTGCTGGCCATCCGGCTCGCGGACGAGTCGGCGCCGGTCCGGGCCGCCACCGCCCAGGCGACCGCGACCGTCAAGCGCAGCGGCCTCGGCGACGAACGTCGCGGGATCGAGCTGACCTGGACCGACTCCAAAGGCACGCAGCACACCTCGACCGTCCAGAGCGCCCGCCCCTCCGACGTCGCGCCCGGATCGCAGGTGGTCGTGCGCTACCAGCCCGACGACCCCAGCACGATCTTCGTCAACGGCGACGAGGTGACGACGAGGTTGACCGACCTGACCTTCGGGATCGTGCTGTCCGCCCTGCTCGTCCTCGGCGTGCTGGCGGTCAGTGCCGTCCATGTGGCCAGGCGCCGCATCGCCGAGCGGCGGCCTGCGACGTCGATGCCGGTTTCCTACACGCGGTCCCGCTTCGGCATCATCCGCCGGGCCTGGTTGCAGGTAGAGGACGCCGGCCGGATCTGGTGGGTCTCGGTGCATTGGGATCCGGTGCTGGAGACGCTCGCGCCCGGCGAGAAGGCGCTGGTGCATGGCAGCCCGGCGCGCGATCGGGTCGTGACGTTCGAGATCGACGGCACGCACGTCTGGCAGGCCGGCCGGCGCCGGTCGCGACCACCACGAGGGGAGGTCGACCGAGAGGGCGTCGACCCGCAGCGCACCGACCGCGTCGTCGGCACCGACATCCCGCTGACCAGGCAGTTCCGTGCCGACGCCGGATTGCTCGCGGCGGCGCCGATCCTCGGCCTGCTCTGGGCGTACGTGGACGACGGCGGCAAGGTCAGCTTCCTGCTCGCCACCGTGCTGGCGGGGGCGGCGCTGTTCTGGGTGCCGACCGTGCGTGGTTCGGACCCGACATGATCCCCGGCTCAGCCGTCCGCGGACGTGCCCTCGGCGGCACGGACGGCGTCCCGATAGGCCCGCGCGGTGGCCCGCAACGCCGCCTCGGGATCCTCCCCGGCCGCCACCGCCGCACCGACCAGCGCGAACAGTCGCGCACCGAGATCGTCGCCGGCGGGCGGTCCGACCTCGACGCCGGCCTTCTGCGCTCGGCGCTGCAGTTTGGCCGCGAGTGCCAGCGCGGGCTGGCCGAGCGGCACCCCGTCGGTGACCGACTCGCGCCGCTTCTCCGCCGCCTTGATCGCCTCCCAGTTCGCGGCCAGATCCGCGGCGCTGGCGACCTCGCGCCCGGCGAACACGTGCGGGTGCCGGCGGATCAGCTTGGCCACCAGGTCGGCGGCCACGTCGTCGATCGAGAAGCGCCCCAGCCCCGGCCGCTCCTCGGCCAGCCTGGAGTGGAAGGCGACCTGCAGCAGCACGTCCCCCAACTCCTCGCGCAGGTGCGCCAGGTCGTCCAGCTCGATCGCCTCGATCAGCTCGTACGACTCCTCCAGCAGGTACGGCGCGAGCGACTGGTGGGTCTGCTCGGCGTCCCACGGGCAGCCACCCGGCGAGCGCAGCCGGTCCATCACCGCGACCACGTCGAGCAGCCGACCGCCGGGCGGATCCCACGAGCCGACCACCGTCTCCAGGTCCGCCTCGGGGTCCGCCACGACCAGGTCCTCCAGCGCCGCGACGAACGCGGGATCGCCGTCCGGTCCGGCCAGCCACACGACCGTGCGACTGCCACGGGCGAGCTCGCGGAACGCGGCCGCGTCCGCCGGCGCGCCCTGGACGTCGACACCGGCAGCCCGCACGGCCTGAGCCTGGGAGTCGGTCGGGTCGAGCGCGTACACCGGCCCGGACCGCAGCGCCTCCCAGGCGGCCCAGGACAGCAGGCCGGCGGGCAGGCGCGGCGACGACGTGACGATGAGCAGCCGATCCACGGCGACCACGGTACGGGCCGGGTCACCGGCCGCCGGTCCGGCCCGGCCGGGTCAGCCGCTCGGCGTCGGCGACGGCTGCGTGCCGGTCCCGCCGCTCGTCCCGTCGCTGCCGGGAAGTGTGCCGCCGGAGGGCGTCGGCGACGGCGTCGGCTTGATGACCGGGTTGACGAAATCGGTGATCCGCAGCTGGTTCTGCTGCCATGCGCCGTAGCGCGGGTTCACATCCACTCCGAGGTCGCTGGCGACGCCGCGAAGATACTTCTGGCCCGCGTCGGTCGCCTGCTGCAGAGCCTGCGCCTCCAGCTGCGGACGCGCCTCCTCCAACGTCGGCGTCTCGATCCCGCCGGAGCGCAGCACGAGGTAGGTCTTAGCGCCGCCGTTGTCGAGCGCGTACGGGAAGATGGCCCCCTTCGGCGTCTTCTGCAGCATGGCGACCAGGTCCGCCGGCAGCTGGCTCAGCGGAATCTTCTGCGGCTGCGCATCCTGCTGCGAGCCGGATCCGGCGACCTGAGCGGCGAGCGCGTCGAACTGCGACGGATCGCTCTTGAGCCGCGCCGCCACCTGGTCGGCGATCGCCTGGCTCGGCACGCGGATGACGCTCAGCGTGGCCGCATTCGCCGTAGCGAGATACTGCTGATAGGCCGCCTGCAGTTGGGCGTCGGTCAGCCGCTTGACATCGCCCTCGGCGTAGCCGATCTCGGACTCGATGACCTCGTTCCGGACGAACTGCCGGTAGAGCGATGGGGACATCGCCAGCCGAGAGGTGAGCTGGGAGGCGAAGGCATCCGCGCCGCCGGACTGGTCCTGGATGAACTTGTACCTGCTGTCCACGGCGTTCTCGTCGATCGTGATGCCGAGCTTGCGCGCTCCCGCCTCGGCGAGCAGCCGCTCGACCTCGCCGCCGAGCACGGTCCGCCGGTAGGCGCCGAGGTCGCCCTTGTAGTTGCTGTTGGGCAGCGCCGCCCGCGCGCCCGGCGCGGACAGCGACTGGTCGACGAGACTCTGCAGGTCGCTGTCGGTGATCCGCTGATCGCCGACGACCGCGGCGGTGCCCGGCCGGGAGTCGCCGCAGGCCGACAGCAGCAGCGCCGCTGTCGCGGACAGCGCCGCCGCGGCAGC
>DATBFW010000010.1:0-3533 GCA_036558285.1 Mycobacteriales bacterium | reverse complement strand
AGCGCCGCCCGGGACACGCCGGTCTCCGCGGCCAGCGCCGCCACCGTCCACGCCCTGGCCGGCTCGTGGTGCAGCAGCCGCAGCGCCGGGCCGACGATCGGGTCGGCCGACGCCGCGTACCAGCCCGGTGCGCTCGCGTCCGGCCGGGCGAACCAGGCCCGCAGCACCGCGATGAGCAGCAGGTCGAGCAGCCGGTCGAGGACCGCCTCCTGGCCGGGCTCGTCCTTGCCTATCTCCGCGCCGAGCAGCGGCACCAGCGGCGAGTCCAGCTGCCCGGCCGGCAGCACCAGCAGCCGCGGCAGCGTCCGCAGCAGCCGGCCGCCCACCTCGCCGTCGCCCTCGTACGTCCCGACCAGCAGCGTGGTCGACCCGCCGGCGTCGTTGCCCCAGGTCCGGGTGCCGAGCCAGTCCGGGTGCTCCTCGCCGTCCGGGGTCACGCAGACCTGGCCGGGCAGGATCCGCACCTCCGGCGGGGTGCCCGGATCGTCGGCGACCACGTACGGGTCGGGGCCGACCGCGACGGCCGTGTCGCCCGGCCCGAGCCGGACCCAGTCGCCGCCGGCCGGGTGCACCCAGGCCTCGCCGGCGAGCACGGCCATCAGCGTGAGTGGTGCCTCGTCCTCGATCCGCATCGACCAGGGCGGCGCGAACACCGCCCGCAGCAGGAACGCGCCGCGGGCACGAGGTCCGTCGAGCAGGCCGCCGAGCGCATCCACGGGTGTAGACGATCGCACATGTTTCCGCGCCTGTGAACGATGGATCGTCTCGCCCCGTCCCGGTGGACTGGGGTCATGACACACACGGACCTGACCCTGGTGCTCGGCGGGAACGGCAAGACGGGCCGGCGGGTGGCGCAGCGGCTGCGCGCCCTCGACCGGCCGGTGCGGATCGGCTCCCGGGCCGGCGACCCGCCCTTCGACTGGACCGACCGCGCGACCTGGCCCGGCTCGCTGGCCGGCGTGACCACCGCCTACCTGACCTACCAGCCGGACCTCGCCTTCCCCGACGCGGCCGAGGCCGTCGGCGACTACGCGGCGCTGGCCGCGGCGAGCGGGGTGCGGCGGCTGGTGCTGCTGTCCGGCCGCGGCGAGGAGGGCGCGCTGGCGGGGGAGAAGGCGGTCGCGGCCGCCGGCGTGGAGTGGGCGGTCGTGCGGTCCGCGTTCTTCATGCAGAACTTCACCGAAGACTTCCTGGCCGATGCCGTCGGGACGGGCGAGATCGCGCTGCCGGCCGGCGACGTGCCCGAGCCGTTCGTCGACGCCGACGACATCGCCGAGGTCGCGGTGGCCGCGCTGCTCGGCACCGTCCCGCTGGACCGGGTGTACGAGGTGACCGGTCCGCGGGCGCTCACGTTCGGCGAGGTGGCGGCGGAGATCTCGGCTGCGTCGGGTCGCCCGGTCCGGTACCTGCCGATCACCGTCGACGAGTTCGTCGCCGGCGCGGTCGGGGCCGGGTATCCGCCTGAGGTCGCGTACGGGCTCGGCGAGGTGTTCGCGGTCGTCCTGGACGGCCGGAACGTGGCCACGGCCGGCGGAGTGGCGGAGGCACTCGGCCGGCCGCCGCGGGACTTCGCCGACTTCGCGGCGACGGCCTGGGGTTCGCGGTGACGGCGGCGCGGACGAGGAGGGAGACGGCCGTGGGTTTCTGGACGAGTGCGACGCTGGTCGCGGCGACGCTGACCACCGGGCTGATGGCGGGGCTGTTCGCGGCGTTCTGGTACGCGATCATGCCGGGGCTGGCCCGGGCGAGCGACCTCGCCTTCGTCGACGGCATGCAGCGGATCAACGTGGCGATCCTCAACGGCTGGTTCGGGCTGTGCTTCGGCGGCGCGCTGGTCTTCTCGGTGCTCGCGGCGATCCTGCACGCCGGCGCCGATCGCCGGTCGGTGCTGCCGTGGATCGTCGCCGGCGCGGTGCTGTACCTGGTCGTGCTGGTGGTGACGTTCGCGGCCAACGTGCCGCTCAACGACCGGCTCGACGCGGCCGGCGACCCGGCCCGGATCGGCGACCTGCACGCGGTGCGGGAGCAGTTCGAGGCGGCCTGGGTGCGCTGGAACGCGGTCCGGACCCTCGCCTGCACGCTGGCGTTCGGCTGCCTGACCTGGGCGCTGGTCCTGCACGGCCGCCTCACCCGGTAGCGCGGTCCGGACATGGCGACGGCAATGGCGCGATCTGCTCACGATCCGGTCACAAAGGGTTCCCCTAGGCCTTCCCGCGGTCCGTACGGTGACCGTCGTGCGGGTGCTGGCGGCAGCGCGTTCCGAGCGACCCGGCACGCTGGACGACCGCGCTCCTGCCCCGGCGCCGGCGCGACGGGGGCCGACCCGCCGCGGCGGGGGCGGAGTGATCTTCCTCCCGCCGTGGACCAGGGCGCCGTTCCTGCCGTTCAAGCAGCCCGCGGTGATCCTGGCCGTGTTCGGGGCGGCACTGATCCTGGCCTGCGCCAGCTCGTCGGGGTTGCTGTTCCTCTCCTCGGCCGCGGCGGAGACGCTGCACCGGATGCTGGCCACGCAGTGCGCAGACGCCGCGTTCCCGACCGTACGGGCGGCGAACGTCGTCGCCGATCCGGCCAGGCGCGTGCCGGCGACGAGCCTCCCGGTCGAGCCGGTGGCGGTGGACGACCGCCAGGTGCGGGCGGCGATGCGCGGGCTCGGCCTGGCCGAGCCGTCCCGGGTGCTGATCTCCGAACAGGTCCCGCAGGTGACGGCCGGCAGCACGTCGGCCGGCGGGCTGCTGTTCTACCGGGACGGCGCCACCGGGCACCTCACCCAGGTCGGCCCGCGGCTTCCCGGCGCCGGCGTGTGGCTGCCGGCGCAGACCGCCGCCAGCCTGGGCGTCCGGGCCGGCGCGACGGTGTCGCTGTCCGCCTCCGGCGCCCACGGCAGCAGCGCCTCGGTCCGGGTCGTCGGCGTCTACCGCGACCTGTTCACCGAGCCGGTCCGCCCGTACTGGTGCGCGTACGCGACGCTCTACCTCTACTCGTCGACCGGCACCGACGAGTACCCGGCGCAGCCGGTGATCACCACCGACGTGGCCACGTTCGAGCGGCTGCGCGAGGGCTACGGCGGGTCGAGCACCGACCGCTGGGTCTCGGCGGCCGACCTGTCCGGAGTCACGCTGTCGCAGGGTGAGTCGCTTGCGGGCAAGCAGCACGAGGCGTACCGGCGGCTCGGCCTGCCCGAGCCGGAGGGACTGGTCGAGCGGACCACCGGCACCGGGCAGATGCCCGAGCTGGCCGAGCGGGCGGCGTTGACCCGGGATGGGTTGCGGGGTCCGGTGCTGCCGATTGCGTTGGGTGGGTCGATCCTGGCGTTGTTGCTGGTCGGGGCGGCTGGTTCGTACTGGGCGGATCGGCGTGCGCGGGAGGTGCGGTTGCTGTCCTCCCGTGGGGTCGGTCCGGCCGCGTTGGCGCTGAAGGCGGTGTTGGAGCTGGCGGTGCCGGCGGTGGCCGGCACGGTGTTGGGGTGGTTGCTGGCCCGGTGGCTGGTCGCGCTGCTGGGTCCGTCGCCGTTGCTGGACCGTGCGGCGCCGTGG
>DATBFW010000009.1:0-7317 GCA_036558285.1 Mycobacteriales bacterium | reverse complement strand
CAGCAGGCCCTCGCCGAGCTGGGAGTAGTACGCGTTGATCTGCCGCGCGCGCTTGGCGGCGTAGATCACGAGCGCGTACTTCGAGCTGGTGCGCTCGAGCAGCTCGTCGATGGGCGGGTTGGTGATGCCCTCGGGGACCGCGACGGTGCCGGCCAAAAGACGTCCTACTTCCTGGACCTGGGGACGGGGTGCTCTATCAAGGCTACCAACTCGTCGGCAGCCCGTTCGACCTCGTCGTTCACCAGCGTCACGTCGAACTCCGACTCCGAGGCCATCTCGATGCGGGCCTGGTCGAGCCGCTGCCGGATCACCTCGGTCGGTTCGGTGCCGCGGCCGACCAGCCGGCGCTCCAGCTCCTCGAACGACGGCGGCGCCAGGAACACGAACTGGGCGTCCGGCATGAGCTTGCGCACCTGCCGCATGCCCTGCAGCTCGATCACCAGGAACGCCGGGCTGCCCTCGGCGAGCCGCTCCAGCACCGGGTGGCGCGGGGTCCCGTAGAGGTTGCCCGCGTAGTCCGCGTGCTCGAGCAGCTCGCCGGCCTCGATCAGCTCGGCCATCCGGTCCCGGGAGACGAACTGGTATTCGACTCCGTCGGTCTCGGTCGGCCGGGGTGGCCGGGTGGTCACCGAGGTGGACACCCAGACCTCGGGGTGCCGGCGGCGGACGGCGGCGAGCACCGCGTCCTTGCCGACACCGGACGGCCCGGACAGGACCGTCAAGCGCGCCTCGGCCGCGTCGCAGCGATCGGAACGGGCCGGCACGGGGTCGAGTATGGCCTCAGGACTCCGTGGCACCGAACTCACGCTCGAGCGCCGTGCGCTGCTTCGCCCCAAGCCCGCGAACCCTGCGGGTGGGCGAGATCTCCAACCGCTCCATGATCTTCGCGGCCCGTGCCTTGCCGACGCCCGGCATGGACTCCAGCACGGCGGACACGCGCATCTTGCCGATCACGTCGTCGGTCTCGCCCTGGTTGAGAACCTCGGCGATGGAGACCCCGTTCTTCTTGAGGCGCTCCTTCACTTCCGCCCGGGCCTTGCGGGCCGCGGCGGCTTTCTCCAGCGCGGCAGCACGCTGCTCCGGGGTGAGAGGCGGGAGGGGCACCTGAGACTCCTCGTACAAGGGGTGGACGATTGGCGGCAACTTAGCGAGCAGGGGGCCCCACGGGCAACGTGCCTGGCCCATAAGAGCGACTATCTGCCCGATCTGGCCAACTCCGATGTCCGAATCGCCATCACTTCGGCCGCGATCCGATCAGTTGTGGCGCGAAGCCGGGCCGGATCGGGCCCGGCGCCGAGCACCTCCCGGGACGCCGCCGGAAGCACCCAGGGCAGCGCCCGGCCGAACACCGCGGGCAGGTCGGCCGACCCGGCACCCTGCGCGCCGAGGCCCGGGGCGAGCACCGGACCGTGCAGGTGGTCCAGCCGGTGGCCGTGCTCGCCGACGGTGGCGCCGACGACCACCCCGACCGACCCGAGCGGGCCGCCTTCGGCCGCGTTGGCCGCCGCCGCATGGTCGAGGATCGCCTGGGCGACGGTTCGCCCATCGGCCGCGACCGCCCGCTGCACAGCCGGCCCCTCCGGATTGGAGGTGAGCGCGAGCACGAACACTCCGCAACCGTTCGCGTACGCAGCGTCAAGCAGTGGCTGCAACGACCCGAAGCCGAGGTACGGGCTGGCCGTGATCGCGTCCGCGGCGAGCGGCGAGGCCGGGTCGAGGTAGGCGCCGGCGTACCCGACCATGGTCGAGCCGATGTCGCCGCGCTTGACGTCCAGCAGGCTGAGCGCGCCGGCCTCCCGGATCGCGGCCAGCACCCGCTCGAGCACCGCGATCCCGCGGCTGCCGAACCGCTCGAAGAACGCCGACTGCGGCTTGACCACCGCCACCCGGCCGGCGACCGCCTCGACCGCGGTCAGCGCGAACCGCTCCAGCCCGGACGCGTCCTCGGGCAGCCCCCAGGCGCGCAGCAACGGCAGGTGCGGGTCGATGCCGACCACCAGCGGCCCGCGGGCCTCGACCGCCTCGGCCAGCCGGGCGCCGAACGCCGGCCGGGTCACCACTCGTCCTCGTCGCCCAACCGCCAGCTCGCCTTCGCCCCGGCCACCGCCGGCATCCGCTGCGCGTCGACCGGCGGCGGGGGCGGCTCGACCAGCTCCACGCCGGCGTCGCGGTGCGCGTAGCCGATCGCGTCGGCGACCGCGGTGAAGCCCCGCTCGCCCAGCGCGGTCTCCAGCTCCGCGAGCACCCGCACCGGCGCCGACGGGTCGCCGAAGACCGCGGTGCCGACCGAGATCGCGCTCGCGCCGGCCAGCACGAACTGCAGCGCGTCCAGGCCGGTACGGATCCCGCCGGCGCCGAGGATCGGCACCGACGGCAGCGCGGCGTGCACCTGCCAGACGCAGCGCAACGCGACCGGCATGATCGCCGGGCCGGACAGCCCGCCGGTGACCCCGCCCAGCACCGGGCGCATCGTGTCCGGGTCGATCACCAGCCCGAGCAGCGTGTTGACCAGCGTGAGCCCGTCCGCGCCGGCGTCGGCGCAGGCCCGGGCGACCGCGACGATGTCGGTGACGTCCGGGGACAGCTTGGCCAGCACCGGGATCCCGGCCGGGATCCCGGCCCGCACCGCGGCCAGCACCCGGGAGGAGGCCAGCGGGTCGCAGGCGAACACCTCCCCGCGGCTCTCCACGTTCGGGCAGGAGATGTTCACCTCGACCGCGACCAGCGCGGACGCGGGCGCGATCCGCCGGGCCAGCTCGGCGTACTCGGCGACGCTGCTGCCGGCGATGCTCACCACCGCGCGGGCGTCGTGCTCGGCCAGCCAGGGCAGGTCGTGCGCCAGGAACGCGTCGACGCCGGGGTTCTGCAGGCCGATCGAGTTGAGCATGCCGCTCGGGGTCTCGGCCATCCGCGGCGTCGGCCGCCCGGCCCGCGGCCGCAGCGTGACCGACTTGGTCACCACCGCGCCGAGCGCCGACACCGGGGCGAACGGTTGCAGCTCCCGGCCGGCCGCCGCGCAGCCGGACGCGGTCAGCACCGGGTTGGGCAGCACCGCCCCGGCGAGGTCGGTGGTCATCTTCACCGGATGGGTCGCGAGCGTCACGAGATCGCCCCCAGCGCGTCCGCGGGCACGGTGCCGACGTCGTCCCACCGCACCCGGTCGTGCTCGAAGACCGGACCGTCCACACAGGACCGGCTCATCCGGGTCACCCCGTCCTCCCCTACCACCGGCAGCACGCAGGTCATGCACACCCCGATCCCGCAGGCCATCGACTCCTCGACCGCCACCTGGCACGGCAGCCCGTACGAGGCGGCGACCGCGCCGACCGCCCGCAGCATCGGCATCGGGCCGCAGGCGTAGACCGCGGCCGCGCCGGTCCGCTCGATCTCGTCCGGCAGCGCGTCCGCGACCGTGCCGCGGCGCCCGAGCGAGCCGTCGTCGGTGCACACCGCGACCGCGCCGGCGGTCCGCTTGGCCTCCAGCTCGCCGAAGAGCCGGTCCTGGGTGCCGGCGCCGAGCAGGAAGTCGACCCGGCACTCCCGGGCGCGCAGCGCGTCGGCGAGCGAGAACAGCGGCGCCGAGCCGTACCCGCCGCCGACCAGCAGGCAACCGGTCGGCGCGGCCGGCAGCCGGAACGGCCGCCCGAGCGGGCCGACGACGTCCAGCGGCTCGCCCGGCCGGACGCCGGCCAGCCACTCGGTGCCGCGACCCTGCACGCCGACGACGATCTGCACGGTGCCGGAGAACGCGCCGACCGGGGTGGCCCGGTAGACCGCGAACGACCGGCGCAGCAGCAGCGCCGAGGCCGGGCCGCCGACCGACAGCGCGACGAACTGCCCCGGCCGGAACCGCTCGGCGATCCCGCCGGCCGCGATCTCGACCAGGTGGTATGCACCGACCCGGCGGCGGGCCAGCACCTCGCCCCGGACCTGGATCGGCTCGCGGCGCTCCGCGACCGGCTCCCCCTGCACCGACGACCCCACCGTCACCGGTCCCCCTCCCGCAGCTGGGCGTGCAGCTCCTGCAGCGAGCGCACGCCGATGTCTCCCCGCAGCAGCGCCTCGACCCCCTGCACGCAGGCGGTCATACCTTGCACCGTGGTCACGCACGGGATCCCGGCGGCGACCGCCGCGGTGCGGATCTCGTACCCGTCCAGCCGCGGGCCGGAGTTGCCCGGCGACCCCCACGGCGTGTTGAACACCAGGGCGACCTCGCCGTCCTGGATCCGCTGCACGCAGTCGGGCTGGTCCGCAGTGCCCTTCCGGTAGCGCGGCACGACCTCGACCGGGACGCCGTGCCGGCGCAGCGCCAGCGCGGTGCCGTCGGTGGCGAGGATGCGGAAGCCGAGGTCGGCGAGCCGCATGATCGGCAGGATCGCCGCCCGCTTGTCCCGGTTGGCGATCGAGACGAACGCCGTCCCGCCGGTCGGCAGCGACCCGTACGCGGCCGCCTGGGACTTCGCGAACGCCGTGCCGAACGCGGCGTCGAGCCCCATCACCTCGCCGGTGGAGCGCATCTCCGGCCCGAGCACGGTGTCGACGCCGGACCCGTCGGTGCGGCGGAACCGGTGGAACGGCAGCACCGCCTCCTTGACCGCGACCGGCGCGTCCGCGGGCAGGTCGCCGCCGTCGCCGGTGGGCGGCAGCAGGCCCTCCTTGCGCAGCTGCTCGACGGTCGCGCCGAGCGCGATCCGGGCGGCCGCCTTGGCCAGCGGGACCGCCGTCGCCTTGGACACGAACGGCACCGTACGCGACGCCCGCGGGTTCGCCTCGAGAACCGACAGCATGCCGTCCTTGAGTGCGTACTGAACGTTGATCAGTCCGCGTACGCCGATCCGGGCGGCCAGTTCGCCGGTGGCGTGCCGGACCGCGGCCACGTCGGTCGCGCCCAGCGTGATCGGCGGCAGCGCGCAGGCCGAGTCGCCGGAGTGGATCCCGGCCTCCTCGATGTGCTCCATCACGCCGCCGAGGTAGAGCTGCTCGCCGTCGTAGAGCGCGTCCACGTCCAGCTCGACCGCGTCGTCGAGGAACCGGTCGACCAGGATCGGGTGCTCGGTCCGGTCCGACCCGCCGATCTCGGCCAGGTGCCGGGTCAGGTACGACTGCAGCGCCGCCTCGTCGTACACGATCTCCATGCCCCGCCCGCCGAGCACGTACGAGGGGCGGACCAGCACCGGGTAGCCGACGTCCGCGGCCACGGCCCTGGCCTCGGCGAACGAGGAGGCCGTTCCGTGCCGCGGGGCCGGCAGCCCGGCGCCGGTGAGCACCGCGCTGAACTCCTCGCGGTCCTCGGCCAGGTGGATCGCCTCCGGCTGGGTGCCGAGGATCGGCACCCCGGCGTCCTTGAGCCGCTGCGCCAGCCCGAGCGGCGTCTGGCCGCCGAGGGTGCAGATCACCCCGGCCACCGTTCCCGACCCCTGCTCGGCGTGCACTACTTCGAGCACGTCCTCGAGCGTCAGCGGTTCGAAGTAGAGCCGGTCCGATGTGTCGTAGTCGGTGGAGACGGTCTCCGGGTTGCAGTTGACCATGACGGTCTCGTAGCCGGCCTCGCGCAGCGACTGGGCCGCGTGCACGCAGGAGTAGTCGAACTCGATGCCCTGGCCGATCCGGTTCGGCCCGGAGCCGAGGATGATCACCTTCGGCCGCTCGGGCTGCGGCGCGACCTCGGTCTCCTCGTCGTAGGTCGAGTAGTGGTACGGCGTGGCCGCGGCGAACTCGGCCGCGCAGGTGTCCACCGTCTTGAACACCGGCCGGATCCCGCTGCGCAGCCGCAGCGTGCGCACCCCGTCCTCGCCGGCGAGCTCCGGCCGCAGCGCGGCGATCTGCCGGTCGGACAGCCCGGACCGCTTGGCCCGGCGCAGCAGCTGCGGGGTGAGCACCGGCGCGTCGGCGATGTCGCCGCCGACCTCCTGCGCGGTCGCGATCTGCTCGACGAACCAGGCGTCGATGCCGCTGGCCGCGGCCACCGCGCCGACCGTGGCACCCGCGCGCAGCGCCTGCTCGATCGTGTAGAGCCGGCCGTCGACCGGGGTCTCCAGCTCGGCCACCAGCCGGTCCCGGTCGGCCGGCCCGACGTCCGGATCCCTGCCGGTCCACCAGCCGGCCCGGCCGGTCTCGGTCGAGCGCATCGCCTTGCCCAGCGCCTCGGTGAAGTTGCGGCCGATCGCCATCGCCTCGCCCACGCTCTTCATGTGCGTGGTCAGCTCCCGGTCCGCGGTCGGGAACTTCTCGAACGCGAACCGCGGCACCTTGACCACGACGTAGTCGAGCGTCGGCTCGAACGAGGCCGGCGTCTCGCCGGTGATGTCGTTGCGGATCTCGTCGAGCGTGTAGCCGATGGCCAGCTTGGCCGCGATCTTCGCGATCGGGAAGCCGGTCGCCTTGGACGCCAGCGCGGACGAGCGGGACACCCGCGGGTTCATCTCGATGACGACCATCCGGCCGGTCTGCGGGTGGATGGCGAACTGGATGTTGCAGCCGCCGGTGTCCACCCCCACCTCGCGCAGCACCGCGATGCCGAGGTCGCGCATGGCTTGGTATTCCCGGTCGGTCAGCGTCATCGCCGGCGCCACCGTCACCGAGTCGCCGGTGTGCACGCCCATCGGGTCGACGTTCTCGATCGAGCAGACCACGACCACGTTGTCGTTGCGGTCGCGCATCAGCTCGAGCTCGAACTCCTTCCAGCCGAGCACGCTCTGCTCGACCAGCACCTCGTGCACCGGGCTCGCGGCCAGCCCGGCCGCGGCCATCCGGCGCAGCCGGTCGGGGTCGCGTGCCACCCCGGAGCCGGCACCGCCCATCGTGAACGACGGCCGCAGCACCACCGGCAGGTCGAGCTCACCGGCCGCCGCGAGCACCTCGTCCAGTGACCGGCAGACCCGGCTGCGCGGCACGTCGCCGCCGACCTTGCGGACGATCTCCTTGAACTGCTCGCGGTCCTCGCCGCGCCGGATGGCGTCGACATCGGCGCCGATCAGCCGGGTGCCGTACCGCTCCAGCACGCCGGTCTCGGCCAGCTGCACGGCGATGTTGAGCGCGGTCTGCCCGCCGAGGGTGGCCAGCACCGCGTCCGGCCGCTCCCGGGCGATCACCTTCGTGACGAACTCCGCGGTGAGCGGCTCGACGTAGGTGGCGTCGGCGAACTCGGGGTCGGTCATGATCGTGGCCGGGTTCGAGTTGACCAGGCTGACCCGCAGCCCCTCGGCCTTGAGCACCCGGCAGGCCTGAGTGCCGGAGTAGTCGAACTCGCACGCCTGGCCGATGACGATCGGCCCGGAGCCGATCACCAGCACGTGCGCGATGTCGTCACGCCTGGGC
>DATBFW010000008.1:0-28711 GCA_036558285.1 Mycobacteriales bacterium | reverse complement strand
GCCGACCGGGACGCCGGCGCGCTGCTGGTCCGCGACGCCGGCTCGCCGGTGGACAACCGGTTCGTGCAGGCGCGCGACGACCTGCCCCGCCTGGTCCGGGCCGGCCGGCACGTCGCCCGGCCCAAGCGGTACCTGCGCGACGTCGGCGTCGAGGTCGAGCCGGACGGCCTGGTCGCCGCCGTCGAGGAGCAGGCCCGGCTGGGCGACGGTTGGGTCAAGATCGTCGGTGACTGGATCGACCGCGACGCCGGCGACCTGGCCCCGCTCTGGCCGGACGACGTGCTGGCCGCTGCGGTCGCCCGCGCGCACGAGCTCGGCGCCCGGGTCGCGACCCACGTGTTCGGCGAGGACGCGCTGCCCGGGCTCGTCGCCGCCGGGGTGGACACGCTCGAGCACGGCACCGGCCTGACCGGCAGCGTGGTGGACGAGGCGGCCCGGCGCGGGATCCACGTCACGCCGACGCTGATCAACGTCGAGACGTTCCCGGACATCGCCGA
Organism: Mycobacteriales bacterium; assembly: GCA_036558285.1. Lineage (GTDB taxonomy): Bacteria > Actinomycetota > Actinomycetes > Mycobacteriales > CADCTP01 > CADCTP01. The sequence continues at coordinate 28,214 of DATBFW010000008.1, read as the reverse complement.
GCGGGCCGGCCGGTTTCCCGGCTACGGCGACCACATGCGCGCCCTGCACCGCACCGCGCGCCGGCGCATCCGGGACGCGTACGAGGCCGGGATCGGCTTGCTCGCCGGCACCGACGCAGGCGGCGTGCTGCCGCACGGTCTGGTCGTCCAGGAGATCCAGGCGATGCACGCCGCCGGCATCCCCGCCGAGGCCGCGCTCGCCGCCGGCTCCTGGTCCGCCCGCTCCTACCTCGGCCTCCCCGGCCTCACCGAAGGCGCCCCCGCCGATTTCGTCATCTACTCCACCGACCCCCGCACCGACCTCGCCACTCTCACCACACCGACCCGAATAATCCTTCGCGGGGTCGTCGTCCGCTGATCAGGCCGCCGCCGACTGACCTCGACGGGCGGTGACAACCCGGTGGGGGGTGGGGTCGCACGGCCCGTACCCTCTGCGGCATGGCGCGAGTGCTCACCCCGCAGGCGGAGGACTTTCCCCGCTGGTATCAGGACGTCCTGGCCAAGGCCGAGCTGGCCGAGAACGGGCCGGTCCGCGGGACCATGGTCATCCGACCGTACGGGTACGCGCTGTGGGAGCGGATGCAGTCCGAGGTCGACGACCGGATCAAGGCGGCCGGCGCGCGGAACGCCTACTTCCCGCTGTTCATCCCCGACTCCTACCTCAAGCGCGAGGCCCAGCACGTCGAGGGCTTCAGCCCGGAGCTGGCCGTGGTCACCATCGGCGGCGGCAAGGAGCTGGAGGAGCCGGTCGTGGTCAGGCCCACCTCCGAGACGATCATCAACGCGTCGTTCGCGAAGTGGGTGCAGAGCTACCGGGACCTGCCGCTGCTGATCAACCAGTGGGCCAACGTGGTCCGCTGGGAGATGCGGCCGCGGCTGCTGCTGCGCACCACCGAGTTCCTCTGGCAGGAGGGTCACACCGCGCACGCGACCGAGCAGGACGCCCGCGACTACGCGGTGCGCATCCTGCGCGACGTCTACGAGGACTTCATGGTCGACGTGCTGGCGCTGCCGGTGGTGGTCGGCCGCAAGACCGCCCGGGAGCGGTTCGCCGGCGCCACCAACACGATGACGCTGGAGCTGATGACCGGCGACGGCAAGGCCCTGCAGATGGGCACCTCGCACGAGCTGGGGCAGAACTTCGCCCGCGCGTTCGACATCAACTTCCTCGCCCCGAACGGCGAGCGCGAGTTCGCCTGGCAGACCTCGTGGGGCAGCTCCACCCGGATGGTCGGCGGCCTGATCATGGCGCACGGCGACGACGCGGGGCTGCGGGTGCCGCCGCGGCTCGCGCCGACCCAGGTCGCGATCATCGTGGTCAAGGCCGAGGCGACCGAGGCGGCGGTGCGGCTCAGCGACGAGCTCAGCTCGGAGGGGATCCGGGTCGAGCTTGACGACCGGGCCGACGTCCCGTTCGGCCGGCGCGCGGTCGACTGGGAGCTCAAGGGCGTGCCGCTGCGAGTCGAGGTCGGCCCGCGCGACCTGGCCGAGGACCGCGTCACGCTGGTCCGCCGGCTCGGCGGCGGCAAGACCCCGACGCCGCTGGCCGGCGTGCTCGACGCCGTACGGGTCGCGCTGGTCGAGGACCAGGTCGCGCTGTACGCGGACGCCGAGCGGGCGCGGGACGCGCGCATCGTGGACGTCAAGACGGTCGACGACGCGGTCGAGGCCGCGGCGACCGGCTGGGCCCGGCTGCCGTGGTCGGAGCTGGGCACCGAGGGCGAGGCCAGGCTGGCCGAGCGCTCGGTGACCGTGCGCTGCCTGGTCCGCGCCGACGGGTCGCTGCCGGACACCGGCGACGAGCCGGACGTCCTCGCGTACTGCGCTCGCGCCTACTGACCGTCGGGGCCGCCCCCGGTAACCCTCGGGCGGCGGCTCGGGTACACCGGTGGGTTTGCGACCGACCGCTTCCAACGAGCCCCGCCGATGGCGGAGGGTCCCATCACCGAGACGGCCGGTGGGTGACCGGTCGGTCTCCTGGCGGTCACGGTTCCGTCGAGGGACACGGCTCGAACGGTCGCGTTCGTGCTGTCCTCGCACGACCCGCAGGTGGTCGAACGCAGCGACCACCTGCTCCGGCTCGACCGGGGTCGTCCCGTCGAGTCGTGGTGATCTGGCATGATGGGCGACTGAGCGCGCACGGCTCGTCGGGTCCCTCTCAATCCGGCGGGTGTGCGCCCCTGAGGCGAGCGTCCCGCGACACCCCACTCGCGGCGCCGATCGCCCGTCCGTCCGAGTAGCTGGAGTTCCCACACCCGTGGCCACGAAGATCAAGCTCATGCGCATCGGCAAGATGCGCGAGCCGCACTACCGCATCGTCGTCGCCGACGCCCGCACCAAGCGGGACGGCCGGTCGATCGAGGCGGTGGGGGAATATCACCCCAAGGACGAGCCGTCGACCATCAAGGTCGACTCCGACCGGATCCAATACTGGCTCGGTGTCGGCGCGCAGCCGACCGAGTCGGTCGCCGCGATCCTGCGGGTCACCGGCGACTGGCAGAAGTTCAAGGGCGAGCCGGCCCCGGAGCCGATGAAGGTCGCCGCGCCGCGTCCCGACCGGCGGGCCGCGTTCGAGGAGGCCGCCCGCGAGTCGATGAGCGCCGGGTCCGGCGCGGGCGGTGGTGGCGAGGCCACCACGCCGCGCAAGCGGGCGCCGCGCAAGGCCGCCGCCGAGACCCCGGCCGAGGCGCCGGCCCAGGTGCCGGCGGAGACCCCGGCCGAGTCCCCGGCCGAGACGCCGGAGGCCTGAGTTGCTCGAGGCCGCGCTCGAGCACCTGGTCCGGGGCATCGTCGAGCACCCGGACGACGTGCGGGTCGACCTGGTCACCTCCCGCCGCGGCAAGCGGCTGGAGGTCCGGGTCAACCCGGAGGACCTCGGCAAGGTGATCGGCCGCAGCGGCCGCACCGCGAAGGCGCTGCGCCAGGTGGTCGCCGGCATCGGCGGCCGGGGCGTGCGCGTCGACGTGGTCGACACCGATTGACCAAGCCATGGATCTCGTCGTCGGGCGGATCGGCAAGCCGCACGGCGTCCGCGGCGAGGTGACCGTCGACGTACGCACCGACGACCCGGACGCGCGGTTCGCGACCGGGTCGTCGCTGCGTACCGAGCCGGTCGAGCGGGGACCGCTCACGGTCACGTCCGCACACCCGCGCTCCGGTGGGCTCGTGCTCGCGTTCGACGGAGTCGAGTCCCGGGAGGCGGCCGAGGCGCTGCGCGGCACCGTGCTGGTCGTCGACTCCGCCGAGCTGCCGGAGATCGAGGACGCCGACGAGTGGTACGACCACCAGATCGTCGGGCTGGCCGCCGTGGACCCGGCCGGCGCCGCGCTCGGCGAGGTCGCCGACGTCGTGCACGCGCCGGCCGCCGACCTGCTCGTGGTCCGGGACGCGGACGGGCGCGAGCACCTGGTGCCGTTCGTCCGCGCGCTGGTGCCCGCCGTCGACGTGCCGGGCGGCCGGGTCGTCGTCGACCCGCCCGAGGGGCTGTTCGACCTGTGAGGGTCGACGTGATCTCCATCTTCCCGGAGTACCTGGGCGGGCCGCTGCGGGTCTCGCTCCTGGGCAAGGCCGTCGAGCGCGGCCTGCTCGACGTGCACCTGCACGACCTGCGGTCGTGGACCTCCGACCGGCACCGGACCGTCGACGACACCCCGTACGGCGGCGGCGCCGGGATGGTCATGCGGCCGGAGCCGTGGGGCCTGGCGCTGGACGAGATCGTGCCGTCCGGCGGGGCCAGGCTGGTCGTGCCGACCCCGGCCGGGCGGCCGCTCACCCAGCAGCTCGCGCACGAGCTGGCGGCCGAGCCGTGGCTGGTCTTCGGCTGCGGCCGGTACGAGGGGATCGACCAGCGGGTGGTCGAGTGGGCGTCGCAGCGGATGCCCGTCGACGAGGTGTCGATCGGCGACTACGTGCTGGCCGGCGGCGAGGCCGCGGTGCTGGTGATGGTCGAGGCGGTGGCCCGGCTGCTGCCCGGCTTCCTCGGCAATCCCGACTCGCTGGCCGAGGAGTCGCACGCCGGCGGGCTGCTGGAGTATCCGGTCTACACCCGGCCGCCGAGCTGGCACGGCCTGCCGGTGCCCGACGTGCTGCTGTCCGGCGACCACGGCGCGGTCGCCCGCTGGCGCCGGGACGAGTCGCTGCGCCGCACCGCCGCCCGCCGCCCTGACCTGCTGGCCGGCGCGGACCTCACCGAGCGGGACCGGGCCGCCCTGGACTGACCCCGGGTTTCGCAATGCCGGAGACGGTGTGGCACCCTGGACGGGCTGTCGCGGGCCGGTCGCGCCCCGACGCGCCCCTGACCGAGAGCCCCCGGCGCGCCTCCGCGTGCCTGTCGTACGAAGGAAGCGCTGAGATGAACACGCTGGATGCCCTGGACGCCGAGTCGCTGCGCACCGACGTCCCGGACTTCCGCCCCGGGGACACGCTGAAGGTGCACGTGCGCGTCGTCGAGGGCTCGCGGGAGCGCGTCCAGCTGTTCCAGGGCGTGGTGATCCGCCGGCAGGGCAGCGGCGTCCGCGAGACGTTCACCGTGCGCAAGGTCAGCTTCGGCGTCGGCGTCGAGCGCACCTTCCCGGTGCACACCCCGATCATCCAGAAGATCGAGGTGGCGACTCGCGGCGACGTCCGGCGGGCGAAGCTCTACTACCTCCGTGACCTGCGCGGCAAGGCTGCGAAGATCAAGGAGAAGCGCGACCCGGTCGCGCGCTGACGCCAGGCACACATCTGCATCTCGTAGGGTTGCCCGGTGTCTGACGAGACTCCGGTGGGAAGCCCCGCCCAGCCCGCCGACCCGGAGCCCGAGCCGGCCCGCGGCGGGAGCACGACGCAACCGCAGAAACGCGGCTCGTTCTGGCGCGAGCTGCCGGTGCTGCTGGTCATCGCGGTCGTCCTCGCGCTGCTGATCAACACCTTCCTGGTCAAGGCGTTCTTCATCCCGTCCGGCTCGATGGAGCAGACCCTGCACGGCTGCCCCGGCTGCTCCGGCGACCGGGTGCTCGTCAACAAGGTGGTCTACCGGCTGCACGACCCGCGGCCGGGCGACATCGTCGTGTTCAAGGGGCCCGAGTCGTGGGCGCCGGAGATCGCGTTCCAGCAGCCGACCAACCCGGTGGCGAAGGCGCTGCGCGCGGTGGCGAGCACGTTCGGGGTCGCCTCCCCGGGCGAGAAGGACTTCGTGAAGCGGGTGATCGCGGTCGGCGGGCAGACCGTGCAGTGCTGCGACGAGGAGGGTCGGGTCACGGTCGACGGCCGCCCGCTGGACGAGCCGTACGTCTACTCGACCGACCCGAGGTTCGACGAGCAGCCGTTCGGGCCGGTGACCGTGCCGCCCGGACACCTGTGGGTGATGGGCGACCACCGGGACGAGTCGGCCGACTCGCGGGCCCACATCAACGACGCCGACAAGGGCACCATCCCGGTGGACAACGTGATCGGCAAGGCGTTCGTGATCATCTGGCCGGTGGACCGCTGGGCCACCTTGGGCACGCCGTCGGACTTCGGCGGCGACGGCAAGCGCGCGCCGTACACGCTGCCGTTGCTCATCGCGGTCCCGGTCGTGCTGCTGCTCGGGATCGGGTTGACGACGACGAGACGACGACGCCACCGCGACCGCTGAGTACGCTCCTCTGTGCCATGACAGACCCGTTGAGACCGCCGCGTGCCCTGGTACGCCGGGACGCCGGGCTGTGGGCGTGCGAGGGCGCGCTGCGCCGGCGCGGGTTCGGCCTGGTCGCCGGCGCCGACGAGGCCGGCCGCGGGGCCTGCGCCGGTCCGCTGGTGGTCGCCGCCTGCATCCTGCCCGACGGCAAGCGCGGCCAGGTGCCGGGCCTCAACGACTCCAAGCTGCTGACCGCCGCCGTCCGCGAGGAGGTCTACGCCGAGGTCGTCCGGCGTGCGCTCGCCTGGTCCGTGGTGATCATCCCGGCGACCGACGTCGACCGGCACGGGCTGCACGTGATGAACATCGAGGGGATGCGGCGGGCGATGGCGCAGCTCGACCCCGGCCCGGCGTTCGCGCTGACCGACGGCTTCCCGGTGCGCGGGCTGACCGTGCCGGCGCTGGCGGTGCCGAAGGGCGACGCGACCGTCGCCTGCATCGCCGCGGCGTCGGTGCTGGCCAAGGTGACCAGGGACCGGATCATGGTCGAGATGCACGAGCGCTGGCCGGAGTACGAGTTCGCCAGCCACAAGGGCTACGTGACCCCGGTGCACGCCGCGGCTCTGACCCGGCACGGTCCCTGCGCCGAGCACCGGTTCTCGTACGTCAACGTGCGCCGCGTCGGGGGCCGTACGGTGCTGGTCACATCCGTGCGCGAGGATGATGACGAGGACGTGCTGCGCGTCCTGGCCGAGGAGGGTGCGTGAGCACGGTCTCGCAGCGTGAGGGTTCGCGGCGTGAGGGTTCGCGGCGTGAGTGGCGAGTGGGAGCTGAGCCGGCCGAGGGACGAGGTCGGCTCCGGTCGAGGAGCGGGAGATGAGCGCGGAGGATCTCGAGAAGTACGAGACCGACATGGAGCTGCAGCTGTACCGGGAGTACCGGGACATCGTGCGGCAGTTCGCCTATGTCGTCGAGACCGAGCGCCGGTTCTACCTCGCCAACGCCGTCGACCTGCAGGTGCGCAACGCCGATGGGGAGGTCTACTTCGAGCTGCGGATGAGCGACGCCTGGGTCTGGGACATGTACCGGCCGGCCCGGTTCGTCAAGAACGTGCGCGTGGTGACGTTCAAGGACGTCAACGTCGAGGAGCTGGAGAAGCCCGACCTCGAGGTGCCGGAGGCCTGATCGGGGTAGGGACCCGGCATGACCCGCCAGGAACCCGAGCCCGATCCGGACCAGCCCGACGTCCCTGCGGCCCCAGCCGACGTACCCGAGGGAACCGCCCCGCCGGTGCGCTCGCTCGACCGCACCTCCGAGACCGCCGAACCCGTGCAGGGCGTCCGCACCCCCGACCCCGACGACCCCGCCTGACGCCGTCGAACACCGGCCCACCGCGGCGGCCGGACGGGCAGCGCCCGACGGGCCGACGAGAGCTGGGCACCCGTCCGCCGGAGGCGCCGGGTAGCCCTGCTCCGTCCTGGCGCCGGTCCCTGTACGCCTCGATCGCGACCGAGCGGCGCCGTACGCCCACCCAGCGGAGTTCGCAGGGGTCTGCGGGCCTCGAACCTGACGCCGCTGGCGGAGAGCGTGCCCCGTACATGGAGGGCCGGCGGGGCGGCGAACGAGCTTGCCGCGGTCGTCGAACGGTGATTCGAACGGCGTGCACAGGGGCGCGGTTCGGTCTGGTTCGGTGGCCCGGATCCGACCACGCTCGGTCCCCGACGAGGGGAGGACGGGTGGGACGGGTGAAGGGCGCGATCGGCCGCTTCGGCGAGGAGGTGGCCGCCCGCCATCTGACCGGCGCCGGCCTGCGGATCCTCGACCGCAACTGGCGGTGCGCCGAGGGCGAGCTCGACATCGTCGCGGAGGACGGCGGCACGCTGGTCTTCTGCGAGGTGAAGACCCGCTCCGGTCCCGGTTTCGGCGACCCCGCCGAGGCCGTCACCGCGGCGAAGTCGGCCCGGATCCGCCGGCTCGGCCTGCGCTGGCTGGCCGCGCACGGCATCGGCTGGCGCGACCTGCGCTTCGACGTGGTCACCGTCATCCGCCGGCCGGGCGCCGACCCGCTCGTCCGGCACCTGCGAAACGCGTTCTGATGACGCTGGCCCGCACGACCTCGGTCGCGGTGCTCGGGGTCGAGGGGCAGCTGGTCGAGATCCAGGCCGACCTCGCCGACGGGCTGCCGGGGGTGACGATGATCGGCCTGCCGGACGCGGCGCTGCAGGAGGCGAGGGACCGGATCCGGGCCGCGATCGTCAACTCCGGCGAGACCTGGCCGGCCCGGCGGATGACGCTCGCGCTGCTGCCGGCGACGCTGCCCAAGCGCGGGTCGATGTTCGACGTCGCGCTCGCGGTCGGGGTGCTCGCGGCGGCGGGTGCAGTGCCGCCCGAGCGGCTGGACGAGGTGGTGCTGCTCGGCGAGCTCGGTCTCGACGGCCGGCTGCGCTCGACCCGCGGAGTGCTGCCGGCGGTGATGGCGGCGGCCCGCACCGGGATCCACCGGGTGGTGGTCCCGGCCGCGAACCTGGCCGAGGCGACGCTGGTGCCCGGCCTGGACGTGCGCGGGGTCGCGCAGCTGGCCGACCTGCTGGCGTTCCTGCGCGGCGACCCGGATCGCACGGTCGCCCGGCCCGCCGTGCGGCAACGGCCGGAGCGGCCCGGCCCGGACCTGCGCGACGTGGTCGGGCAGGCGATCGGGCGGCGGGCGGTCGAAGTGGCCGCCGCAGGCGGGCACCACCTGCTGTTCACCGGTCCGCCCGGGTCGGGCAAGACGATGCTGGCCGAGCGGCTGCCCGGGGTGCTGCCGCCGCTCGCGGTCGAGGAGGCGCTCGAGGTCACCGCGGTGCACTCGGTGGCCGGGCTGCTGGCCGCCGACGCGCCGCTGGTACGACGCCCGCCCTACCAGGCGCCGCACCACTCTGCGTCGGCCGCGGCCCTCGTCGGCGGCGGCTCGCGGCAGGCCCGTCCCGGCGCGGCGTCGCTGTCGCACCGCGGAATCCTGTTCCTGGACGAGGCTCCCGAGTTCCAGGCCGGCGTGCTGGATGCGCTGCGGCAGCCGCTGGAGAGCGGCGAGGTGACGATCGCGCGGTCCGGCGGCGTCGCCCGCTACCCGGCGCGGTTCCAGCTGGTGCTGGCGGCCAACCCGTGCCCGTGCGCGGCACCGGCCGGCGAGGCGGAGTGCCGGTGCACCGCGACGGCCCGGCGCCGCTACATCGGGCGGATCTCCGGGCCGCTGCTCGACCGGATGGACCTGCAGGTGCAGCTGGAGCCGGTGGTGCCGGGCGAGCTGCTGGACGGGCTCGACCGGGCCGAGTCGTCGGCCGCGGTGGCGTCCCGGGTCGCGGCGGCGCGCGCGGCGGCAGCCGAGCGGCTGCGCGGCACCGGCTGGCGGATCAACGCGGACGTGCCCGGGCCGGCGCTGCGCAGCCGGTGGCGGCTGCCGGCGAAGGTGACCGCGGCCGCCGACGCCCGCCTCGACCGCGGCGACCTGAGTGCCCGCGGCTACGACCGGGTGCTGCGGGTGGCGTGGTCGGTGAGTGATCTGGCCGGGCGGGCGCGGCCGACTGCGGCCGACGTCGAGGAGGCCGTCGCCCTGCGTTCGCACTGGAGCACCCGGTGAGCGGGCGGCGTCCGGGGCCGGGCGAGGTGCGGCTGGCCCGGGCGTGGTTGACCCGGGCGGTGGAGCCCGGGCGGGGCGCGGTGTTCGACCTCGTCACCGAGCTGGGCCCGGTGGAGGCGGTCCGGGCCTTGCGGGCGGGCAGCGCCGGCGGGCGGGTGACCGCACTGGCCGAGGCGCGACGGCGGCAGGACCGCGCCGCCGAGGATCTGGCCGAGGCGCACCGGATGGGGGCGCGGCTGGTCACGCCGGAGGACCGGGAGTGGCCGGACGAGGCGCTGCGGGCGATGCAGGTCGCGTACGACCGGGAGCACGGGTCGGCCAGGGGCGAGGACAAGGTCGAGCTGACCCCGCCGCTGGCGCTGTGGGTGCTGGGCGGCCCGCGGCTGGACGAGGCGTTGTCCCGGGCCGTTGCCGTGGTCGGATCCCGCGCCGCAACCCCGTACGGGACGGCGGTCGCGGGCCGGCTCGCCGACGGGCTGGCCCGCGCCGGCTGGGCGGTGGTGTCCGGCGGCGCCGTCGGCATCGACGCGGCCGCGCACCGCGGTGCGCTCGCCGGCGGCGGGCTGACGATCGCGATCGTGGCCGGCGGGCTGCGCCGGCCCTACCCGCGGGCGCACGAGGCGCTGTTCGCCCGGATCGGCCGGGACGGACTGATAGTCAGCGAGTTCCCGCCGGATGCGACCCCGCAGCGGCACCGGTTCCTGGTCCGCAACCGGTTGGTGGCCGCGCTGACCGCCGGCACCGTCGTGGTCGAGGCGGGCGTCCGCAGCGGCGCGCTCGCCACCGCGCGGCAGGGGCTGCGAATGGGTCGGGCGGTGATGGCGGTGCCCGGTCCGGTGACCTCGCACGCGTCGGCCGGCGTGCACCTGCTGCTGCGCGTCGAGCCGGAGGTGGTGCTGGTCACCCGGACCGCGGAGGTGGTCGAGGAGGTCGGCCTGCTGGGCACCGACCTGGCCGACCGGCCGCAGGCGCCGGCCGACCCACGCGACCGGCTCGCCCCGATGGCCCGGCAGGTCCTCGACGGCCTGCCCACGGTCGGCGTCGCCGCCCCGGACCGGATCGCGCTGACCTGCGGAGTGCCGCCGCTGGAGGTCCTGCGCTGCCTGCCCGCACTGGAGCTCGAAGGCTTCGTCGAAGCAACCCCCACCGGCTGGCAGCTCGGCCCCGCCGCCCGGACCCGATCCCGGCGCTAGGGTGTGTCTCCCCACCGCCTGGCGGCGCCGGCGATGCCCAGGCGACCACCGGCGGCGTTGTCGGGGGTCGACCGATACAACCCCGGTATCGGCCGACCCCTCCGCCTTGCCGGACGCCGCCTGGACACCGCCGGCATCCACCACCGGCTGGGAGACACGCCCTAGTCGTCGTAGAGCTGGTAAAGGCCGGCCGGGGTCGGGCGGAAGCCGCAGCCCTCGTAGAACGAACTCAGCTCCTCCTCGTAGTCCACGTGCAGCCAGTCGCCGCCGCGCTGCTTGGACAGCTCGACCGCGGCGGCGACGAGGGCGGCACCGATGCCGCGGCGCTGGTGCGACGGCGCGACGGTCGTGTCGAGCAGGAAGAAGTGGGTCGCGCCGTCCCAGGCGACGTTGACGAAGCCGACGAGCTTCCCGGCGTCGTAGGCGCAGACCCAGCCGGCGGAGTGCCGGCGCAGCACCTCCGGATCCATCAGCGCGTGGTCCGGCCACGCGTCCTCCATCAGCCGGCTGAGCTCGGCCCCGTCGACCGGCTCGCTGCTGCGGTAGTCGACGGTCACGGGTCGACCCTGCCAGTGATCCCCGGACGGCTCCACCGAATGATCTTGACCACGCCACGCCGCGGCGGCACCGTCGGTCCGTGCCCGCCGCACCGAACCCCGGACGACCGCCAGCCAGTGGCGGGGCGGTCGGCCGAGCCAGCGCCGAACGACCCCCGTGCGACGGCGCGAGGCGGGACTGTCGAGCGGTGAGCGGCCGAGCCGACCCCCACCGTCTCCGGTCGGCGGCGTGGCGGGCGAGGCGAAACCCGAACGGCGTCGGGCCGTTGCGCGGCGGGACGGTCGGGACGTGACCGGCGCGGCAGGTTCCGAACGGCGTCGGGCCGTTGCGCGGCGGGACGGTCGGGACGTGACCGACGCGGCAGGTTCCGAACGGGTCGGGGCCACCAGTGCACACGCTCGTGTGCAGAAGGGTGTATCGCCCGGACGTCCGTCGACGGCCGCCCGGGCGGCCGGTCTGCCGGAGGCGTTCCGGGCCGCCGTGGAGGCGTTCGAGCGGCACCTCGCGCTGGAGCGGAACCTGTCCGCGCACTCGGTCCGCGCCTACCGCACCGACGTGGTCGGCCTGCTCGACCATGCCGCCCGGATGGGCGGGCACGACCTCGACCGGCTCGACGTCCAGGTCCTGCGCAGCTGGCTGGCCCGGCTGCGCAGCACCGGCGCGGCCCGCAGCACGCTGGCCCGCCGGGCCGCGGCCGCCCGCACGTTCACCGCCTGGGCGCACCGCACCGGCCTGCTCGCTGCCGATCCCGGCGCTGCGCTGGCCAGCCCCCGTCCGCACCGGACGCTGCCGCCGGTGCTGCGCCAGGACCAGGCGGCCGCGCTGGTCGAGCGGCCCGACCAGGACGGCGGGCCGATCGGGCTGCGTGACCGGCTGGTGCTCGAGCTGCTCTACGCGACCGGCATCCGGGTCGGTGAGCTGGTCGGGCTGGATGTCGACGACGTCGACCGGCACCGGCGGGTGGTCCGGGTGATCGGCAAGGGCGACAAGGAGCGGTCGGTGCCGTTCGGCGCGCCGGCCGAGCGGGCGCTGGATGCCTGGCTCCGGCAGGGGCGGCCCGCGCTGGCCGGCACCGGCAGCGGGCCGGCGCTGTTGCTCGGCGCCAAGGGGCGCCGGATCGACCCCCGGACGGTCCGCCGGATCGTGCACGAGCAGCTGGCCGGGCTGCCGGACGCGCCCGACCTCGGACCGCACGGGCTGCGCCACTCCGCGGCCACCCACCTGCTGGAGGGCGGCGCGGACCTGCGCGCGGTGCAGGAGATCCTCGGCCACGCCAGCCTGTCGACCACGCAGATCTACACGCATGTCTCGGTCGAGCGGCTGCGGGCCGCCTTCCGGCAGGCGCACCCCCGGGCCTGAGCCGAGCGGGCCGGTGAGCGGGAGCAGGCGGACCGCGCGCGGGCAGAGCAGCGAGAGCGGGTCGAGGTAGGTGGCGCCGCGGCGCAGGCCCCAGTGCAGGCAGGCTGGGGCCGGGCAGCCGGGATGTCCGGCGGCGAGCCGGCCGAGCACGACGCCCCGGGCGACGGTGGTGCTCGCGCGGACCGTGACCGTCAGCGGTTCGTACGTGGTGCGCAGGCCGCCGGGGTGGTCGATCGACACCACGCCCCGGCCGGCCAGCACCCCGGCATAGACCACCACTCCCGCGCCGGCCGCCAGCACCACGTCCCCGGGCGCCCCGGCCAGATCGACCCCTCGATGCCCCGGCCCGTACGGATTCGCCGGCGGATCGAACCCCCGCGTCACCACCGGCCGCCCCGCCAGCGGCCACCCCCACACCTGACCGGCATCGGCCACTGGCCGCAAGCCGGGCGGTGCTAATGGGGCCGAGCCGGCCGGGGGCGCGGTCACCACGACCGCCAGTGCGAGCACCGGAACGAGCCGGAACCACGAGGGAGGCCGCAGTCGCATGGGGCAACGGTGGGGTGGGGGAGGTGGTCGTGGGGAGGGGGAATGTCCGGTCTGTGGATGAAGCGTGGGGGTGTGGATAGGGATTTGGCGCTCGTGGCCGCATGCGCCGTACACTCGTTGTGCGGCTCGCCACGGCGGGTCGACTTCGCGTGTCCTCCTTCCGCCCTGCGGGAGGTGGCGGCCCCCTCGGTCTCCCGGCAGCGGGAGCACGGGCGACCGCGACACCGGGCACCAGGGCGGCGGCCACCCGGTCGTCGCGACAACCGAGAGAGCCCCCGAGGGGCCGTAAGGCCGGGCTGGAGCGAAGCCCGGCGGAGGAGGCGCGACGGATGGCCGTCGTCACCATGAAGCAGCTGCTCGACAGCGGCGTCCACTTCGGGCACCAGACCCGCCGGTGGAACCCGAAGATGAAGCGATTCATCTTCAGCGAGCGCAACGGCATCTACATCATCGACCTGCAGCAGACGCTGACCTACATCGACCGGGCGTACGAGTTCGTCCGGGAGACCGTGGCGCACGGCGGCACGATCCTGTTCGTCGGCACCAAGAAGCAGGCCCAGGAGGTCGTCGCCGAGCAAGCGCAGCGGGTCGGCATGCCGTACGTGAACCAGCGCTGGCTGGGCGGGATGCTCACCAACTTCTCGACCGTCTACAAGCGGCTCCAGCGCCTCAAGGAGCTCGAGGTCATGGAGCAGACCGGCAGCAACGCGACGCTCACCAAGAAGGAGCAGCTGATCCTCTCCCGGGAGAAGGACAAGCTGGAGCGCACGCTCGGCGGGATCCGCGACATGTCCCGGGTGCCGAGCGCCATCTGGGTGATCGACACCAAGAAGGAGCACATCGCCGTCGGTGAGGCCCGCAAGCTGGGCATCCCGGTGGTGGCGATCCTCGACACCAACTGCGACCCGGACGAGGTCGACTACAAGATCCCCGGCAACGACGACGCGATCCGCAGCGCGGCGCTGCTGACCCGGGTGGTGGCCGACGCGGTGGCCGAGGGCCTGATGACCCGGGCCAACGCGACCGCCAACGCCGGCCGCGACGGTGCCGAGGCGGACAAGCCGGAGCCGACCGGTCAGCTCGGGGCCGACGAGCCGCTGCCCGAGTGGGAGCGCAACCTGCTGGTCAGCGGTGGCCAGTCGGCCGGAGCCCCGGTCGAGGCGACGGCCGCGGCGAGCAACGGCACGGCCGCCAGCACGGCAGAGGCACCCACCTCCTGACCAGCGGGCACGAGGTCCGCGGCGCCGGGAGGACGACCGGGCGCCGCGGACCGGCATGAGTGCGGACAACAGACGAGATCCAGGAAGCGAGAAATGGCAACCATCAGCGCAGCGGACGTGAAGAAGCTCCGCGACCTCACCGGCGCGGGCATGATGGACAGCAAGAACGCCCTCACCGAGGCCGACGGCGACTTCGACAAGGCCGTCGAGGCGCTGCGCATCAAGGCAGGGGCGAAGGTCAACAAGCTCGGCGCGCGGGAGGCCACCAACGGCCTGATCGCGGCGGCCGAGGGCGCGATGATCCAGCTGTCCTGCGAGACCGACTTCGTCGCCAAGAACGAGGACTTCCAGACCTTGGCGGCCAGCATCGTCGCGCACGCCGCGGCGGTGAAGCCGAAGGACGTGGACGCCCTGCTCGCGGAGGAGCTCGCGGACGGCAAGTCGGTCCGGGAGAACATCGAGAGCACCTCGGGCGTCATCGGCGAGAAGCTGGTGCTGAGCAGGCTGGCGGTCTTCGACGGCCAGGTCGCGACATACCTGCACCGCCGCAACCCCGACCTCCCGCCGCAGGTCGGCGTGCTTGTCGAGTTCACCGGCGACGACCTGACCGCCGCCCGCGGCGCGGCCATGCAGGTCGCGGCCATGCGGCCGGTCTACGTCACCCGGGACGAGGTGCCCGAGGACGTCGTGGCCGACGAGCGGCGCATCGCCGAGGCGACCGCCCGCGAGGAGGGCAAGCCGGAGCAGGCGCTGTCCCGCATCGTCGAGGGCCGGCTGAACGGCTTCTTCAAGGACAACGTGCTGATCGAGCAGGCCTCGGTGCAGGACAGCAAGAAGACCGTGCAGCAGCTGCTGAAGGACGCTGGCGTTACGGTGACCCGGTTCGCACGCTTCGAGATCGGCGCCTGATCCCAGATTCGGCACGGTCCGGGACCCCGGCAGTGGGGGAGGCTCTGTAGTGACTGACGACGACGGCGCCGCGTTCCCCCCGAGGGGGGACCCTCCGCCGGGGGACCGGTTCGATCCCCGGATCGAGTCCGCGTACGACAGCGGCGAGCTGGCGCTCGATCCCGGCGGCCCGGGCCGGTACGCGGACGGCCGGGCCGCGGCCCGGCTGCGCACGCCGGCTCCGGACGGGCGGCGTGCCGGCGAGGGCCCGGACGGGCACGGTTGGTATCGGGTGCTGCTGAAGCTGTCCGGCGAGGCGATGGCCGGGGAGGGCAAGCTCGGCGTCGACCCCGACGTGGTCGCCCGCATCGCGACCGAGATCGCGGCCGCGGTCCGCCTCGGCGTGCAGGTCGCGGTCGTGGTCGGCGGCGGCAACTACTTCCGCGGCGCCGAGCTGTCCGAGCGCGGCATGGAGCGGGCCCGCGCCGACTACATGGGCATCCTGGGCACCGTGATGAACTGCCTTGCCCTGCAGGACTTCCTGGAGAAGCAGGGGGTCGAGACGCGGGTGCAGACGGCGATCACGATGGGCCAGGTCGCCGAGCCGTACATCCCGCGCCGCGCGATCCGGCACCTGGAGAAGGGCCGGGTGGTGATCTTCGGCGGCGGCCTCGGCGTGCCGTTCTTCTCCACCGACACCTGCGCGGCGCAGCGGGCCCTGGAGATCGGCTGCCAGGTCATGCTGATGGGCAAGAACGGCGTGCGCGGCGTCTTCGACGCCGACCCCAAGCTGGTGCCGGACGCGATGTTCTTCGAGACGATCCAGTACGACGAGGTGCTGAAGCGAGGCCTCAAGGTGGCCGACACCACGGCTGTCAGCCTCTGCATGGACAACGACCTGCCCATCGTCGTCTTCGACGTTCTGACCGAGGGCAACATCACCCGTGCCGTCTCCGGTGAGAGGATCGGCACGCTGGTCAGTTCCGCGAGCTGAGGCACACACCTGACCGGCGCCGGCCGAGGCGGAGGTACCTGTGATCGACGACACGCTCCTCGAAGCGGAAGAGAAGATGGACAAGGCCGTCGGGGTCGCCCGCGACGAGCTGGGCACGCTGCGGACCGGACGGGCCAGCCCGCAGATGTTCGCCCGGTTGACCGTCGACTACTACGGCGCGCCGACGCCGATCCCGCAGATGGCCTCGATCACCGTGGCGGAGGCGCGGATGGCGGTGATCAAGCCGTACGACCCGAACCAGCTCGGCGCGATCGAGAAGGCGATCCGGGACAGCGACCTCGGCGTCAACCCCACGAACGACGGCATGATCATCCGGGTCGTGTTCCCGCAGCTGACCGAGGAACGCCGGCGCGAGCTGGGCAAGGTGGCCCGGCACAAGGGCGAGGAGGCCAAGGTCTCCATCCGCAACATCCGCCGGCACGCCAAGGACGCCCTGGACAAGATGGCGCGGGACGGCGAGACCGGCGAGGACGAGGTCCGGCGGGCGGAGAAGGAGCTCGACGAGACCACCCAGAAATACGTGGCGACCGTTGACGAGGTGGTCAAGCACAAGGAAGCCGAGCTGCTCGAGGTCTGAGCGGGGACACGGGGGGTACGGCAGCGGGAGACGCGGACAGCGGGAGGCGGCGGCGGGGGTGGCGACGGAGTCGATGAGCCCGCAGCGCCGCCGCCGGGGCCCGGGCCGCAATCTCCCCGCCGCGATCGGGGTCGGCGTCGGGCTGGGCGCGCTCGTGCTCGCCACCCTGTTCACGTTCCGGCTCGGCTTCGTCGTACTACTCGTCGTCGTCATCTGCGGCGCGGTGTGGGAGCTGGTGCGCGCGGTCGGCAAGGCCGGCGCCCGGCCGCCGCTGCTGCCGCTGCTGGCCGGCACGGTCGCGATGGACCTGCTGGCCTGGTTCCGCGGCGAGGGCGCGCTGGCCGTGGCGTTCCTGCTGACCGCGCTGGCGTGCGTGGTCTGGCGGCTGGCGGACGGGCCGGTCGGCTACCTGCGGGACGTCTCGACCGCGGTCTTCGTCGCCCTGTACGTCCCGCTGCTGGCCGGCTTCGGGGTGCTGCTCGCCGTCCCGGACGACGGCGCCCGCCGGGTGGTCACGTTCATCGCGACGGTCGTCTGCAGCGACGTCGGCGGGTATGCGGCCGGCGTCACGCTGGGCCGGCATCCGATGGCGCCGACAGTCAGCCCCGCCAAGAGCTGGGAGGGCTTCGCCGGCTCGACGGTCGCCTGCGTCGTCGGCGGCACCGCCCTCGTGACCCTGCTGCTGCACGGCGCCTGGTGGCAGGGCGCGCTGTTCGGGCTGGCCGTCGTGGTCACCGCGACGCTCGGCGACCTCGGCGAGTCGATGATCAAGCGCGACCTCGGCATCAAGGACATGGGCTCGCTGCTGCCCGGGCACGGCGGGCTGATGGACCGGCTCGACTCGCTGCTGCCGTCCGCCGCCGTGTCGTGGCTGCTGCTGTCAGCCTTCCTGCCCACGGGTTAGCGGCAGCACCGGCACCCCCGGCGGTTCGAACCCGAAGACCTGCCCGTAGAAGGACAGCTCGGCCTCCAGCGCGGCGACGACCGTCTCCTGCTTCCGGAAGCCGTGCTGCTCGCCGGCGAACGGCAGGTACGCGAACGGGATGCCCTTCTTCTCCAGCGCGGCCGCGAACAGCTCCGCCTGCGACGGCGGGACCACCTTGTCCTCGAGGCCTTGCAGCAGCAGCACCGGGCAGGACAGCTGGTCCACATGCGACAGTGGCGCCCGCTCGACGTAGACGTCGCGGTCCTCGGGCAGCGTGCCGACCAGCCCGTCGATGTAGCGGGACTCGAAGTCGTGGGTGTCCGCGGTGAACGCGATCAGCTCGGCCACCCCGTAGTAGGACACGCCGGCGGCGAAGGCGTCGGTCGTGGTCAGCGCGGCCAGCGTGGTCCAGCCGCCGGCCGAGCCGCCGCGGATGCCGAGCCGCGCGCCGTCGGCGAGCCCGTCCCGGACCAGCGCCTGCACCGCGGCGACGCAGTCCTCGACGTCGACGATGCCCCACTCCCGCCGCAACCGCTCCCGGTACGCCCGCCCGTAGCCGGTCGACCCGCCGTAGTTGACGTCGATCACGCCGATCCCGCGGCTGGTGAAGTACGCCTTCTCCAGGTCGAGGATCGCCGGCGAGTGCGAGGTCGGGCCGCCGTGCACGAACACCACGTACGGCGGCAGCTCACCGCCGGGGGCGTCGGCGTCCGGGCTGGCCGGCGGGTAGACGTGGGCGTGCACGTCGCGCTCGCCCGGCCCGGCCACGACGATCGAGCGCGGCTGCGGCAGGTACGCCGGGTCCGGCGGTTCGGTCATCGACCGGCGCAGCACGGTGACGGCGCCGGTGGGCAGGTCGACCGCCACCACGGCCGGCGACTCGACCGGGCTGGCCGCGGTGGTGAGCACGGTCTCGCCGTCGACCTGCACCGACCCGAACAGCGTGTACGGCAGGTCGAGGTCGGTCAGCTTGCCGGTGGCCGGGTCGAGCACGCCGAGCGCGAGCGTGTCGGTGCCGTGGCGGACGACCAGCCGCCCGTCGGCCATCGGCGCGTAGGTCGTCGCGCCCAGCTGCCAGAGCGGGTGCCCGAACTCCTCGGCCCGCGGGCACAGCGGCTCCGGCTCGCCACCGCCGGCGGCGGCCGGCAGCCGGTAGAGGTTCCACCAGCCGGACCGGTCGCTGACCGCGTACAGCGTGTCCGCGTCGGCCCACTCCGGCTGCAGCACCGACTCGTCCGCGCCGCCGAGCACGGTCGCCACCGAGGTGACCGTGCCGTCCGGGCCGAGCTCGCCGACCCGCAGCTCGGTGCCGTCCCACGGCATCCGCGGGTGGTCCCAGGCGATCCATGCCATCCGCCGTCCGTCCGGCGCCGGCCGCGGGAAGGCGAGGAAGTCGCTGCCGCCGGCGATCTCCCGCACGGCGGCCGGGTCGGCGGCGGCCGCGCCGGAGACCGGCACCGCGACGATGTGCCGCCGGATCGTGCCCTCGGAGTGCGCCTCGCGCACCCACCAGATCTCGTCGCCGCCCGGGGCGAGCACCGGGTCCGCGTAGCGCAGGCCCCCGGCTTCGGCGGGCTCCGGGGTGAGCGGCGTCGGCCTGGTCGAGTCCGGATCGAGCCGGTAGACCCGCTGGTCGGACCAGTCCGCGAACGCCAGCCCGCCACCGGGCAGCGGCAGCCAGGCAGCCCCGCCGTACTCGTGCACCCGGGTGCGCACGTTCCAGCCCGCCGGCAGCACGTCGGACACGGCGCCGGCGGCGTCCCGCCGGACGATCACGGTCCGGCCGCCCTCGGTCGGCCGCGCCTCGGCCCACCAGACCTCGTCGCCGCTGTCGATGTGCACGGTCGTCGGGCCGGACAGCCGGATGCCGGCCACGGCGACGTCGGACGCGCCGATCGGGGAGGGCCAAGCGCCGTAGCGTGCGGTCACCGGTGCCGCGTTGCCGTCGGAGGCAAGATCCATGGATTCATCCTCTCGTATGGCTCCGGGCGACTCCTGTCGAGGTTGCACTTTCAACTGATCTGCCGCCGGACCGTGACATGCCGCCGTCGCCCGACCGCCCTGCGGCTGCGACGACCGGTCTGGCAGGATGACGACCATGGCGGACCGAGCCGACGCCCCGGATCCGGGGGCGACCACCGAGCAGCCCCACCGGCACGAGCAGCCGGAGGACTGGGGCTGGAACGGGGCCTGGGGCAAGTGGGCCAGGATCGGCGGCTGGATCAGCGTCGTCGTCCTGCTCCTGCTCAACGTGACGACCTACTACAACACCGCCCAGGCACCCTGGCTCTACGGCACGATCGCCGTGCTCGTGCTGCTGCTCGTCCGCGACCGCTACCGCCGCAAGAACGCCTGGCGCGACGAGTAGTCGCTACTCGCGCGCGGCCAGCTGCCCGCAGGCGCCGGCGATGTCCCGGCCGCGGGTGTCCCGCACGGTCGTCGACACGCCCGCCGCCCGCACCAGCCGGACGAACTCCTGCTGCACCGGCAGCGGCGAGGCGTCCCACTCGCTGCCCGGCGTCGGGTTCAGCGGGATCAGGTTCACGTGCGCCATCGCGGTGCCGAGCGTGTCCGCGAGCAGATCGCCGAGCATCCGGGCCCGCCGCGGCTGGTCGTTGACGTCGCGGATCAGCGCGTACTCGATGGAGATCCGGCGGCCCGTCGCGTCCGCGTACGCCTTGGCGGCGGAGAGCACCTCGCCGACCGGCCAGCGGGTGTTGACCGGCACCAGCGTGTCGCGCAGCTCGTCGTCCGGGGCGTGCAGGCTCACCGCGAGCGTGACCTGCAGGCCCTCGCCGGCCAGCCGGTGGATCGCCGGGACGAGGCCGACCGTGGAGACGACCACGGACCGCTGGGACAGCCCGAGCCCGTCCGGTGCCGGGTCGGTGAGCCGGCGGACCGCGCCCAGCACCCGGTTGTAGTTGGCCAGCGGCTCGCCCATCCCCATGAACACCACGTTGGACAGCCGCTCGCCGGAGTCGGCCCGCAGCCAGCGGGCGCCGGCCACGACCTGCTCGACGATCTCCGCGGTGGACAGGTTGCGGGTCAGCCCGCCCTGGCCGGTCGCGCAGAACGGGCAGGCCATCCCGCAGCCGGCCTGGGACGACACGCACATCGTGACCCGGTCCGGGTAGCGCATGAGCACGCTCTCCACCAGCGCGCCGTCGAACGCCCGCCAGAGCGTCTTGCGGGTCCCCCCGTCGTCGCAGGACACGTGCCGCACCGGCGTCCACAGCGTGGGCAGCAGCGCCTCGGCCAGCAGGCCGCGGACGGCGGCCGGCAGGTCGGTCATCGCCGCCGGGTCGTCGGCGAGCCGGGCGAAGTAGTGCTGCGAGAGCTGGCCGGCCCGGTACGCCGGCAGGCCGAGCCCGGCGACCGCGGCGCGCCGGTCGGCGGGGGAGAGGTCGGCGAGGTGCCGCGGCGGCCTGCGGGCGCGCGCGGGAGCGTCGAAGACGAGCGGGAGGGTGGTCATCGCCCGTCCATTGTGCCTGCCCGGCCGCGCGGCGGTGGAACTGAACCGGGGGTGCCCTCCGCGGAGGAAGGGCACCCCCGGTACCCCCCGATCAAATCCGGGACCAGGCCTCCGTCAGCACCGACCGGAGGATCTGCTCGATCTCGTCGAAGTGCGACTGCTCGCAGATCAGCGGCGGGGCGAGCTGGACCACCGGGTCGCCGCGGTCGTCGGCCCGGCAGTAGAGGCCGGCATCGAACAGCGCCCGGGACAGGAAGCCGCGCAGCAGCCGCTCGGACTCCTCGTCGTCGAAGGTCTCCCTGCTCGCCTTGTCCTTGACCAGCTCGATCCCGTAGAAGTACCCGTCGCCGCGGACCTCCCCGACGATCGGCAGGTCGAGCAGCTTCGACAGGGTGGCCCGGAACGCGTCCTCGTTCGCCCGTACGTGCCCGGGCAGGTCCTCCCGCTCGAGGATGTCGAGGTTGGCCAGCGCGACCGCGGCGGACACCGGGTGACCGGCGAAGGTGAACCCGTGCGGGAACGAGGTCGTCCCGTGCAGGAACGGCTCGGAGATCCGGTCGGACACCAGCAGCGCGCCGATCGGCGAGTAGCCGGAGGTCATGCCCTTGGCGCAGGTGATCATGTCCGGCTGGTAGCCGTACCGGTCGGCGCCGAACAGCTGGCCGAGCCGGCCGAACGCGCAGATCACCTCGTCGGAGACGAGCAGCACGCCGTGCCGGTCGCAGATCTCGCGCACCCGTTGGAAGTAGCCGGGCGGCGGCGGGAAGCAGCCGCCGGCGTTCTGCACCGGCTCCAGGAAGACCGCAGCGACCGTGTCCGGGCCCTCGTACTCGATCGCCCGCTCGATCTCGTCCGCCGCCCACCGGCCGAACTCCTCCCGGTCGTCGCCGTGCTCCGGCGCCCGGTAGAAGTTCGTGTTGGCGACCTTGATCGCGCCGGGGACCAGCGGCTCGAACGGCGCCCGCACCTCGGGGATGCCGGTGATCGACAGCGCGCCCATCGTGGTGCCGTGGTAGGCCACGTACCGGCTGATCACCTTGTACCGGGTCGGCTCGCCGATCAGCTTGAAATACTGCCGGGCCAGCTTCCAGGCACTCTCCACCGCCTCGCCACCGCCGGTGGTGAAGAAGACCCGGTTGAGGTCGCCAGGGGACAGGTCGGCCAGCCGCTCGGCAAGCTCCACCGCCTTCGGGTGCGCGTACGACCAGAGCGGGAAGTAGGCCAGCTCGGCCGCCTGCTTCGCGGCCGCCTCGGCCAGCTCGGTGCGCCCGTGCCCGGCCTGCACGGTGAACAGCCCGGACAGCCCGTCCAGGTAGCGCCGGCCGGTCGAGTCCCATACGTATGGCCCGGAGCCGCGGACGATCATCGGGACCGGCGCCTGCTCGTACGCGGACAGCCGGGTGAAGTGCATCCAGAGGTGGTCGCGGGCCTGCGCCGACAGCAGGTCGTCGGTCTGGCCGAGCGGGCTGTTGGGCGTCGTGGTCATCGGGTTCCCCAGGCGTAGGTCTGCTTCGCCAGCTTCAGGTAGACGAAGGTCTCGGTGTCGCGCACGCCGGGCAGCACCCGGATCCGGTCGGACAGCACCCGGAGCAGGTGGTCGTCGTTCTCGCAGACCAGCTCCAGCAGGATGTCGAACGAGCCGGCGGTGATGACGACGTAGTCGACCTCGTCGATCTTGGCCAGCTCGTCGGCGACCCGGACCAGGTCGCCCTCCACCCGCAGGCCGATCATCGCCTGCCGGTGGAACCCGACCTGCAGCGGGTCGGTGACGGCCACCACCTGCATCAGCCCGGAGTCGACCATCCGCTGCACCCGTTGCCGGACCGCCGCCTCGGACAGCCCCACGGTCTTGGCCAGCGCGGCGTAGGACCGGCGACCGTCCTGCTGCAGCTCCTCGATGAGGCGCTTGCCGACGTCGTCGACCCCGGAACCGAGGGTGGGTTGCCCGCGCACTTCACGGTTATCGCAGTTCTCGGTACGCGCCGCAAGTGTTTCCGTTCCGTGACTTGTCTCCTCCTACGGAATCATGCGTAAGCTGCCGTCACTACGCGCGAGGGTGCAGCATCACGGCAGGCCGGGCCGAGGAGGATCACCGCGATGACCACTGAGTCCAAGGTCGAGATCGGCAACGTCGTCGCCGGTACGGAATCGCCGGGTGCCGACGGCCGGACGATGGATCTGATCGACCCGTCCACCGGGGAGGCGTACGGCACGGCGCCGCTGTCCGGGCCCGAGGACGTCGACCGGGCGATGGCCGCGGCGGCCTCGGCGTTCGAGACCTGGCGGGACACCACCCCGGCCGAGCGGCAGCTGGCCCTGCTGCGCATCGCCGACGCGTTCGAGCAGCGGGCCGAGGAGCTGGTCGCGGCCGAGTCGCGCAACACCGGCAAGCCGGTGCAGCTGACCCTGGACGAGGAGATCCCGCCGGCGGTCGACCAGATCCGGTTCTTCGCCGGCGCCGCCCGGCTGCTGGAGGGCCGCTCGGCCGGCGAGTACATGGCCGACCACACCTCGTACGTGCGGCGCGAGCCGGTGGGCGTGTGCGCCCAGGTGACGCCGTGGAACTACCCGCTGATGATGGCGATCTGGAAGTTCGCGCCGGCGATCGCCGCGGGCAACACGGTGGTGCTCAAGCCGTCGGACACGACGCCGGTGTCCACCGTGCTGATGGCCCGGATCATGCAGGAGTTCCTGCCGCCCGGCGTGTTCAACGTGGTCACCGGCGACCGGGACACCGGCCGGGCGCTGGTCGCCCACCCGACCCCGGCGATGGTCTCGATCACCGGCTCGGTCCGGGCCGGCCGGGAGGTCGCCACCGCGGCCGGCGAGCACCTCAAGCGCACCCATCTGGAGCTCGGCGGCAAGGCGCCAGTGGTCGTCTTCGACGACGCCGACCTCGAGCTGGCGGCGGAGGGGATCGCCGGCGCCGGCTACTTCAACGCCGGCCAGGACTGCACCGCGGCGACCCGGGTGCTGGCCTCGCCGCGGATCCACGACGACCTGGTCGACGCGCTGGCCGAGCAGGCCCGCGGCACCAGGACCGGGCCGCCGTCCGACGAGGACGCCGCGTATGGCCCGCTGAACAACCCGGCCCAGCTGGAGCGGGTCGGCGGCTTCGTCGACCGGCTGCCCGACCACGCCCGGCTGGTGGTCGGCGGCTCCAGGGTCGGCGAGCGCGGGTTCTTCTACCAGCCGACCGTCGTGGCCGGACTGGAGGGCGACGACGAGATGAGCCGGACCGAGGTGTTCGGCCCGGTGATCTCGGTGCAACGGTTCGCCGATGAGGACGAAGCCGTCCGCTGGGCCAACTCCGTCGAGTACGGTCTGGCGTCCAGTGTGTGGACCCGCGACCACGGACGGGCGATGCGGATGGCCAAGCGGCTCGATTTCGGGTGCGTCTGGATCAATACGCACATCCCGCTCGTGGCCGAGATGCCGCATGGTGGCTTCAAGAGCTCGGGCCACGGCAAGGATCTTTCTGTGTACGGGCTCGAGGACTACACCCGGATCAAGCACGTGATGAGCTATATCGGGCACTGACAATCGCGCTCTGTCCCCGCCCGATTTCGGCAGGAGGCCCCCGGTGACGAATGCACGCCGACAGTTGGATCCCCGCGTCCAGGCCCTCGTGCAGGCCAAGCTGTCCCGACGCTCGGTGCTCTTCGGCGCCGCCGGACTCGCCACCCTGGCGGCCTGCGGCACCGGCTCAAGCACACCCTCCGGCAGTGGTGGAGGTGGTGGCGGAACCGCCGCCGCCAAGCCGAGCCCGGCCGCCGACCGGTCCGCGACCGAGAAGGTCGTCAACTGGGCGAACTGGACGCTCTATCTCGACTACGACGAGGACACCAAGAAATACCCGACGCTCGAGGCCTTCCAGAAGCAGACCGGAATCAAGGCCACGTACGCCGAGGACATCGACGACAACGACACGTACTACGGCAAGATCCAGAGCCAGCTGCGCAACGGCCAGGACATCGGCAAGGACGTCATCGTCTTCACCGACTGGATGGCCGCGCGGTGCATCCGGTCCGGTTTCGTGCAGAAACTGGACAAGTCCCAGATGCCGAACGAGAAGAACCTGCTGTCGGCGCTGCAGAACGTCGACTTCGACCCCGGCCGCAACTACAGCCTCACCTGGCAGAGCGGCTTCGGCGTGCTGGCCTGGAACAAGGAGAAGGTCCCCGGCGGCCTGAAGAACGTCGCCGACCTCTGGAAGCCGGAGCTCAAGGGCCGCGTCGAGGTGCTGTCCGAGATGCGCGACACGATCGGGCTGATCATGCTCGAGCAGGGCGTCGACATCTCCAAGAACTTCACCTCGGCCCAGTACGAGGCCGCCGTCGACGAGCTGCAGAAGCACATCGCCGACGGCCAGATCCGGCAGGTCAAGGGCAACTCCTACAAGGAGGACCTGATCTCCGGGGACGCGCTCGCGGTGATCGGCTGGTCCGGCGACATCTTCCAGATCAACGCCGAGAACGGCGACAAGTGGGGCCTGACGCTACCCGAGGCCGGCGGCACGCTGTGGTCGGACAACATGCTCGTGCCGGTCGGCTCGCCGCACAAGGCGAACGCCGAGAAGCTCATGAACTACTACTACGACCCCAAGGTCGCGGCCACCGTCGAGGCGTACGTGAACTACATCTGCCCGGTGGAGGGGGCCAAGGCGGAGATGGAGAAGATCGACCCGGACCTCGCCGCGAGCCCGTGGATCTTCCCCGACGACGCCACCCTGGCGAAGGCGAAGGTGTTCCGCACGCTCACCCCGGACGAGGAGACCCAGTACTCCGAGTCGTTCCAGAAGGTGATAGGCAACTGATGGCCGGGCGGGACCTCCGGCTGGACGGGCTGACCAAGACCTTCGGGTCGTTCACGGCGGTGGACGGCATCAGTCTGGACGTGCCCAGCGGGTCGTTCTTCGCCCTGCTCGGGCCGTCCGGCTGCGGCAAGACGACCACTCTGCGGATGGTGGCCGGGCTGGAGCGGCCCACCCGCGGCCGGATCCTGCTCGGCGACGAGAACATCACCGACGCCAGGCCGTACCGGCGGCCGGTCAACACCGTGTTCCAGAGCTACGCGCTGTTCCCGCACCTCGACGTGTTCGAGAATGTCGCGTTCGGGCTGCGCCGGCGGCGGGCCGCGGACGTGCGGGCCAAGGTCAACGAGGCACTGGAGCTGGTCGAGCTCGCCCACCTGGCCCGGCGCAAGCCGGCCCAGCTGTCCGGCGGCCAGCAGCAGCGGGTCGCGCTGGCCCGGGCCGTGGTCAACCGGCCGGACGTGCTGCTGCTGGACGAGCCGCTCGGCGCGCTCGACCTCAAGCTGCGCCGGCAGATGCAGCTGGAGCTCAAGCGGATCCAGACCGAGGTCGGCATCACGTTCGTGCACGTCACCCACGATCAGGAAGAGGCCATGACGATGGCCGACACGATCGCGGTGATGAACGCCGGCCGGATCGAGCAGCTCGGCTCGCCGATCGACCTGTACGAGTCGCCGGCGACCGCGTACGTGGCGAACTTCCTCGGCCAGTCCAACCTGCTGCCGGCCGCCGTGGCGGACCGCTCGGGTGGGTCGGTGGTGGTCGACGTGGACGGCAGCCGGATCGCGGTGCCGGCCGACCGGTGCCGGTCGGCGGGCCGGGACGTGCTGGTCGGGGTCCGGCCGGAGAAGGTGCAGCTGGAGCGCGGCGGCACCGCGCCGGCCGGGATGAACGCCCTGTCCGGCGGCCTGGTCACCGACGCCAGCTTCACCGGCACCAGCACCCAGTACGTCGTGCAGCTGCCGTCCGGGCGGCAGCTGACCGCGTTCGCGCAGAACACCGGCCGGGCGACGGTCCTGCCGGTGGGCTGCTCGGTCACGGTGTGCTGGGAGGAGGCGCACACGTTCGGGCTCGACGGCGCCGAGGACGCCGCCGCCGGGATCGAGACGCCGGACGGGCCGGCCGCCGCCGCGCGTGCCGGCGTGCCGGTCGGGCACGTGGCCGGTGCGGGCCTGGGTCCGGCCGCCGAGCCCGGGGCGGGGGCTGAGGCGGAGGCGACGGCGGCCGGCCGGGACGGGCGGGCATGAGCGTCACTGCGGTCGCCGCCGGCACCAGGGCCGCCGGGGCGCCGGAGGGCGCGCCGGAAGAGGTCCGCCGCGGCCGGCGGTCCACGCCCTACCTGCTGCTGCTGCCGGGGCTGGCCTGGCTGGTGCTGTTCTTCGCGGTGCCGGTGTTCGCGCTGGCCTCGCTGTCGCTGCAGACCCGGGTGCCCGGCGCCGAGATCGGCGTCTACACGCAGACCTTCCGCTGGGCGAACTACTCGGACGCGCTGACCGAGTACGCACCGCAGTTCCTCCGGTCGTTCCTCTATGCGGGGCTGGCCACGCTGCTCTGCCTGCTGATCGGCTACCCGCTGGCGTACGCGATCGCGCTGAAGGCCGGGCGCTGGCGCAACCTCATGCTGATCGCCGTCATCGCGCCGTTCTTCACGTCGTTCATCCTGCGGACGATCGCCTGGCGGCAGGTGCTGGCCGACTCCGGACCGGTCACCAGCACGCTGCACACGCTGCACATCCTGCCGCCGGGGGAGTCGCTGACCGCGTCCGGGACCGCGGTGGTCGCCGGGCTGACGTACAACTTCCTGCCGTTCATGGTGTTGCCGCTGTACGCGTCGCTGGAGCGGCTCGACCCGCGGCTGGTCGAGGCGGCCGGCGACCTGTACGCCACCGCGCCGGTCGGGTTCCGTCGGGTGACGTTCCCGCTGTCGAGGCCCGGCGTGGTCGCCGGCACGCTGCTGACGTTCATCCCGGCCGCGGGCGACTACGTCAACGCGGCGCTGCTGGGCAACCCGTCGACGCAGATGATCGGCAACGTGGTGGACAGCCGGTTCTTCCGGATCGTCGACTACCCGACCGCGGCGGCGCTCTCGTTCGTGCTGATGGCGGCGATCCTGCTGCTGGTCAGCGCGTACATCCGGCGGGCGGGGACGGAGGAGCTGGTATGAGGACACTCGGGGGAGGGCCCCCGAGATCCCCCCTGTCCGGGGTTCGTGCCCTCGGTGCGGGCCGGCCGGTCGGGGGGTGGGGGCGGTGAGCTGGCTCCGGCGCAACCTGGTCATGATCGTCGCGCTGCTGGTGCTGGTGTACCTGTTCGTGCCGATCGCCTACACGATCGCGTTCTCGTTCAACAACGCCGGCCGGTCCAACCTGGTCTGGCAGGGCTTCACGACGAAGAACTGGACCAACCCGTGCGGCGCGCCGGAGGTCTGCA
>DATBFW010000007.1:0-19088 GCA_036558285.1 Mycobacteriales bacterium | reverse complement strand
TGAAGTTCGACACGCCGATCGCGCGGGCCCGGCCGGAGCGGTAGATCTCCTCCATCGCGTGCCAGGTGTCGACGAAGTCGCCGACCCCGGGCAGCGGCCAGTGGATGAGGAAAAGGTCGACGTGGTCGAAGCCGAGCTCGGCCAGCGTCCCGTCGAAGGACCGCAGCGCGTCGTCGCGGGCGTGGTTGGGGTTGTTCAGCTTGCTCGTGACGAACACCTCGTCGCGGTCGAGGCCGGCGGCCCGCACGGCCCGGCCGACGCCGGCCTCGTTGCCGTACATCTGCGCGGTGTCGACGTGCCGGTAGCCGATCTCCAGCGCGGTCCGGAGCACCTCCTCGGTCTGCTCCGGCGGCACCAGGAACACGCCGAAACCCAGCTGCGGGATCTCGACGCCGTTGTTGAGCTGGATGGTGGGCACAGCGGTCACGGTGCGGGTCCCTTCGTGGGCCGGGTCTGCATCTGACAGGTTCCCCGGCCAGCGACCGGCCACGCGCGGAAGGTGGCGGAGGACACCGCCGACGGCCCCGACCATGCATTCAGGCGGCCCGCACGCCCGACCCCGCGGAACCCCGCCCTGGCTCCCCGTCGCCTAGCGCATCCCCCGCGTACGGGGTCGGCGGTGCGGGCCGCCGCCCCTGGACCGTAGGCGGCAGACGTGACCCGGTCATGATGGCCGATTGGTCGTCATGCGGGATCACAGCGGGCGGGCCGGATCGGCCTGGTCCTCCAGCCGGCCGGCGAAGGCCTCGACGGCCCGGTCGTCCACGGTGGCAGCGGTGCTCGTCATTGGCGCGACGGTAGGAGCGGCGGGCCGCCGCGGTCATGGGGCGTTCACCTCATTTCGCGCGGCCGGACGCCCCCGGGCGACCCGACGGCGCGCGCGGCAGGCGGGAGAGGCAGTAGTTTCTACCGGCAACCGTCGCCCCCAGGAGTACGCCCCGTCATGCCGGCCACTGGCAGTCGCGTCGCCCGCACCGCCTTCGCCCGGCTGATGGTGCGCTGCGCCGTCGGGCTGCGGATCGGCAGTGCGGCGGCGGCCGGCCTCGCCGCGTTCGCCGGCCTGGCACCGCCGGCCACCGTCGCCGCGGTGGTCACGGCGGTCACCGTCACCACCGTGTGGTCGGCGGCGTACGCGGTCCTGCTGCTGCGGCGCCGGGGCGGTGGCTGGCCGGTGGTCGGCGACGCCGCGGTGGCCGCCGCCCTCGGCCTCGCGGTGGGCACGCTCGTCCCAGCCGCGGTGCTGTCCGACACGACCGGCTGGGTTTTCCTCTACGCGAGCACCACGGTGATCATCAGCCCGCTGGTGGCCCGGACCCTGGTCGGGGTGGCCGTCAGCATCGCGGTCCCGGCCGCGTACGCCATCGGGCTGGCGCTGGCCGCCGCAGCCGGGCCGCCCGGCGGCGCGGTGCTGCTGTTCGTCCAGGGCGCGCTGGTCACCGCGCTGATGACCGTGCTGCGCCGGGCGGCGACCGCAGCCGACGGCGCGGTCCTGCAGCGGGAGGCGACCGAGCGGCAGGCAGCGGTGCTGGCCGCCCGCCGGGCCGAGGAGCGCGAGCACTACCGGCTGCTGCACGACAGCGTCTCGGCCACCCTCACCGTGGTCGCCGCCGGCGGCATCGACGCCGGCTCGGCCAGCCTGCCGGCGCAGGCCCGCCGCGACCTGGCGGTGATCGAGCGGCTGAACGCGCCCGACCAGGCGGCCGGCCCTGACCTGCCCGGCTGGCTGCTGCCGGTCGTCGACGGCCGGCCGGTCACGGTCGACGGGCCGATCCCGGCTGTCCCGGTGCCGGCGGTGGTCGGGGCCGCCCTCGCCGGCGCGACCACCGAGGCGCTCACCAACGCGGCCCGGCACGCCGCGCCGGCCCGGGTCCAGTTGCGCGCGGCGGTCGAGCCGGACGGCGCGGTGACGGTCCTGGTCGCCGACGACGGGCCTGGGTTCGATCCCGCGGCGGTGCCCGACTCCCGGCGCGGGGTGCGGGAGTCGGTGGTCGGCCGGATGCGGGCGGTGCAGGGCGACGCGACGGTCTCGTCCCGGCCCGGTGCCGGCACCCGGGTGCTGCTGCGCTGGCCCGGCCGCCCGGACGGGGCCGACGACCCGGCCGCCGGCGCCGCGCTGAGCGAGATGATCGCGACCCGCTACCGGCGCGGCCTCGACCTCGTGGTGATCCTGCTGGTCGGCGTCTGGCACGTCGGCAACGACCTGCTGGCGATGCTGGCCAACTGGAGCGAGTACCGCTGGCCGGTCGCCGAGCTGCTGTCCTGGCTCGCGCTGGCGGCGATCGGCGCGGTCGCCGGGATCAGGCTCTGGTACGGGCGGACCGGGCGGACCGCGACCTGGCTGCTGGCCGGCGGCGCCCTGGTGGCCGGCGCCGTCGGCATCGCCGCCGTCCCGGCCGACCAGCTGCTCAGCGGCGCCGACTGGGCCTGGGGCTCGACCGGCTGGTTCGGCGTGCTGGT
Source organism: Mycobacteriales bacterium (assembly GCA_036558285.1). GTDB lineage: Bacteria > Actinomycetota > Actinomycetes > Mycobacteriales > CADCTP01 > CADCTP01. The sequence goes on along the minus strand of DATBFW010000007.1, from coordinate 16,631 downwards.
GCTGCTGCGCCGGCCACCGCGGGAGCTCGGCGCGTTCCTCGCGATCAACGCGGCGGTCGCGCTCGGGGTGCTTGCCGACGCGGGCGCGCTGGACCGGATCGGCCTGGCCCGGGCCGCGACCATGATCTACGGGACGGCGGCGCTGCAGCTGACCCTGCTGCTGGCGGCGCGGGCGCTGGCGGCGACCGCCCAGCGGGCGGCGGCCGTCGCCGAGGCGGAGAGCGCGGTCCGCCGCCGGCGGCAGGTCGCCGAGCGGCTGCACGCCGACCGCCGGCAGCGCTACCGCACCGTCCGCGACGCGGTCGCCCCACTGCTGGCCGGGCTCGCCGACGGCACCCTCGACCCGGCCGACCGGGAGGTGCGGCACCGCTGCGCGGTCGAGGCTGGCCGGCTGCGCCGGCTGTTCGCGGAGACCGACGACGTCACCGACCCGCTGCTGCACGAGCTGCGCGCCTGCAGCTACATCGCCGACCGGCGCGGGGTGGTCGTGGACCTGCAGCTGACCGGCCGGCTGCCGGCGCTGGACCGGAACGTGCGCCGGGCGTTGACCGAGGCTCCGCTGCTGGCGCTGGCCGGGGCGGAGCGGATCGCCAGGGTGACCGTGCTCGGACGTACCGACGAGGTGGCGGTCAGCGTCCTGGTCGACGGGTCTGGGCCGGCGCCGGGCGAGCCGGCGGGCAGGGCAAGCTCGAAGGTCACGGTGAACGTCCTGGACGAGGACGACCGGCGGTGGGTGGAGGCGCGATGGCGGAGGTGACCGTCGTCCTGGTGGACGACCACCCGGTGGTGCACGACGGCGTACGGGCCTGGCTGGAGCAGGACCCGCAGCACCGGGTCGAGCTGGTCGCCGCCGGCGACGACGTCGAGGTCGCCTGGACCGGGCCCGGCCGGACCGCCGACGTCGTGCTGCTCGACCTCAACCTGCACGGCACGATGGCGGTGCCGGAGGTCAGCCGGTTCGCCGAGGTCGGCCGCCGGGTGGTCGTCTACTCCGAGCACGCCGACGACGCGACCGTGCTGGCCGTGATGGAGCGCGGCGCGTACGCGTTCCTGGCCAAGCAGGAGGCCCGCGACCACTGCGTGGCGACGATCCTCGCCGCGGCGGCCGACCGGCCGTACGTGGCGCCGCTGGCCGCCGGGACGATGGCCGCCGACGAGCGGCCGGACCGCCCGGCCCTGTCCGACCGGGAGCGCACCGCGCTGCTGCTGTGGTTCCAGTCGATGTCGAAGGCGGCGGTGGCGACCCGGATGGGGATCGCCGAGACCACGGTCCGGCAGTACATCCAGCGGGCCCGGATCAAGTACGCGAACGCCGGCCGGCCGGCCGCCACCCGCACCCAGCTGCTGGCCAGGGCCATCCAGGACGGCCTGATCCGCGCGGACGAGGTCACCGAGTACGCCTCCAGGGCCAGCCGCACGACCTGACCGCCCCCGCCGGTACGGTTGGTGCGTGAGTGAGCCGGCCGTCACCGAGCGCCTTTTCCACGAGACCGCCGCGGAGAACAGCCTCCGCGCGGCCGAGCGGCTGTCGGACGACGCGTGGGCGCGGCTGAAGGAGCACCCGGAGAAGTTCCGGGTCCTCACCGGCGAGCGACCGACCGGCCCGCTGCACCTCGGGCACTACTTCGGCAGCCTGCAGCGGCGGGTCGAGGTCCAGTCGTACGGGGTGCAGACCTGGCTTCTGCTGGCGGACTACCAGGCGCTCACCGACCGGCCCGGCTCGGTCGATCTACAGGCGTCGATGGCCGACATCGTGCTCGACTACATCGCCGTCGGGCTCGACGTGCAGAGCGAGCGCGGGCTGGCGTTCCGGCACAGCCAGGTGCCCGAGCTCAACCAGCTGATGCTGCCGTTCCTGTCGCTGGTCTCGGTCAGCGAGATCGAGCGCAACCCGACGGTGAAGAGCGAGATCGAGACGCTCGGCACCGGCCAGGTGACCGGGCTGATGTTCAACTACCCGGTGCACCAGGCCGCGGACATCCTGTTCTGCCACGGAAACCTGGTGCCCGGCGGCCGGGACCAGCTTCCGCACGTGGAGATCACCCGCAAGATCGCCCGCACGTTCAACAAGACCTACAGCCCGCGCCGGCGTTACTTCCAGGAGCCGGTGCTGCTGTTCGGCGAGGCGCCGATGCTGCTCGGCTCGGACGGCAAGAAGATGGGCAAGAGCGCCCGCAACGCGATCTTCATCCGGGACGACGAGGCGACCACGGCGGCGGTGCTGAAGAGGGCGGTCACCGACTCCGACCCGCACATCGCCTACGACCCGGTCAACCGGCCGACGGTGGGCAACCTCCTGCTGCTCGGCGCGCTGGCCGCCGGCACGACGCCGGAGGCGGTCGCCGACGAGATCGGGTCCGGCGGTTCCGCGCGGCTCAAGGGGTACGTCACCGAGGCCGTCAACGAGCACTTCCGGCCGATCCGGGCCCGCCGGGCCGAGCTCGCGGCCGACCCGGAGATCGTCAAGAGCGTGCTCGACCGGGGCAACGAGATCGCCCGCGAGACCGCGCGCAGGACGCTGCGCGAGGTGCACGAGCTCATGCATCTCTAATGGGAACCAGGTCGTCCCTATGCACGACCTTGGGGTTGTGAACTCAACCGCCCGCCGGCTCGCCGTGGTGTGCACGGCCGCCGGCATCGCCGTCGTCCTCGCCGCCGGTCCCGCTCTCGCGCACGTCGAGGTCGAGGCCGCGCCCGCCCGCGCGCTGGCCACCGACGCGCTGCTGTCGCTTACCGCGGAGGCGGAGTCCGGTACGGCCGGCATCAGCGGGCTGCGGATCCAGCTGCCGGCCGGGCTGGTGCCGGCCGACCTGCGGTTGGCCTCCGGGCCGGCGGGGTGGCGCTTGACCGGGACGGGTGACGTGGTGACGGTGACCGGGCCGGCGTTGCCGGTCGGGCGGTCGCTGCGGCTGGGCATCCGGGTCCGGCAGCTGCCGGACGACCGGCAGCTGGTGCTCAAGACGGTCCAGTCGTACACGGACGGCAAGCAGGACGCGTGGATCGAGCTGCCGACGGCGTCGGTGCCGGAACCCGAGCAGCCGGCGCCGATCGTGCGGTTGCAGGCGGCGGCACCGGGGGCGACCGCGGTGCCGCGGGCCACGCCGACCACCCCCGCGCCGACCACGTCCGCGCCGGCGCCCACCCCCCGTTCTTCGGGGGCTGTGCCTGCGGCGGACCCAGCGGATGATGGGTCCGTCGCTGTGTGGATGTTCGGCGGCGTGCTGGCCGGGATCGCCGTGCTCGGTGCCATCGTGCTGGCCGCGCGTCGACGCCTGCGATGATCTGGACGTCCACTTGCGCGGTTGGCGCGGTGGGCCGCAGGGCGGCCCGGATCGTGGGGATCCGGGCCGCCCCCTTTGCCACCCCGCGCGCAGTCGGAGGCGTCCCCGGTTGTACGCGAACCGTGGGATCCGCGCCTTCCCGCCCCTGACTTGGGCTGGTCTTTGGAACTATGGCACGAGCTTTGCCCTTCGCGGAACCCATCCCGCCCAACTCACCGCAACGCCCGGGGCGGCCCGGACCGGGATCCGGGCCGCCGGCGGGATCAGGCTGCTTGCGTGCCGGGGATGGCCGCTCTCAGGCAGCAGGCCCGGGGCGGCCCGGACCGGGATCCGGGCCGCCCTGGGAGTCAGGCTGCTTGCGTGCCGGGAGCAGCCGCACTCAGCGCGGTCGTGCGTGCGACCGCGGCGCGGGCGGCCTTCGCCTTCGCGGCGGTCGCCTTCGCCTTGGCCCCGGTGGCGCCGACACCGTTGATGTCGCTGGTGTCCAGTGCATACCGGCCCACCGCGAACGCGACCGCGTCCGCGTTCTTGTCCAGGATCGACCGGTTGACGTTGCCGAGGTTGTCGCAGGCCTGGTGGTAGCAGGGGTCGAAGGCGATCCCCGCCGTGCCGCCCCACTTGGCCTGCTGCTCGGCCGTCTTCGGCACCTCGGCCCCGGTGAAGATGCCACCGGACGGGATGCCGACCGCGATGAACGGCCCGTAGTCCGAGCGCCCGTCGAAGTCGGTCCCCTCGGTCGGCACACCCTTGCGCGTCTGGATGTACCCGCTGAGCAGTGCCTCGATCTGGGCCGAGCCGAACGGCCCCGGCCCGGCACCCTCGCCGTCCGAGTCGTCGCCGTCGTAGACGAACTCACCCCAGTTCGGCGAGCCGATCATGTCGAAGTTCAGGTTGAGCCCGATGTCGAGCTGCTGCTCGAAGGTGAGCTGGCTGACGTAGAACTCCGAGCCGAGCAGGCCGAGCTCCTCGGCGCCCCAGAACGCCAGCCTGACCTTGTTCTTCACCTTCTCGTCGGCGAGCTTGAGGCCGAGCTCCAGCAGCGTCGCGCTGCCGGTGCCGTTGTCGTTGATGCCCGGCCCGGCGGGGACGCTGTCCAGGTGGGCGCCGGCCAGCACGACGTTGTCCGCCCGGCCGCCCGGCGTCTCGGCGATGACGTTGCGGGTGCTGCGGGTCTCCAGCTCGGTCTGCAGGAGCAGGTTGACGGTGACCGAGCCGGCGGTCGCGTCCGCGACCAGCTGCTCGCCCTCGGCCCTGGTGATACCGCCGGTCGGGATCCGGGCGTCGGCCGCGGACCCGAGCGTGCCGTTGATCTCCTCGTCCGGGTTCGCGGCGTTGTTGTAGATCACGATCCCGATCGCACCGGCCGCGGCGGCGTTCAGCTGCTTGATCGAGAAGTTGCAGCCGCCGCGCTGGACCAGCGCGATCGTGCGGGTGTAGGTGGCGCCGGCGAAGTCGGAGGCGACGCAGCCGGGCCCGGTCGGGTTCTGCCCGTTCGGGACCACGGCGAGCGGAGCGGTGATGCCCCCGTTCGGCGTCTCCGGGGAGAACTCGAAGATGTCCACGGAGGGGAAGTCCCGCGGATTCGGCGAGACCTCGGTGAGCGACTCGGTCTCCACCGCGAACTCGTAGTCGAAGTCCTGGTAGCTGACCGTCCAGCCGGCCGCGGCCAGCTTGTCGTGCACGTATGTGGCCGAGGCGTCATGGCCGGGCGTGCTCGCGGACCGGTTGCCGTCGTTCTGCTCGGCGATGCGCTGCAGCGCGATCAGGTGCCGGTTGACGCCGTTGACGGTGACTTCCTTGGCCAGCTTGGTGCCGAGCTTCTCGGTGTTCGGGGCCGCGGTTGCCGGCGTGGCGGTGAGTACCACCGAGCCGGCGACGGCGAGCGCGAGCACGGCGGCCGCGCGCGATCGGGCGGTTGGCAGTCGCATGGAACCCCCTTCTGGACCGGACCGCCTTTGGTCCGATCTTGGGGGATCCTGGCACGACCTTTACCGTACCGAAAGTGAGTGCGCGGACTGGATCGGTAACCACATGGACCGGACGGCCCGGACCGTGGGGGGTCCGGGCCGTCCGTGGGGGGTGCTGGCTCAGGCTGGCGTCGGGGCCGGCGGCACGGGCGGTGCCGGCGGGGTCTGCATGACCGTCTCCTCCGACGGCATCAGGATCCAGAGCAGCGGGTAGATCAGGATCTGGCTGCCCGGGATGACGAGCAGGATCAGCACGAACAGCAGCCGGGCGGGCCAGGGGTCGATGCCGAAGCGGCGGCCGAGGCCGGCGATGACGCCACCCAGCACACGACCGTCTCGCGGTCGTACCAGGCCCTGGCCGGCGAAACGGGCGTGGATCTCGTTCACTTCTGTTCCCTTCCTTCTGTGGTTGACGGGACCTACTCTGCGCCGGCATCGACCCCCGGCACATCGGGGACCGCCCCGACCCGGACCCGGATTCCGCGGCTCAGGGTGGTGTGACCGGCAGCGCTTTGTCGGTGCCGGGCGGGACCATGCGGGCATGGCGCGCTGGGCGGATTTCGAGAAGGACGCACCGGAGTTCGCGGCCCGGGTGAGGGCCGTGCTCGACCGGCACAAGCACAAGACGATGGCGACCATCCGGCGGACCGGTGCGCCGCGGATCAGCGGGGCGGAGATCCAGTTCGCGGGCGCGGACGTCTATATCGGCTCGATGCCCGGCGCGGTGAAGGGCGCCGACCTGCGGCGCGACCCGAGGGTGGCGTTCCACTCGCAGTCCGAGGACGCGGACGAGAGCGATCCGGAGTCCTGGGTCGGCGACGCGAAGTTCTCCGGGCGGGCGTTGCTGGTCACCGACCCGGCGGAGCTGTCTGCGTTCTGGGCGGCGTACGGGGGACCGGAGCCGCCCGGCGGCCCGGACGCCTCCGACCTGTTCCGGATCGACGTCGAGGACGTCGTGCTGGTGACGATCGAGCTGCCGCACATGGTGATCGAGTCCTGGCACGAGCGCGCCGGCTACCGCCGCCGCGCCCGCACCTGACCGGTCAGCGCGCCGCGCCGTCGGTCCCGTCGCCGCGGCGGGCGCCGTCGGTGCCCTCGCGGCGGCGGGCGCGAGCGGCCGCGCGGGGGCCGCGGCCGGTGCGGGCGATCTCCGGCCAGTCCGTGCGCGCCTGCTCGTCCACGTCGCGGAGCCGGCCGACCGGCAGGTCCGGGTCGGGCGGCGGCGAGACCCCGAGCCGGTCGGCGAGCCCGATCGCGTCGAACGGAGCCCGCACCTTCACGTCGTTGTCGAAGTAGACCAGCACGTCCCGGGGTTGGCGCGGTGCGGGCGGCGCCAGCACGGTGCCGTCGGTCGGCGTGCCGCCGGCGGCCCAGATGCGGATCCGCGCCGCCCACCGGTCCAGCGCCGGCGGGTCGTACCCGCTGACGTAGAGCTCCTCCTCGCCGTGCAGCCGGACGTACACGTGGTCGGAGGTGGCGTCGAGCAGCGCCGGCCACCTCCCGGCGGTGTCGGCGACGACGAGCGCGACGTCGTGCGCCCGGAGCAGCTCCACGAACCCGGCCGTCTCGTACGAGCCATGCCGCACCTCCAGCGCGTGCCGCAGCGGCCGGTCGGCGGAGGTGGTCAGCAGCGCCCGGCCCTCCATCCGCTCGTCGTGCTTGGCGGCCAGCTCGGCGGCGGCGCCGGTGCTGCGCGGCAGCTGGGCGAAGAATCCGGCCAGCCGCTCCGGGTCGAAGCCGAGGCTGGGTGGAAGCTGCCACAGCACCGGGCCCAGCTTGGCGCCGAGCGCCAGCACACCGGAGGCGAAGAAGTTGGCCAGCGGCGCCTCGACGCCGGCCAGCTTCTTCATGTGCGTGACGAACCGCGGCCCCTTCACCGCGAAGACGAAGTCCGCCGGCGTCTCCGCCGCCCACCGGGCGTACGACTCCGGGCGCTGCAGCGAATAGAACGAGCCGTTGATCTCGACGGTCCGCAGCCGGCGCGAGGCATACTCCAGCTCCTTCCGCTGCGGCAGGCCGGGCGGGTAGAACACCCCGCGCCAGGGTGGATACCGCCAGCCGGAGATGCCGGTCCGGACGTCGCTCACGCCGTGCTGACTACCACGTTCGGGTCACTGCCACGCGTGCCGGATCCGCCGGGGCAGTGCGAACACCAGCGCCAGCGCGAGGAGCACCAGCCCGGTGCTGGCGAGTGTTGCCAGCTCGGCGCTGTGTACGAAAGCGCGGGCGACGTCCTGCGGACCGGCGATGTCCAGCGTGCCGAACAGGATCGTGCCGATCGCCGCGATCCCGATGGACGCGCCGACCCGCTGGCCGGTGTTGAGCACGCCGCTGGCGGCGCCGGCCTCCCGCGGCGGCACCGCCGAGAGCACGAAGTCGATGTTCGGCGCGATGAACAGCCCGTTGCCCAGCCCCGCGACAGCCAGGGGCAGCGCGATCTGCCAGCCGGCCGGATCCGTGCCGGCCGCCACCAGCACCAGCAGCAGGGCCAGCATCCCGGCCGCGACCATCGCACAACCGATCACCAGCACGGTCCGCCCCAGCCGGCCCGAGAACCGGTCCGACAGCGCCGCGGTGACCATCGACGCGACCGGGAACGGCAGCGTGACCAGGCCGGCGGACAGCGCGCTGTGCCCGAGCCCGACCTGCCAGAGGATCGACAGGGTGAAGAACACGCTGGTGAAGCCGGCGAAGTAGACCAGCGCGAGCACGGTGCCGGCGGCGAACGCGCGGTCCCGGACCAGGTGCGGCGGGATCAGCGGGTCGCCGCCGCGCCGCTCGAGCCGGACCAGCCAGCAGCCCAGCGCGACCAGCAGCAGCACCGACAGCGCCAGGCACGCGTACGTCCAGGGCGGCCAGCCCAGCCGCTGCCCGTCGATGAGCGGCACCAGCAGCGCGATCAGCGCGGCCGACAGCAGCACGACGCCGACCGGGTCGAGCCGCTGCCGGTCCTGATGGGTCGCGCCCCGGGGCAGCATCGCGGCCGCGAGCGGCACGGCGACCAGCCCGATCGGCACGTTGACCAGGAACACCCAGCGCCAGCCGTGCTCCACCCCGGCGGCCTGGATGAGCAGCCCGCCGGCCAGCGGGCCGAGCGCGGTGGACAGCCCGATGACCGCGCCGAGCGCGCCGAACGCCCGGCCCCGGGCCGGTCCGGCGTACAGCTGCTGGATGAGCGCGGCGATCGCCGGGAAGAAGGTGCCGGCGCCGAGGCCCTGCACGATCCGGCCGGCGACCAGCTGCCCGGGGGTCTGCGCCAGCCCGCAGGCCAGGCTGGCCAGCGTGAACAGGGTCAGGCCGGCCACGTACATCCGGCGGTGGCCGATCCGGTCGCCGATCCGGCCGGCCGGGATGAGGGTCAGCCCGAGCGCGAGCATGTAGCCGGAGACCACCCACTCCAGCTGGCTCGGCCCGGCGCCGAGGCCGCTCTGCATGCTCGGCAGCGCGACGTTGACGATCGTCGTGTCGAGCAGCGCCATGAACGCGCCGACCAGCAGCAGCGCCAGGCTGCGACCGGCGGCGGGGCGGACCTCCGGCCGCGGCGGCGAGGTGACCTGCTGGCTGCTCACTGGTCCTCCACGGCGTGCTGGTGCTCGGGAGAACCGCGCCGGGGCCGCGGTGAATCCCGGGCCGGCGTCCGGGTCAGCGGTGGGCGACGGCCAGCACGTGCGGGCTGGCGCCGAGCAGAGATGGCTCGGTCTCGATCCGATCCAGTTGGCGCAGCAGCCATTCGCGCCTCGTCGGGTCGTCCAGCCACTCGTCCGGGTCCTCCACCAGGGCGCCCGGACCCTCCACCGCGTACAGGTCGACCTGCTCGAAGCCGGCCGCGGTGACCTCGGCGGCGAGCTCCTCCGGCCGGGCGAAGTGCGCGGTGGTGAACCGGTGCGGCAGCGCGTCCGGGTTGCGGTGGGTGCCGGTGTGCAGGCCGGACTCGACCACCCCGGGGTGGTCGCAGGCCCAGCCGTACCGGAGGCCCTCGATGACGCTCGCGAACCGGCTGACCGCGACCGCGACCAGCACGCCACCCGGACGCAGCACCCGGCGGGCCTCGGCGAGCGCGGCGATCCGCTCGTCCGCCTCGAGCAGGTGGTAGAGCGGGCCGAGCAGCAGCACGGCGTCGGCAGCGGCGTCCGGGAAGGCGAGCTCGCGGGCGTCGCCGATCTCGGCGGAGGCGAGCCTGGTCTCCGCCGCCTGGGCCGCCATCCGGGCCTGCGCGACGTGCAGCGGCATCGCGTCGACCAGGTGGACGTCGTGGCCGGCCAGCGCGAGCGGGATCGCGTACGCGCCCGGGCCGCCGCCGACGTCGACGATCGTGGCCGTGGGCTCGGGCAGGTGCCGCTGCAGCAGGACCCAGGTCCGGGCCCACTCCAGCCGGCCGGTGCGGGCGGTCAGCCGGTCCTGCTCGTCGCCGCACTCGTAATACGCGACGACCTCGGGCGGGAGCATGCATCGACGGTAGGCCGGTGGGGCGAGCGATTTCGGGGTATCTACGGATCATGGTCATGCCGCCGATCGACCCGGAACCGCCGACACCGGCACCGGACCCGACTCCGCCGGGACCGGCGCCCGACCCGATGCCGCCCACACCCGTGCCGGACCCGAACCCGCCGACTCCGGATCCGATGCCGCCGGCGCCCGACCCCGGCCCGATGCCCAACCCGGGGCCCGACATCAACTTCTGATCCCGCCCAGACACCCGCCCGGCCGCTGACCCCCGACGCGGCCGGGCGGAGTTCTCCCGCCGCCCAGCCCCGGCAGCGGATGCCCGTCGCCGCCGGTGTGGATGCCGGCGGTCGCCCGGTCGTCGACCCCACCTGGGCGGCGATCGTCCAGCCACCACCTCCCGCGGCGGGTGCCGTCACCCGGCGTACCGGCGGTCGCCCGGCGTCGACCCCACCTGGGCGGCGATCTTCCAGCCACCGCCTCCCGCGGCGGGTGCCGGGTCCTCGACCCCGACGCTGGCGGCGGTCTCCCAGTCGCCGCCGCCGGCTCTCGGCGGCGGCACCGCAGGTGTGAGGCGGGCGGGGTTAGTGGTCGGGGGAGCCGGAGGCCAGTTGCCCGTCGGACTCGGCGAGGCGGCGGCGGGAGACGAGGATCTCCTCCTCGGCGTCGTGCCGACCCACCCAGGTCGCGCCCTCGACCGACTTGCCCGGCTCCAACTCCTTGTAGACGTTGAAGAAGTGCTGGATCTCCAGCCGCTCGAACTCGGGCAGATGGAAGATGTCCCGCAGGTGCTCCATCCGCGGGTCGGCCGCCGGCACGCAGAGCACCTTGTCGTCGCCGCCGGCCTCGTCCCGCATCCGGTACATCCCGATCGCCCGGCACCGGATCAGGCAGCCGGGAAACGTCGGCACCTGCAGCAGCACCATCGCGTCCAGCGGGTCGCCGTCGTCGCCGAGGGTGCCCTCGATGAACCCGTAGTCCGCCGGGTATTGAGTGGCCGTGAACAGGGTCCGGTCCAACCGGATCCGGCCGGTGCGGTGATCGAACTCGTACTTGTTCCGCTCGCCCTTGGGAATCTCGATCGTGACGTCGAACTCCACCGGCCGCTCCTCCCAGGAGACTGGTCGCCCCGGAGTCTAGGGCGCGCTGATCCGTCCGTACGGGTGCGACCGGACGCCTAGGCTTCGCTTCGTGCGGTGGACGGGGGCGCGGGTCGCGATCGCCGGTGGCAGCGCGCTCGCCATCGGGGCGGCCGCGGTCATCGGCGGGGTCGTCGTGGCCGGCCGCGACGGCGCCGCGAACCAGGGCGCCGCGCCGACGGTCACCGCCAGCCCGACGCCGAGCCCGCTGGTCACCCCGACCCCGGTGCTGGCCGCGCCGGCGACCGGCCTGCCGCAGACCGCGACCGGTGTCGCCCGCAAGCTCGCCATCCCGCTCGCCGACCACCGGCTCGGCGCCCGCGTCTCGGCGACCGTGCTCGACGCCGAGACCGGGCAGGTGCTGCTCGACCGCGGCGCCGCCAACCCGGTCACTCCGGCCTCGACGGCCAAGCTGGCCACCTCGGTCGCGCTGCTGTCGGTGACCGACCCGGACCAGCGGTTGACCACCAGGCTCGTCGCCGGGTCGAGGCCGGGCGACGTGGTGCTGGTCGGCGGCGGCGACCCGACGCTGTCCGCGGCCCCGGCCGGCAAGCCGACCGCGTACGAGGGCGCCGCGCGGGTGAGCGCGCTGGCCGCGCTGGCCAAGCAGGCCGGCCTCGGCCCGGTACGCCGGGTGGTCGTCGACTCCAGCCTGTTCTCCGGCCCGACGATGGCGCCGACCTGGAACCCGGCCGACGTCGCCGGCGGCTACATCACGCCGATCACGGCGACCATGGTCGACGCCGGCCGGCAGGAGGGCCTGCGGGCCCGGTCAACGACGCCGGACCTCGAGGCCGGCCGGGCCCTCGCCGTCGCGCTCGGCGTGCCGAAGGCCGGGGTGGTCCGCGGGCGGGCGCCGGTCGGGGCGACCGCGCTGGCCGAGGTCGGCTCGCAGCCGATCCCGCGGCTGATCGAGCAGATGCTGCTCGCCTCGGACAACGTCCTGGCCGAGGCGCTCGCCCGGCAGGTCGCGATCGCCGAGGACCGGCCGGCGAGCTTCGCCGGCGCCGCCGACGCGACCCGGCAGGTGCTGGCCCGGCTGGGGATGCCCGCCGGCGACCGGCTGCTCGACGGCAGCGGGCTGTCCGCCCAGGACCGGGTCACCCCGGCGCTGCTGGCCGGCCTGCTGCGGGCCGCGGCCGGTCCCGACCAGCCCCGGCTGCACGCGCTGGTGCCCGGCCTGCCGGTGTCCGGATACCTCGGCACGCTCGACGATCGCTACCGCACCGGCCCGGCGGCGCTCGCGGCCGGCGAGGTGCGGGCCAAGACCGGCACCTTGGACGGGGTCAGCTCGCTGGCCGGTCTGGTCCGCGGCACCGACGGGCGGCTGCTGGTGTTCGCGGTGGTCGCGGACCGGGTCCCGGCCGGTGGCACGCTGCCCGCCGAGGCCGCGCTGGACGAGGTCGCCGCCGCCCTCACCACCTGCGGCTGCCGTCAGTGACGGATGTGGTGATGGTGATGGTGCTGCTCCATCACCCTGGCCAACCCTGACATCCCGGTCAGCAGCGCCTCCCGCTCGTCGTCGGTCAGCTCGGCGAACAGGTGCTTGTGCTGGCCACTGAAGTGGGCGCCGATCCGCTCGGCCGCGTCCGCGCCGGCCGGGGTGAGCGCCAGCCGGTAGTAGCGGCGGTTGGCCGGGTCGCGGACCCGCTCCAACCAGCCCCGCCGCTCCAGCCCGGCGGCGAGCCGGCTGGTCGTCGACTTCTCCAGCCCCAGCCGGTCGCCGAGCTCCTGCTGGGACAGCGGGCCGGCCTCGGTCAGCTCCGCGAGCGCGAACACCTCGGACGCCGAGGCCCGCACGCCGTCGTGGTCGTGCGGCTCCAGCAGCCCGCCGACCCGGACGAGCCAGCGCAGCAGCCGGCGCAGCTCGTCGTCCGGAAACGGTTGTGCCATACAACTCTCCTGCTCTACCGTAGTTGTACGGAACAACTCTAGGAGGACGAGATGCCCCACGGCCACGGGTTCCGGCACCTGTTCATGCACCGTGACGGCAGCATGACCGGCTGGTTCGGCGACCCCGAGCACTACGACCGGTTCGCGACCCGGTTCGAGCGCCGGCTGCGGACCCGGATCGCCACCGACGTGGCCGCGCTCCGGCTGCCGTCCGGTGCCCACGTGCTCGACGTCGGCACCGGCCCCGGCCGGCTGCCGGTGGAGATCGCCCGGCACAACCCGCAGGTCTGGGTGACCGGACTGGACGTCTCGCCCCGGATGATCGAGGCCGCCAAGGCCGCCATCGAGCCAGGCCAGCAGGTGATCGCCGAGGTCGGCGACGTGGCGAAGCTGCCGTACCGGGACGGCAGCGTCGACCTGATCGTCTCCACGCTGAGCCAGCACCACTGGCCGGACCGGGCAGCCGCGCTCGCGGAGCTCGCCAGGGTGCTCGCGCCGGGTGGCCGGATCTGGATCTACGACCTGCGCGGGGCGCTGCGGACGGCGCAGGGTGCGGCGGCTGCCGCCTTCCCCGGGGCGGACGTACGGGTCGAGCGGGTGCGGGCCGGCGTGTTCGGCCGGCTGCTCGCGCGGCTCACCGTCCAGCCCGCCGGCGTGACCGTGTGACCCGGGCCGGTGCGGCCGCTCGGCGTACCGTGGCCGCATGAGTAGCCAGCCCGGAATGGTCGACTGGGACCTCGCCGTCTCCACCGCGACCCGGTTGATCTCGCCGGGGCCTGAGGTGTCCCGCAGCGAGGCCGACGCCGCGGTGCGGTCGCTGCGGGACCAGGTCGAGGTCGCGGCCGCGCACGTGGAGCGGATCACCGCCCTGCACCCGGTGGGCCCGATCCCGGTGACCAGGGTGGTCGACCGGCCGGGCTGGGTGCGGGTCAACGCCGACGGGATGTCCCGGCTGCTCACCCCGCTGGTGCAGACGCTGGAGGAGCGCCGGCCGCACCCGGCCGGGCGCTTCGAGCAGGCCGTCGGGCCGAAGGCGACCGGGCTGCAGGCCGGCGGCGTGCTGGCGTTCCTGTCCAGCAAGGTGCTCGGGCAGTTCGAGTTCTTCGCCGACCCGGCCGGGCAGCTGCTGCTGGTCGCGCCCAACGTGGTCGAGGCGGAGCGGTCGCTCGGGGTCCCGCCGGGCGACTTCCGGCTGTGGGTGGCGCTGCACGAGGTGACCCACCGGGTGCAGTTCACCGCGGTGCCGTGGCTGCGCGGACACCTCAGCACGGAGATCGACGCGCTGGTCGACGCGACCGACCTCGACCCGGACGCGGTGCGCGAGCGGCTGTCGGCGTTCGTCAGCCAGCTGGGCTCCGCGCTGCGCGGCGGCGAGGAGTCGCAGGGGATCCTCGGGCTGATCCAGAGCCCGGCGCAGAAGGAGATCATCGAGCGGCTGACGGCGTTCATGTCGCTCGTCGAGGGGCACGCCGAATACGTGATGAACGCGGTCGGGCCGGACGTGGTCCCGTCCATCGGGCAGATCCGGGAGCGGTTCGGCCAGCGGCGCAAGGGCACCGGGCCGGTCGACCGGCTGCTGCGCCGGCTGCTCGGGCTCGACGTGAAGATCCGGCAGTACGCCGACGGCAGCAAGTTCGTCGGCGCGGTCGTCGAGGCGGTCGGCATCGACGGCTTCAACCAGGTGTGGACGTCGCCGGAGACGCTCCCGCGCAAGCCCGAGCTGGCCGACCCGCACGCCTGGGTCGAGCGCGTCCACGGATTCCGGCCCGCCGCGTCGGCCTGACCTCCGGCCCGCCCCCCGCAGGCTCCGTCCGCCGTCTCCGCCTGACGCACCGCCGCCGGCCAGGGGTGGTGGTCGGTCCGACGCGAGTGTGGAGCGGAGATAGCGTTTGGGGGTGGGGGAGGGGCTGGCGGTGGAGGCGGCTGCGGTGCGGGTGGCCGTGCGGCGGCTGCTGGCCGAGGTGCGGCCGGCCGGCGTGCTGGTCGCCTGCAGCGGCGGCGCCGACTCGGTCGCGCTGGCGGCGGCCACCGCCTTCGAGGCTCCTCGGCTGGACGTCCCGGCGGGCCTGGTGACCGTCGATCACGGCCTGCAGGAGGGTTCCGCGGCCTGGGCGGCCGAGACCGCCGAGCTGGGTCACCGCCTCGGGCTCGACCCGGTGCTGGTGCGCCGGGTCGAGGTGGGCACCGCCGGCGGCCCGGAGTCCGCCGCTCGCACCGCCCGCTACGCGGCCCTCGCCGAGGCCGCCGGCGACCGCGCCGTCCTGCTCGCGCACACCCTCGACGACCAGGCCGAGACCGTGCTGCTCGGGCTCGGCCGCGGCTCCGGTCCGCGGTCGATCGCCGGGATGCGCCCGGTCGACGGCCGCTGGCTGCGCCCGCTGCTCGGGATCCGCCGGGAGACCACCCGGGCCGCCTGCGCGGCCGAGCACCTCCCGTACCGCGACGACCCGCACAACGCCGACCCCCGCTTCACCCGGGTGCGGCTGCGCACCGACGTGCTGCCCCGGCTGGAGCGGGCCCTGCAGGGCGGCGTCGCCGAGGCGCTGGCCCGCACGGCCGAGCTGGTGCGTGACGACCTCGACGCGCTCGACGGCCTGGCCGCCGCCCTCACCCCGGCGACCGCGACCCTGCCGGTCGACGGCCTGGCCGCCCAGCCGCGCGCGATCCGCACCCGGGTGCTGAAGAACTGGGTCGGGATCCCGCTCACGGCCGCCCAGCTCCGGGCCCTCGACGCGCTGGTCGCGGACTGGCACGGCCAGGGCCCGGTCGCCCTGCCCTCGGGCCGTACGGTCAGGCGTGCGTCTGGCATGCTGCATCTCGCCGGACCTGATCGCTGAGCTGAGGCGGACCGAGAACGGGGAGCGGTGCACAACTACGACGGCGACATCGACGAGGTCCTGCTGACCGAGCAGCAGATCGCGACCCGCATCCAGGAAGTGGCCGACGAGGTGTCGGCGGATTACGCCGACCGCGAACCGATGCTGGTAGGGGTGCTCAAGGGCGCCGCGATCGTGATGGCCGACTTCGCCCGCGCGTTGAGCCGCCCGGTGACGATGGAATACATGGCGATCTCCTCGTACGGGTCGTCGACCAGCTCGTCGGGGATCGTCCGCATCCTCAAGGACCTCGACCGGGACATCTCCGGCCGGCACGTGCTGGTGGTCGAGGACATCATCGACTCGGGGCTGACGCTGTCGTGGCTGCTGCGCAACCTTGAGGCCCGGCAGCCGGCGTCGCTCGAGGTGATGGCGCTGCTCCGCAAGCCGGACGCGGTGAAGATCGACGTGCCGGTCCGCTATCTCGGCTTCGACATCCCGAACGAGTTCGTGGTCGGCTTCGGGCTCGACTACGCGGAGCGTTACCGGGACCTGCCGTACATCGCCCGGCTCAAGCCGGAGGTCTACACCAGGTAAAGGAACGCTCCAGGCCGTTCGGCCGTTGCCCGGACAAGGCCATCGACCCTGGTGGCCTGCGTCTCCGTAGTGCCCGGTGTACCTTTCCTACCAGGGACTGATCGCCGTGCGCGCCGGGTGCGCCCACCAGCAGGAGCGGGAGGACCGGAGCTGCCGCCCACGGCGTCTCCGCTGAGATATGGATCGTCGTCGCATCCTCAAGTCGCCGTGGTTCTGGATCGTCCTCGGCCTGCTGGTCGTGCTCGCCGTGCCAACCCTGTTCCGCGGGAACGGCGGCTACTCCCAGGTCCCGACGTCGGTCGCGCTCGCCCAGCTGGAGAGCGGCAACTACACGAACGTCACGATCAACGACCGCGAGCAGACCGTCGACATCACCTTGAAGGACGAGGTCGACGGGCACGACAAGATCACCTCGGCATACCCGACCGGGCTGGTCGACCGGGTCGGCGAGCTGCTCGACCAGAAGAACCAGCCGTTCGAGACCAAGATCAGCTC
>DATBFW010000006.1:0-6999 GCA_036558285.1 Mycobacteriales bacterium | reverse complement strand
CCGCCCGCGGCTACCTGTCGATCACCCCACTGTCCACACGCGACTGGCGGCTGGTCGCCCAGCGCGGACCGGACGGCTCGCTCCGGCCGGAGGAGCTGACCGTGCTGCAGGCGGTCTTCGCCGCCGGCCCGGACACCACGCTGGCGCCACCAGCCCGGTCTCGTCGTCCTCGGGCGGCGGCAGCGGGTTCTCCGGCGGATCGGCCGGTGGCGGCGGCGGTGGCGGAGGCGGCGGCAGCTGGTGAGCGGGTGATCACCCCGGAACGGGGGTAGCTTCGCCTGAGTGACCGATGATCGACGCTTCGCGGAGGTCTCGCTTCGGGTCAACGGCGAGCTCCGTCCCCTGTCCCTGGACACCCGCACCACGCTGCTCGACGCGCTGCGTGAGCACCTGGGCCTGACCGGATCGAAGAAGGGCTGCGACCACGGGCAGTGCGGCGCCTGCACCGTGCTGGTCGACGGCCGCCGCGTGCTGAGCTGCCTCGCGCTCGCCGTCGCCCTGGACGGCGCCGAGGTCACCACGGTCGAGGGGTTGGCCGGCCCGGACGGGCTGCACCCGGTGCAGCAGGCGTTCCTGGAGCGGGACGCGTTCCAGTGCGGCTACTGCACGCCGGGGCAGGTCTGCTCCGCGGTCGGGGCCCTGGCCGAGTACGACGCCGGTTGGCCGAGCCTGGTCACCGACGGCGAGCCGGCGCTCACCGACGCCGAGGTGGCCGAGCGGATGAGCGGCAACCTGTGCCGCTGCGGGGCGTACCCGAACATCGTCGCCGCAGTGCAGGACGCGGGAGCTGCCCGGTGAGGCCGTTCGACTACGCGCGCGCCACCGACCCGGCCGGCGCGGTGGCGCTGGTGGGCCGGCCGGACGCGAAATACCTGGCCGGCGGCACCAACCTGGTCGACCTGATGAAGCTCGGCGTCGAGACGCCGGCCCTGCTCGTCGACGTGGCCCGGCTGCTGCCGACCGGGATCGAGGAGTCCGCGGACGGCCTGCGGATCGGCGCCGGCGCCCGCAACAGCGACGTCGCGGTCGACCGGCGGGTCCGTGCGCACTACCCGGTGCTGTCCCAGGCCCTGCTGGCCGGCGCCTCCGGGCAGCTGCGCAACGCCGCGACGATCGGCGGCAACCTGCTGCAGCGCACCCGGTGCCGCTACTTCCAGGACGTCACCAAGCCGTGCAACAAGCGTGCGCCCGGTACCGGCTGCCCGGCCATCGCCGGCGCGCACCGCGACCTCGGCATCCTCGGCACGTCCGAGCACTGCGTGGCCACCCACCCGTCCGACCTGGCCGTCGCCCTCGCCGCGCTGGACGCCCAGGTGCACCTGCACGAGGCCGCACCCGTCCCGCTGACCGGCCTGTACGCGCTGCCCGGAGACACCCCGCAGGTGGAGACCGTGCTGCCGCCCGGCGCGCTGATCACCGCGGTGTCGCTGCCGCCGCTGGGCTTCCCGTCCCGCTACCGCAAGGTCCGTGACCGCGCCTCGTACGCGTTCGCGGTCGCGTCCGTCGCTGCCGCCCTCGACGTGGTCGACGGCACGGTCCGGGACGTGCGGATCGCCTGGGGCGGGGTCGCGCCCAGGCCGTGGCGGGCGTACCAGGCCGAGCGGGAGCTGCGCGGAGGGCCGGCCACCGAGGCGGCATTCCGGGCCGCCGCCGACGCCGAGCTGGCCGCGGCCCGACCGCTGCCGGAGAACGCGTTCAAGGTGCCGCTGGTGCGCAACCTCACCGCGGCCGTGCTCGGCGAGCTGGCGGGGGTGGACCGGTGACCGCCATCGGCGCCCGCGTCCGGCGGACCGAGGGACCGGACAAGGTCACCGGGGCCGCCCGGTACGCGGTCGAGTACCCGGCCCCGGGTGTGGCGTACGTCTGGCCGGTGCAGGCACCGGTCGCCCGCGGCACCGTGCGCTCGGTCGACACCGACGCCGTCCTCGCGATGCCCGGCGTGCTCGCCGTGCTCTGGCACGGCAACGCGCCGCGGCTGGCCGAGGTCGCCGACCACGAGCTGCTGCTCTTCCAGAGCGACCGGGTCGCCTACCACGGCCAGTTCGTCGCCGCAGTGGTCGCCGACAGCCTGGAGGCGGCCCGGGAGGCGGCCGCCCGCACGCGGGTGGACATCGACGAGCAGCCGCACGACACCGAGCTGCGCGCCGACCGGGCCGACCTCTACACCCCGGAGAAGGTCAACCCCAACCACGAGTCCGACACGTCGCAGGGCGACGTGGACGCCGAGCTGGCCGCGAGCGATGTTGCCGTCGACGTCACATACGAGACGGCGGCGACCCACAACAACCCGATGGAGCCGCACGCCAGCACCGCCCAGTGGCTGGGCGACCGGCTGCTCGTGCACGATTCCAACCAGGGCGCGACCGGCGTCGCCCAGTCCCTGGCCACCCTGTTCGGGTTGGCCGAGGACCGGGTCCAGGTGGTCAGCGCGCACGTCGGCGGCGGGTTCGGGGCCAAGGGCACCGCCCGGCCCAACGTGGTGCTGGCCGCGATGGCGGCCAGGGTCGTCGGCCGGCCGGTGCGGCTCGCGCTGTCCCGGCAGCACCAGTTCAGCGTGGTCGGCTACCGCACCCCGACCATCCAGCGGATCCGGCTCGGGGCCGGCGCCGACGGCGTGCTGCGGGCGATCAGCCACGAGGCGATCGAGCAGACCTCGACCGTGCGGGAGTTCGCCGAGCAGACCGCGGTCGGTACCCGGATGATGTACGCGGCGGCCGCCCGGCGTACGGCGCACAAGCTCGCCCGGCTGGACGTGCCGACGCCGGCCTGGATGCGCGCCCCCGGCGAGGCACCCGGCATGTACGCGCTGGAGTCCGCCCTCGACGAGCTGGCCGTCGCATGTGGACTCGACCCGATCGAGCTGCGGGTGCGCAACGAGCCGGCGGTCGACCCGGAGAGTGGCCACCCGTTCTCCAGCCGCAACCTCGTCGCCTGCCTGCGCGACGGCGCTGACCGGTTCGGCTGGCCCGGCCGCGACCCGCGTCCCGGCGTCCGGCGGGACGGGCGCTGGCTGGTCGGCACCGGGGTGGCCGCGGCGACGTACCCGGCCCGCAGCCGGCCGGCCTCGGCCGCCGCCCGGATGCTGCGGGACGGCCGGTACCGGGTGGACATCAACGCCACCGACATCGGCACCGGCGCCCGCACGGTGCTCGGCCAGGTCGCCGCCGACGCGCTCGGCGTCGCGCCGGACCGGATCGAGATGTGCGTGGGTGACTCGACGCTGCCGCCGGCGATCCTCGCCGGCGGGTCGATGGGCACCGCGTCCTGGTCCTGGGCGGTCGACAAGGCGGCCCGGGAGCTGCGGACCCGGATGGCGGCCGGCGTGCCCGAGGGCGGCCTCGAGGTCAGGGTCGACACCGCCGACGACGTCGCCGCGCTGGACGCGCACTGGTCCCGGCACGCGTTCGGCGCCCATTTCGCCGAGGTGCGGGTGGACGCCGACACCGGCGAGGTGCGGGTGTCCCGGCTGCTCGGGGTCTACGCGGTCGGCCGGGTGGTCAACCCGACCACTGCCCGGTCCCAGTTCCTCGGCGGGATGACGATGGGGCTCGGCATGGCGCTGACCGAGGAGTCCACAATGGACCATCGGTTCGGCGACTACGTCAACGACGACTTCGCCGGCTACCACGTGCCGGCCTGCGCCGACGTCGGCACCGCGATCGACGCGTACTGGCTGGAGGAGCAGGATCGGTACGTGAACCCGCTCGGCATCAAGGGCATCGGGGAGATCGGCATCGTCGGGGTCCCGGCCGCGATCGGCAACGCCGTCTGGCACGCCACCGGCGTGCGGGTGCGGGACCTGCCGATCCGGCTGGACAAGGTCCTGTTCCGGTGACCGCGGAGGACCGGACCCGACCAGGGCCGCCGCCGGCCGCGCGTCCGGACGACGACTACGAGCCGGACCCGCGCCGGTGGCGGGCGCTCGTCGTCGTCCTCGTCGCCGGCTTCATGGTGCTGCTCGACGTCAGCATCGTGAACGTAGCGCTGCCGAGCATCGCCCACGGCCTCGGCGCGGACGACAGCGACCTGCAGTGGGTGGTCGGCGGGTACGCGCTCGCGTTCGGGCTGGTGCTCGTCGCCGGCGGCCGGATCGGCGACGCCCGGGGCCGGCGGCCCACGCTCATGCTCGGGCTGGCGATCTTCACGCTCGCCAGCGCGGCGTGCGGGTTCGCCCAGAACGCGATCATGCTGATCATCGCCCGGCTGGTGCAGGGGCTCGGCGGCGGCCTCGTCACGCCGCAGAACTCCGGGCTCATCCAGGGCCTGTTCCGAGGGGAGGAGCGGGGCCGCGCGTTCGGCCTGTTCGGCGCCATCGTCGGGGTGAGCACCGCGATCGGACCGTTGCTGGGCGGGCTGCTCATCCAGCTCGGCGGCGCGCAGGAGGGCTGGCGGTGGATCTTCTTCGTCAACCTGCCGGTCGGCGTCGTGGCGATGATCCTGGCCGTACGGACCGTGCCGCACCGGCCGCGGGAGAAGGGTGAGCGCACCGACTACGACCCGGTCGGCGCGGTCGTCCTCGGCCTGGCCACGCTGCTCGCGCTGCTGCCGTTCGTGGAGAGCCGCACCTGGTCGGGTGGTCTGAAGTGGACACTGCTCGTGCCGGCGGCGCTGTTCGGCGTGCTGTTCGTACGCTGGGAGCGGATATACCGGCGGCGCGGCCGGGAGCCGATGGTCGACCTGGCCCTGTTCGGCCGCCGGTCGTACACGTTCGGGGCTACGCTCGCGCTGGCCTACTTCGCCGGGTTCACCGGGGTGTTCTTCATCTACGTGCAGTTCCTGCAGGACGGGCTGGGTTACAGCGCGCTGCAGGCCGGCCTGGCCTCGACGCCGTTCGCGCTCGGGTCGGCCGTCTCGGCCGGCCTCGGCGGCCGGGTGGTCGTCCGGATCGGGCGCAGCCTGGTGGCCGCCGGGCTCGTGCTCGTCATCGTCGGCCTGGTCGGCACCTGGGTCGCGATCGGGCTGGTGGACTCGACCGCGGTCGGCTGGGCGGTGGCGGGGCCGTTCCTCGTCGCCGGGATCGGCAGCGGTCTGGTCATCGCGCCGAACCAGACCCTGTCGCTGTCCGAAGTGCCGCCGCGGCAGGGCGGCGCGGCCGGCGGGGTGCTGCAGACCGGCCAGCGGATCGGCTCGGCCGCCGGGATCGCCGCCGTGGGCAGCCTGTTCTACTCCCGGCTCGCCAGCAGCCGAGGCGAGTTCGGAGTCGCCGTACAGGACGGGTTCGTGCTCATCGTCGCCTTCGTGGCGGTCGCGCTGGCCATCGCGATCGCGGACCTCGTCGTCGAACGGCGCGGCCAGCCGTAATTGAGGTGCGGCCGGTCCGTACGTTGGGGCTGTGGAGACCGTGACGCTGCGCGCGCTGACCCGGGCCGACGCGCCCGGGCTGACCACGCTGCTCGCCGGCATCGAGGCCGTCGACGCGACGGGGGAGCACTACGACGAGGACGACATCGCCGACGAGCTCGCCGACACCTCGATCGACCTCGGCCGGGACACCCTCGGCGTCGTCGACCCGGACGGGGCGCTCATCGGGTGGACCGCCGTCCGGGCCTGGACCACCGTCACCGACGTCGACCGGGTCTGGCTGGAAGGCGGCGTGCTGCCGTCCCGGCGTGGCGAAGGCCTCGGTCGCAGGCTGCTCGACTGGGGCGAGCGGCGCGCCCGCGAGCTGCACGCTGCCCGGCATCCCGACCTGCCCGCGGACCTGTTCGTGCGGGTGCCGGCCACCGTGCCGTCGCAGGAGGCGCTCGTGCGCGCCGCCGGTTACCAACCCGCGCGGTACTGGTACGGCATGAAGCGGGACCTGTCCGCCGCGCTGCCACCTATCCCGGCGGTGCCGGACGGGCTGCGCGTCGTGCCGTGGTCCGCAGACATCGACGAGCCGCTCCGGCGGGCGCACGGCGAGGCGTTCGCCGACCACTGGGGCTCGACCCCGCCCGACGAGCAGCGCTGGACCCAGTGGTACACCGGCTCCCGCGGGTTCCAGCCGGAGCTGAGCCGGCTCGTGCTCGACGGCGACCGGATCGCCGCCTACCTGCTCAGCTACTTCTACGCCGCCGAGGCCGAGGCCACCGGTGTGCGCGAGGCGTACATCGGCCAGGTCGGCACGCTGCGGCCGTGGCGCCGGCGCGGGCTCGCCGGGCTGCTGCTCGCCACCGGGCTTGCGCTTGCCGCTGACGGCGGCTATGCGAGCGCCACCCTCACCGTCGACAGCAGCAACCCGACCGGTGCGCTCGGCCTGTACGAGAGGGCCGGGTTCGCCGTCGACCACACGTCCGTGACCTGGGCGAAGCCGGTGGGATGAACCCGGCGCGCGCAGCCGCTAGACTGGGTGATCCACGCACAAGGGGGTGAAAGGTCTCGACTTCGGACGTCGAGACAGGGGAAGCGGGCCGAGGAAGGCAACGATGATCTCGTTAATCCACCCGTTGCAAACTACAAGCGCCAACATCAGTTCGCGCTCCGAGGTCGCCCTCGCCGCCTAAGGTGAGCTAGACCTCTGTCAGCCCGGGAGTGCTTCCGGCCCGGTTCCTGGCATCAGCGAGGAAGCTCACCTCGGTGACTGGTCGCGGGTCACCGAGGGACAACTCACAGCGACTGGGCCTGTCACACCGGCTTGCTCGGAAGACCGGTGGGGCCGAGTAGAGACACCACGAGCTGCGCCCGGAGAAGCCCTGTCAAACCGCCGGAGGACGCGGGTTCGATTCCCGCCACCTCCACGCCTAGGCGCCCCCTGTCCGCGGAAAGCGCGGACGGGGGGCGTTTCGTATGCTGGCCGCGGGGCCGAGCCCCGCGGGCCCGCGTTCCGGCGGGCGGCGGTTCCTGGGTGGACCACGCCAGCCCCGTGCGGTCGTCGCCCCGGGCGGTGGTTCCTCCTGGACCACGCCAGCCCCGTGCGGTGGTCGCCCCGGGCGGTGGTTCCTCCTGGACCACGCCAGCCCCGGGCGGTCGTCGCCCCGGGCGGTGGTTCCTCCTGGACCACGCCAGCCCCGGGCGGTGGTC
>DATBFW010000005.1:0-34627 GCA_036558285.1 Mycobacteriales bacterium | reverse complement strand
CGGCTTCGCGGTGATCACCGGCGGCGGCCCCGGCTCGATGGAGGCGGTCAACCGGGGCGCGTCCGAGGCCGGCGGGATCAGCGTCGGGCTCGGCATCGAGCTGCCGTTCGAGCAGCGCCTCAACGACTGGGTCGACGTCGGCCTCAACTTCCGCTACTTCTTCGCCCGCAAGACCATGTTCGTCAAGTACGCGCAGGCGTTCGTGATCCTGCCCGGCGGGTTCGGCACCCTGGACGAGCTGTTCGAGGCGCTCACGCTCGTGCAGACCCGGAAGGTGACCCGGTTCCCGGTGATCCTGTTCGGCACCGACTACTGGGCCGGCCTGTTCGCCTGGGTCCGGAACACGCTGATCCCGGCCGGCAAGGTCAACCCGGCCGACCTGGAGCTGCTCACCTGCACCGACGACGTGGACGAGACCGTCAAGCTGATCGTGGAGGCGGACGCGAACGCGGGGGGCGGCCCGCTGCGGCCGGAGTACGACGGCGAATGAGCGAGCCCGAGGGCCCGCAGGGCGAGCGGGGAGCGACGAGAACTGAGCCGACCGAGGGACGAGGTCGGGTCCGGTCGAGGAGCGGGAGATGAGCGCGATCGCCGTCTACTGCGCGTCCATCACCAGGATCGACCCGGCCTACCTCGAGCTCGCATCCGCGGTCGGCGCGGCCATCGGCGGGCGCGGCCACACGCTGGTCACCGGCGGCGGGTCGGTCGCGATGATGGGCGCGGTCGGCGCCGCGGCCAGGGCCGCCGGCGGCCACACGATCGGGGTGATCCCGCACCACCTGGTCGCGATGGAGGTCGCCGACCACGACTCGGACGAGCTGGTCCTGGTCGACACCATGCGCGATCGCAAGGCCGAGATGGACCGGCGGGCCGACGCGTTCCTGGTGCTGCCCGGCGGGATCGGCACGCTGGAGGAGTTCTTCGAGGTGTGGACGGCGGCCAGCCTCGGCATGCACGCCAAGCCGGTGGTGGTGCTCGACCCGGCCGGCCACTACGACCCGCTCTGGGCCTGGCTGGCCGACCTGGAGAAGCGCGGGTTCGTCCGCCGCGAGGCGCTCGACACGCTGCTGCTCACCCGTACCGTCGACGAGGCACTGGCCGCCGTGGAGACCGGCCGCCTGTCCGCCTAGGCCAGCCCGCGCCGGGTTGCTGCGGGCGGGCGGGTGCCGCGGATCGAGGCGACCATGTCGAGCACGCGGCGGGTCGCGGCGACGTCGTGCGCGCGGAACACCCGGGCGCCGAGCCAGGCCGAGACCGCGGTCGTCGCCAGCGTCCCCTCCAGCCGCCCGTCCGGCGGCAGGTCGAGGGTCTCGCCGACGAAGTCCTTGCGGGACAGCGACACCAGCACCGGCCAGCCGGTCCCGACCAGCTCGCCGAGCCGGCGGGTGATCTCCAGCGAGTGCCTGGTGTTCTTGCCGAAGTCGTGCGCCGGGTCGACGAGGATCCCGTCCGGCCGCACCCCGGCCTCGACCGCCCGCTCGGCCAGCGTGGTCACGGTCGCGATCACGTCCGCGACCACGTCCGCATACTCGACCCGGTGCGGTCGGGTCCGCGGCGCCAGCCCGCCGGCGTGCGCGCAGACCAGCCCGGCGCCGGCCGCCGCGGCGACGCCGGCCAGCTTGGGGTCGACCCCGCCCCAGGTGTCGTTGAGCAGGTCGGCACCCTCGCCGGTCAGCACCGTCGCCACCTCGGACCGCCAGGTGTCCACGCTGATCACCAGGTCCGGGTACGCCGCCCGCACCGCCCGCACCAACTCCGCGGTCCGGCGCAGCTCCTCGACCGGGTCGACGTCGTCGCCGGGGCCGGCCTTGACCCCGCCGATGTCGACGATCGCCGCGCCCTCGGCCACCGCCCGATCGACCGCGGCCAGCGCGGCCCCGAGCCCGTACGTGGCGCCGCGGTCGTAGAACGAGTCCGGCGTGCGGTTGACGATGGCCATCACGGTCAGCTCGTCGTCGGTGAACGTCCGGCGACCAAGGCGCAGCGGCACCGTCCCAGCTTTGCATGCACGCCGACCGGACCCGATCACCCGGGCCGGACGGGCCCCGCCTGGTGAGCCGTGCCACCATCAGGGCGTGGGTACGGTGCTGGGCTACATCCTCGCGCTGCTCGTCGTCGGCGGCGTGCTGTTCCTGGCCGCGTCGTTCGCGTTCGGCCGCGGCGAGGAGATGGCGCCGGTGCTGCCGGAGGGGACGCCGGTGGAGCTGCCGGACGACCGGCTGGCCGGTGGCGACGACCTGCGGGCGCTGAAGCTGTCGGTGGCGCTGCGCGGCTACCGGATGGACGAGGTCGACTGGCTGCTGGACCGGCTGTCCGAGCAGGTCGACAGCCGCGACCGGGAGATCGCCCGGCTGCGGTCGGTGCTGCACGTCGAGCCGATGCCGCCCGACGGCGAGCCGGAGCTGCTCACCCACCCGTTCCCGGCCGTCCGCGACGTCGACCAGGACGGCGGCGGCCAGGCCAACCGCCCGCGCGCGGTGCCGGAGGGCACCGAGGTCACCGACGCCCGTCCGGACCGCCCGGTCCGGGACTTCCGCATGACCCGGCCACCGGAGGGGGAATGAGCCTCCCGCTCAGCGCGATCCGGAACACCTCGGCCGGCCCGAGCCAGCTGCGGCTGGAGGTGGACGTTGCCGCGCCGGTCGAGCGCACCTGGGCGGCGGCGATGGACTGGCACCGGCAGCGCGAGTGGATGCTCGCCACCCGGGTCCGGCCCACGGTCGGCGGCGGCCACGGAGTCGGCGGCCGGATCGAGGCCACCACCGGCATCGGTCCGCTCGGCCTGGTCGACGAGATGGAGATCACCGGCTGGGACCCGCCACACGGCGCGTACGTGAAGCACCTCGGTCGGCTGGTGCGCGGCCGGGCTGCCTTCGAGGTGCGCCCGCGCCCGGGCGGCTCGACGTTCGTCTGGACCGAGGACCTCGACCTCCCGCTCGGGGCGGCCGGCGTGCTCGGCTTCCGGCTGGTGCGCCCGCTGATCGGGTACGGGCTGCGGCTGTCGATGCGCCGGTTCGCGGCCTGGGCGCCCGAATATGTCGGAGCGACCGGCTAGCGCGCACCGCCCGGCCATCTGGCGGCGCAGGCGACGCCCAGGCGACGACCGGCGGCGTTGTCGGGGATCGACCGATACAACCCCGGTATCGGCCGACCTCTCCGCCTTGCCGGACGCCGCCTGGACGCCGTCCGCATCCACCGCGAATCGGGAGACACGCCCTAGCCGGCCGGGACCGCCGGCGCGGTCGGAGGCTGCTCCGGCGCCGGCGGCTCCTCCACGGCCGGCTCGACCGCCTCCTGCTCGCCGCCCTCCAGCTTGAGGTCCGGGATGATCCGGTCCAGCCAGGCCGGCAGCCACCAGGCCCGCCGGTCCAGGATCGACATCAGCGCCGGCACCAGGATCATCCGGACCAGGCTGGCGTCGATGAGCACGGCGACCGCCATCCCGACCGCCAGCATCTTGATCGTCGGGTCGCTGTCCAGCACGAAGCTGCTGAACACCACGACCATGATCGCGGCCGCTGTGGTGATCACCCTGGCGGTGCTGCCGATCCCGATGGCCACGCTGCGGTGCGCGTCGCCGGTACGGACCCAGACCTCGTGCACCCTCGACAGCAGGAACACCTCGTAGTCCATCGAGAGCCCGAACACGATCGCGAACATCAGCATCGGCACGAACGCCGGGATCGGCACCTTCTCGTCCAGCCCGAGCAGGCCGGACCCCCAGCCGAACTGGAACACCGCGATGACCACGCCGTACGCGGCGCCGACCGAGAGCAGGTTGAGGACCGCCGCCTTGACCGCGATGACGATCGACCGGAACGCGACCGTGAGCAGGACCAGCGAGAGCAGGACAACGGCGAGGATCAGCCAGATCATCCGGCCGGCGATCTTCTCGGTGAAGTCGACGTAGCCGGCAACGGTGCCGGCCAGGTAGGTCCGCTCGCTGACGGTGGGCAGCACGTCGTCGCGCAGCCGGTCGACCAGGTCGGTGGTCTGCTCGGAGTCCGGCGCGGTCGTCGGGATCACGTTCATCACGCCGGTCCGGCCGGACGGGCTGACCGACGGCGCGCCGACGGACGCCACCCCGTCGGTCTTCTGCAGCGTGCTGGAGATGCCGCCGAGCACGCTGTTCGGGTCGGAGCCGGCGGGCAGCTCGACCACGACGGTGATCGGTCCGTTCACGCCCGGCCCGAAACCCTGCGTGAGCAGGTCGTACGCGCGCCGGCTGCTCTGCGAGGTCGGATCGGTGCCGGCGTCGAGCTGCCCGAGCCGCAGCCAGAACAGCGGGATCGCCAGCACGACCAGCACGAGCACGGAGGCGATCGCCCACGGCCAGGGCCGGTCGCTGACCATCCGCCCCCAGCGCGCGAACGCGCTGTTCTCGTGGTCGGGCTCGCGCACCGGCAGGTGCTCCTGCTCGGCCTTCCTCTCCGCCCGCCGGTCCCGGCCGGAGCGGACCCGCGGGCCGGCCACCGCGAGCATCGCCGGCACCAGGGTGAGCGCGGACAGCATGGTGACCGCGACGACCACCGCCGAGGCGAGGCCGAGGGCGCCGACGAACGCGACCCCGGAGACGTACAGGCCGAGGATCGCGACGACGACCGTGCTGCCGGCGACCACGATCGCCGCCCCGGAGGTCGCGACGGTGCGGCCGATCGAGCGCTCCAGCGGCATGCCGTGGTCGAGCTGCTCGCGGTGCCTGGCCACCAGGAACAGGCCGTAGTCGACGGCGACGCCGAGGCCGAGCAGCGTGGCGACCGTCGGCGCGGTGGTCGGCAGGTTGGTCAGCGCGGCGAGCAGGCCGACGATGGCCAGCCCGCTGCCCACGCTGAAGATCGCCGCGATCAGCGGGATCCCGGCGGCCACGATCGACGCGAACATGATCAGCAGCAGCAGCAGGGCGCAGCTCAGGCCGATGGCCTCGGAGAGGCGGTCGTCCGGCGCCTGCCCGATCTGGCCGGCCCCGCCGCCGTACTCGACCTCGAGCCCGGCGTCCCTGGCCGGCTGCACCGCCCGGTCCATCGAGGCCAGGTAGCTGGAGTCGAGCGAGGTGGGGACGACGTCGAAGGACACGTTGCCGTAGGCGATCGTGCCGTCCTTGGAGACCGTCGGCGTGTTCGGCACGGTGAGCGGATCGGTCGCGGAGATCACGTGCGGCAGCGCGGCCAGGTTCTTCATCGCGGTGCCGACCGCCGCGGACTGGTCGGCGACCGTCCCGGTGCCGGCGTGGAAGACGATCTGGCCGCCGTAGCCGCTGGCCGCCGGGAAGTCCGACTGGAGCCGGTCGAGCCCCTGCTGCGACTCGCTGCCGGGCACCGAGTAGTTGTTGACGAAGTCGCCGCCGACGAGGTTCCGCCCGAGGGACAGCCCGACCAGGATGACGATCCAGGCGCCGATGACCCACCAGCGTCGCCGGGCGGCCCAGGTGCCGAGCCGCTCGAGTGCCCCGTTCATCACGCCTCCCCGTGCGGCCGGTTGCCCGACGCCCGGCGCGCGCGACCTCATCCTCCGACGGGGGGTGGGCACGCGGTACCCGTTCGCCCAAAGTGATCGCGGCGAGAAGTCCGGCTTGTGCCGTAAAGCACCGACCGGTCGGGGGAACGGCTAGACAGTCAGCCGCAGGATGCGGTCGTCCTCGCCGACCGGGTCGCCGCGACCGTCCCGGTTGGAGGTGAGGATCCACAGCGACCCGTCCGGCGCGAGCTGCACGGCGCGCAGCCGGCCGTACCGGCCCTGCAGCTCGGCGTGCGGCGTCCCGGTCCGGTCGCCGTCGAGCGGGACCTCCCAGAGCCGCTCGCCGCGCAGCGCCGCCACGTACAGGGTCGAGCCGGCGATCGTCACCCCGCTAGGCGACGCGTCCGAGGTCGGCCAGGTCACCAGCGGTGCGGTGAACCGCGGGTCGTCGGAGGCGCCCTCCACGACCGGCCAGCCGTAGTCCTTACCGGGCTGGATGAGGTTGATCTCGTCGAACCGGTTCTGCCCGAACTCGCTCGCCCACAGCCGGCCGGCCCGGTCGAACACCAGCCCCTGCACGTTGCGGTGCCCGTACGACCAGACCAACGTGCCGAACGGGTTGCCGGGCGCCGGCTGCCCGTCCGGGGTCATCCGCAGGATCTTGCCGCCGAGCGAGTTCCGGTCCTGGGAGTTGCCGCGGGCGGAGGCGTCGCCGGTGCCCGCGTACAGGTAGCCGTCCGGGCCGAACACCAGCCGGCCGCCGTTGTGGATGCCCGAGCGCGGGATGCCGGTCACGATCGGATGCGGCGGCTGGCCGAGCCGCATCCGCGCGATCCGGTTGTCGTCCGCGGTCGAGTAGTAGACGTAGACCAGCTGGTCGCGGGCGTACGTCGGCGGCACCGCGATGCCGAGCAGGCCGCCCTCGCCGTCACCGTCCACTTCGGACAGCCGCTGCACCTCGGTCGGGGTGCCGCCGCCGGCCGGCACGCGCAGGATCCTGGCCGAGTTCCGCTCGGTGACCAGCGCGTCCCCGTCGGGCAGGAACGCGATGCCCCACGGGATCTCCAGCCCGGTCGCCAGCACGGAGACCTGACCGGCCGCGGACCCGGACGGGGAGGCCGCCGAGCTCGACCGGTTGCCGGCGGACGTCGCCGGCTGGCCCGCCGGCTGGCCTGTCGGCTGGTCCGACGAGCACCCGGCCAGTCCTGCCGCGCTCAGCGCCGCCAGCAGCGCCGCCAGCCCGCGGCCCCGGCCCCGGGCCGCCCGCAGCCCGGCCGCCCGGTCCGCGCCGGCGAGGCCGGGCTGGGCCCGACCCCGTCGGCGACTCCGAACGGTGGGGATGTGCGGCGTCATCTGCGCTCCGGGAGGTCCGTGGTCGTGGCGGGCCCGCGAGGGCTAGGCGGGCGAGTTGGTGGAGCCGGCCGGCGGCATGATGCGGATGACCCGGTCGTCCTGCGGGGTCGGCTTGCCGGCGCCGTCCTTGTTCGAGGTGGTCAGCCACAGCGCGCCGTCCGGGGCCGCGACGACCGTGCGCAGCCGCCCGTACGCGCCGACCAGGTAGTCGGCCGGCGACCCGGGCTGGCCCGACCCGTCCAGCGGCAGCGCGTACAGCCGCCGGCCGGTGGTGGACGTGACGAACAGGCCTCGCTCGATGATCGCGCAGCCGCTCAGCCCGCCGACCGCGGCCGGGATCTCCCGTTCCGGTGCCGCCGCCCCCGCCCTGGTGCCGCCCGGCCAGCCGTAGTCCCGGCCGGCCTCCACCCGGTTGACCTCGTCCTGGCCGCCCTGCGCGGGTTCGGTCGTGTAGACCTGGTCGACCCCGCTCAGGCAGAGGCCGGCCAGCCGGCCGTGGCCGAGCGAGTAGACCGGCGAGGACGGGTCGGGGTTGTCCCGGGCCGGCCGGCCGAACGTGTCGACCCGCAGCACCTTGCCGGCCAGGCTGCGCCGGTTGGCCGACAGCGCGGGTTTGCCGGCGTCGCCGGTGCCGACGTAGAGCATCCCGTCCGAGCCGAACGAGATCCGCCCGCCGTTGCCGGTGCGCCCCTTGGGGATGCCGGTGAGCACCGGGGTGACCGGACCCTTGAGCGCGAACCGGACCACTCGGTTGTCGGTCCGGGTCGTCACGTACGCGTAGACGAGCCCGTCGTCGTCGTAGCTCGGCGACAGCGCCAGCCCGAGCAGGCCTCCGTCGCCGGTCCCGTCCAGCCCGGGGATCCGCATGACCGGCCTGGCCGGCGCCCGCTCCGGCTGCACGATCAGCAGCCGGCCGGTGGTCCGCTCGCCGACCAGGGCGGTGCCGTCCGGGAGGACGGCCAGTCCCCACGGCAGGGTCAGCCCGATCGCGACGACGTTGGGGTCGTCGGCCGTGCCGGCCTCCGGGCCGCCCGGCTGGCCCGGCGCGCCCGGGCTCGGTGCACCCCCGCTGGACGGCGGTTGCGGCAGGTCGGCCGGTGGCGGGCCCTCCGGCTGCGGCACCCAGGTCGGGTCCGGACTCAGCGCGTCCGCGGCCGCGCTGCAGCCGGTCAGCAGCAGCAGCGTGAGCACCGCGGCCAGTGCCCGCCACGTCCGGCTCATGCCGCCAGTCTTCCCGGCGGCCCGTGAGCTACCCGTGAGTCCCCGTGCCGCCGTCCCGGCTCGGCCACCGGTCGTGCTGCCGGGCCGCCCGCTCGGTCGGGCTGCCTGCCCGCCCGCGCGGCACCGGCCGGCCGCGGCTGGCTAGGCTCACCGGGTGCCGTCCCGCGTCGCCATCCTGCCCTCCGAGCAGGGCCGCAAGCTGATCGGACCGCCCCCGGAGGGGGTCACGGTCGTGCTCTGGCAGCCCACCGACCCGCCGCCGCCGGAGGCCGCCGAGGCCGGCTTCTGGGTCCCGCAATACCTCGGCAAGGACGGGCTGGTGGAGCAGTTCGCGGCGCTGCCCGAGCTCGAGGTGGTGCAGCTGACCACGGCCGGCGCGGACGCGTTCATCGGGCTGGTGCCGGATGGGGTGACCCTGTGCGACGCCCGCGGCGTGCACGGCGGGTCGACGTCGGAGTGGGTGCTGGCCGCGGTGCTCGCCTCGCTGCGGAACTTCCCGGAGTTCGTCCGGCTGCAGGAGCGGCACCAGTGGGACCAGAAGTTCACCGGCGAGCTGGCCGACAAGCGGGTGCTGGTGGTCGGCGCCGGCGACGTCGGCGAGTCGATCCGGCGCCGGATGCTGCCGTTCGACGCGACCGTGACGATGGTCGCCCGGACCGCGCGGGCCGACGCGCACGGCGTCGAGGAGCTGCCGGCGCTGCTGCCGGAGCACGACGTGGTCGTCGTCGTGGTGCCGCTGACCGACGCGACCCGGGGCATGGTCGACGCCGCGTTCCTGGCCCGGATGGCCGACGGGGCGCTGTTCGTCAACGCCTCCCGCGGGCCGGTCGCCGACACCGACGCGCTGCTGGCCGAGCTGCAGTCGGGCCGGCTGCACGCGGCCGTGGACGTGACCGAGCCGGAGCCGCTGCCGGCCGGCCACCCGCTGTGGGACGCACCGAACCTGCTGCTCACCCCGCATGTCGGCGGGGCGGTGCCCGGCTTCCCGGCCCGGGCGTACGCGCTGGTCCGCCGGCAGCTGGAGCGCTGGGTCGCCGGCGAGCCGCTGGAGAACGTCGTCCGCGACGGCTACTGAGCCGCTGCCGCTACCGGGTGGGCCGCCGCTCCCGGGAGCCGCCGCCGCTGGGCCGCCGCCGCTGCCGGGTGGGCCGCCGCTACTGGGTGGCCGCCGCGCCGGCGGTCGGGTCCGGCAGCCGGCCGCCGCTGGCCGTCGACAGCAGGGACAGGTGCCGAGGTCGCAGCACCGGCAGGCGCACGGTCGAGCCGTTGCGCAGTACGGCGCCGATGTGGGACCGGCGGATCCGCAGCCCGGCGATGTCGTCCCAGGCCAGCCGCCGGGAGCCGAGCAGCGTGTGGATGGTCAGCCCGGTCGGGTCCGCGTCGACGCCGGTGCGCAGCACGTATACCAGCCCGGCGATCGGCAGCAGCCAGAGGATCGCCAGCCACGGCGACGCGAACGCCAGCGGGATGGTGCAGACGGCCGCGACCGCGACGGCGAACAGGTTGATCCGCGGGATGCGTACCCGCAGCTCGGCCGGCTGGTCCTGGTCAGGAGCAGTCATGCCGGGCTCACCCGCGGTCGGGGCACGAGCGTGTCGTGCCAGGCGTCGTGCACGCCGGAGTCGCCGGCGCCGAGCACGAGGGCGGCGCACCGGTCGCAGCGCAGCAGCACGGGCCGGCGCAGCTCGCGGTCCCAGTCGGGGGCGACCACCGCGTAGCCGGGGGGCGCCACGTACTCGCTCACGGCGTGCGCTCCCCGGACCGGGCTGCGAGCACGCCCTCGGACTCGCTCATGTCTCCATCCTCCCGTACCGATGCTGAGAATTACCGGGGGTAGCCTTCGCACCCGTGAGCGAGCGCACACCGCACCCGAAGCCGCGCAGTTCCGAGGTCACCGACGGCATGGAGCGGGCGCCGGCCCGGGCGATGCTGCGGGCCGTCGGGATGGCCGACGAGGACTTCGCCAAGCCGCAGATCGCCGTCGCCTCGTCCTGGAACGAGGTGACCCCGTGCAACCTGCCGCTCGACCGGCTGGCCAAGCGGGCCAAGGAGGGCGTGCGGGCGGCCGGCGGCTACCCGATGGAGTTCACCACGATCGCCGTCTCCGACGGCATCTCAATGGGGCACGAGGGGATGCGCGCGTCCCTGGTGTCCCGGGAGGTGATCGCCGACTCGGTCGAGTTGATGGTGCACGCGGAGCGGCTGGACGGGATGGTGCTGCTGGCCGGCTGCGACAAGTCGCTGCCCGGCATGCTCATGGCCGCCGCCCGGATGGACCTGGCCGCCTGCTTCCTGTACGGCGGGACGATCCTGCCCGGCCGGCTCGGTGACAAGGACCTGACCATCCTCGACGCGTTCGAGGGTGTCGGCGCCTGCGCGATCGGCCGGATCAGCCGGGCCGAGCTGGACGAGATCGAGCGGCACGCGTGCCCGACCGAGGGCTCCTGTGCCGGCATGTACACGGCGAACACGATGGCGGCCGCCGCCGAGGCGCTCGGCATGGCGCTGATCGGGTCGGCCTCGCCGCCGGCCGTCGACCGGCGCCGGGAGGGGTTCGCGGTGCGCAGCGGGGAGGCCGTGCTGGCCCAGCTCGACGCCGGTATCACCGCCCGCAAGATCATGACCAGGCAGGCGTTCGAGAACGCGATCGCCGTGGTGATGGCGGTCGGCGGGTCCACCAACGCGGTGCTGCACCTGCTCGCGATCGCGAACGAGGCCAGGGTCGAGCTGACCCTGGACGACTTCAACCGGATCGGCGACCGCACCCCGCACCTGGCCGACGTCAAGCCTTTCGGGCGGTACGTGATGACCGACGTCGACCGGATCGGCGGCATCCCGGTCGTGCTGCGGGCGCTGCTCGACGCCGGCGTGCTGCACGGGGACACGCTCACCGTCTCCGGCCGGACGATGGGGGAGGAGCTGGACGCCATCGCCCCGCCCGATCCGGACGGCAAGATCATCCGGGCGCTGTCCGAGCCGATCCACCGCACCGGCGGGCTGACCATCCTGCGCGGGTCGCTGGCGCCGGAAGGCGCGGTGGTGAAGAGCGCGTCGTTCGAGGACAAGGTGGTCGAGGGAACCGCGAAGGTCTTCGACGACGAGAAGGACGCGATGGCCGCGGTCACCAGGGGTCGGATCGCGCCCGGCGACGCGGTCGTCATCCGGTACGAGGGACCGGCCGGCGGACCCGGGATGCGGGAGATGCTCGCCGTCACCGCGGCGATCAAGGGCGCCGGGCTCGGGGACAGCACGCTGCTGCTCACCGACGGGCGGTTCTCCGGTGCCACCTCCGGGCCGTGCATCGGTCACGTCGCGCCGGAGGCGACCCACGGCGGCCCGATCGCGCTGGTCGAGGACGGGGACCGGATCCGGTTGGACATGGCCGCGCGGACGCTCGACCTGCTCGTCGACCCGGCCGAGCTGGAGCGGCGGCGGGCCGGCTGGAAGCTCCCGCCGCCCCGGTACGAGACCGGCGCCCTCGCCAAGTACGCGAAACTGGTCGGCTCCGCCGCCCAGGGCGCCGTCTGCGGATAGGCCACCTCCCCACCGCGGGCGCACCGGTCCGGGCCCGTGCTGTTGTGGGTGCGGCCGGCCCGGGGTGTGGGGTCCCGGGCCGGCCGCGTCGTGCTCGGGCTGCGTGGGGCAGCCCGAACGGTCACCGGAGCGAGACCGCGACCTGCTCGAGCGCGTCCATGGACTCCTGCATGCCGCCCTCCATGCCGGAGTCGATGACCGCGTCCCGCACCTCGCGGGTGCCGTACTCGCACAGCTGGGTGAGCGTGGTCCGCCCGCCGGCCTCGGTGAGCGTCGTCGTGACCACGCCGACGCCCTCCGGCGCGCCCTCGTAGATCTCGGTGTTGACCAGCCGGTCCGGCGCCGAGATCTCCTGGTATTCGCCGTGGAAGGCGACCTCGAAGCCCTCGTTCGCCGCCAGCACGTACCGCCAGGTCCCGCCGACCCGCAGGTCGACCTCGGCGCTGGTCACCTTGCCGTGACTGCCGCCCCACCAGCGGGCGATCAGGTCCGGCGTCGTGTACGCCTTCCACACCAGGTGCCGGGGCGCGTCGAACTCCCGGGTGATGAGGATCTGGGTGTCAGTCGGGAGCGTGACCTTCGCCGAGTTGGTCGTCGTCGCCATGGGTGTCGTCCTCCTGTGCCTTGAGTTCTGCGATCACGTCGTCCATCAGGTCGAACCGCTCGGACATCGCCCGCTCGAACGGGACGAGCCAGGTGGCGATCGACCGCAGCGGCCCGGCGTTCAGCCGGTAGAACCGCTGCCGCCCTTCGTCCCGCACCCGCACGAGTCCCACCTCGCGCAGCACCCGCAGGTGCTTGGAGACCAGCGGCTGGGACAGGCCGAGCGACTCGACGAGCTCGGTCACCGACCGCTCCCCGCCGGCGAGCAGGTCGAGGATCTCCCGCCGCCGGGGCTCGGCCACCGCGTTGAACGCGTCGGTGGTGGTCGCCGCCCGTGCCATGCCCACATCATATGCCCATATGGTTATGTGTCAAGCGGCGGCGGCGCGGCCGTCTCGGGGCATGGTCTCGGTGTGGCGGCGCTCGGTGTGACGGCCGGAGCGCTGCTCGCCGCGGCCACCGCGCTCGCGCTTCCGCGAGACACGCGTCCCACCTGATGGGACACGAGTTGACTCCGCCCGCGCCGCCTCCTACCGTTCCCGGCGTGTGCACCAGCCCTGCCCTCGTACTTTCCTAGCGCGCCGACCACCCGGTCAGCGCGCAACCCCTCAGTGCCCGACGGCACGAGGGGTTTTTTGTTGGCCGAACCACGCCACCCGACCCGCGGAGGGGTCCGCTGCGATGACAGAAAGCACTAAGCCGATCACCGGGGCGCAGTCACTCGTCCACTCGCTCGAGGCGGTCGGGGCGGACGTGGTGTTCGGCATCCCGGGCGGCGCGATCCTGCCGGCGTACGACCCGCTGTTCGACTCCACCGCGGTGCGGCACGTGCTGGTCCGGCACGAGCAGGGCGCCGGCCACGCGGCCGAGGGGTACGCGCAGGCGACCGGACGGGTCGGGGTCTGCATGGCGACCTCCGGTCCGGGCGCGACCAACCTCGTCACCCCCATCGCCGACGCGTACATGGACTCGGTGCCGGTGGTCGCCATCACCGGCCAGGTGCCGTCGGCGTCGATCGGCACGGACGCCTTCCAGGAAGCCGACATCTGCGGCATCACGCTTCCCATCACGAAGCACAACTTCCTGGTCAAGGACCCCGCGGAGATCCCGCGGACGATCCAGGAGGCGTTCCACATCGCGCTGACCGGCCGGCCCGGACCGGTGCTGGTCGACCTGCCGAAGGACGTGCTGCAGGCCGAGACCCGGTTCAGCTGGCCGCCGACGATGGACCTGCCCGGCTACCGGCCGGTGCTCAAGCCGCACGGCAAGCAGATCCGGGAGGCGGCGCGGCTGATCGCCGAGGCCCGCCGGCCGGTCCTGTACGTCGGCGGCGGCGTGCTCAAGGCGCACGCGTCGTCCGAGCTGCGCCGGCTGGCCGAGCTCACCGGCATCCCAGTGGTCACCACGCTGATGGCGCGCGGTGCGTTCCCGGACAGCCACGTCCAGCACCTCGGCATGCCCGGCATGCACGGCACGGTCTCCGCGGTCAGCGCGCTGCAGAAGGCGGACCTCATCGTCGCGCTCGGCGCCCGCTTCGACGACCGGGTGACCGGCAAGCTGGCCAGCTTCGCGCCGCACGCCCTGGTCGTGCACGCCGACATCGACCCGGCCGAGATCTCCAAGAACCGGATGGCCGACGTGCCGATCGTGGGCGACTGCAAGGAGGTCATCACCCAGCTCGCCGCCGCCGTGCAGGCCGAGTACGACGCCGGGCACCGGGCCGACCTCACCGGCTGGTGGACACAGGTCGACTCGTGGCGGGCGACCTACCCGCTCGGCTACGAGGAGCCGGCGGACGGCTCGCTGGCCCCGCAGTACGTCATCGAGCGGCTCGGTGCGATCGCCGGCCCGGAGGCGCTCTACGTCGCCGGCGTCGGCCAGCACCAGATGTGGGCCGCGCAGTTCATCCAGTACGAGAACCCGTACACGTGGCTCAACTCCGGCGGCGCCGGGACGATGGGCTACGCGATCCCGGCCGCGATGGGCGCCAAGATGGGACGGCCGGAGGCGACCGTCTGGGCGATCGACGGCGACGGCTGCTTCCAGATGACCAACCAGGAACTGGCCACCTGCACGCTGGAGGGCATCCCGATCAAGGTCGCCATCATCAACAACGGCAACCTCGGCATGGTCCGGCAGTGGCAGAACCTCTTCTACTCCGAGCGCTACAGCCAGACCGAGCTCGGCACCCACAAGCACCGCATCCCCGACTTCGTGAAGCTCGCGGACGCGCTCGGCTGCGCCGGCATCAGGGTTGAGTCCAAAGAGGACGTGGACGGCGCGATCGAGAAGGCGATGGCGATCGAGGACCAGACCGTGGTCGTCGACTTCATCGTCGGCCAGGACGCGCAGGTGTGGCCGATGGTGCCGGCCGGCACGAGCAACGACGAGATCATGGCCGCCCGCGGCGTGCGGCCGGTCTGGGACGAGGTCGAAGGCTAGAGATGAGTACTACACACACGCTGTCCGTGCTGGTGGAGAACAAGCCCGGCGTGCTGGCCAGGGTCTCCGGGCTGTTCAGCCGGCGCGGCTTCAACATCGAGTCGCTCGCGGTCGGCCCGACCGAGCATCCGGACGTGTCCCGGATGACCATCGTGGTCAACGTCGACCAGCTGCCGCTGGAGCAGGTGACCAAGCAGCTCAACAAGCTGGTCAACGTCATCAAGATCGTCGAGCTCGACCCGGCCCAGTCGGTGCAGCGCGAGCTGCTGCTGATCAAGGTGCGCGCCGACGCCGCGGTGCGCAGCGCCGTGCTCGAGGTGGCGAACCTGTTCCGGGCCAAGGTCGTCGACGTCGGCACCGAGTCGGTGACGATCGAGGCGACCGGCACCGCGGACAAGCTGGCCGCGCTGCTCAAGGTGCTCGAGCCGTACGGGATCAGGGAGATGGTGCAGTCCGGCATGGTCGCGGTCGGCCGCGGGCCGCGCTCGATCACCGGCACCGCGCTGCGCGCGCTCGACCGCTCCGCCTGACCACGAAGGCTCGCCTTCGTGGAACCCCCAGTCCACACCCGACACTCCACACCCGACACTCCACACGCAGCCCCGTAAGAGGGGGGTTCACGGGGGCTCGCCCCCCGTGGGGAAGGAACGCTTCATGCCCGCCCGGATGTTCTACGACGACGACGCCGACCTGTCCCTGATCCAGAACCGCACGGTGGCGGTGCTCGGCTACGGCAGCCAGGGACACGCGCACGCCCTGTCGTTGCGCGACTCCGGCGTCGACGTCCGCGTCGGCCTGCCCGAGGGGTCGCGCAGCCGGGAGAAGGCCGAGTCGGAGGGGCTGCGGGTGCTCACCCCGGCGGACGCCTGCGAGGAGGCCGACCTGGTCGTGATGCTCGCGCCGGACACCGTGCAGCGCTCGTTGTTCGCCGAGGCGGTGGCGCCGAGCCTGGTGCCGGGCGACGCGCTGTTCTTCGGCCACGGCTTCAACATCCGGTACGGCCTGATCACCCCGCCGCAGGGCGTGGACGTCGCGATGGTCGCGCCGAAGGGCCCCGGCCACCTGGTGCGCCGGCAGTTCTCCGACGGCAAGGGCGTGCCCTGCCTGGTCGCGGTCGAGCAGGACGCGTCCGGGACCGCGCTCCCGCTCGCCCTCGCCTACGCCAAAGGCATCGGCGGCACCAGGGCCGGCGTCATCGAGACCACGTTCACCGAGGAGACGGAGACCGACCTCTTCGGTGAGCAGGCGGTGCTCTGCGGCGGCACCACCGCGCTGGTGGCGGCCGGCTTCGACACCCTGGTCGAGGCCGGCTACCAGCCCGAGGTCGCCTACTTCGAGTGCCTGCACGAGCTCAAGCTCATCGTCGACCTGATGTACGAGGGCGGCATCGCGCGGATGCGCTACTCGGTGTCCGACACGGCCGAGTACGGCGACCTCACCCGCGGCCCGCGGATCATCGACGAGCACGTCAAGGAGTCGATGAAGCAGATCCTCGCCGAGATCAAGGACGGCACGTTCGCCCGCGAGTGGGTGGCCGAGGACGACGCCGGCCGGCCGAACTTCACCGCGCTGCGGGACAAGGCCGCCGCGCACCCGATCGAGCAGGTCGGCGGGCACCTGCGCGGCCTGATGTCCTGGGTCGACCGGCCGATCACCGAGACCGCCTGAGGCACACCTGACCCGCCGGCTCCCCAGCAGGGAGGCCGCGCGTCCCGGCCGCCGCCCGGTGCCAGAAGCACCGGCGGCGGCCGGCGTCTGTCCGGGTCCGCCGGGGTTGACCGGGTTCGCGGCCGCAACCACCTCCGAGCGGCCCTTCGTCCATCGACGACGCGGGGCGATACTGCTACCGAGGTTTGCGCAGCACCGCTTGGGTGAAATTGATCTCCAGGGCGACCGCGTCCGCAGCCGTCCAGTGCGAGCTGGGGAGGTTCCGTGACACAGGATTCCCTGATTCTGGCGGCGGACAGCGGCCGTCTACCGGTCAACACCCTCGACTACCTGATCCTGGTGATCTACTTCCTGGTCGTGATCGGGATCGGGGTGATGGCCCGTAGGGCGATCACGACCAGCGAGGACTTCCTCCTGTCCGGCCGCTCGCTGCCGGCCTGGATCACCGGGCTGGCGTTCATCTCGGCGAACCTCGGCGCGATCGAGATCCTCGGCATGGCTGCCAACGGCGCCCAGTACGGCATCTCGACCGTGCACTTCTACTGGATCGGCGCCGTCCCGGCCATGGTCTTCCTCGGCCTGGTGATGATGCCGTTCTACTACGGCTCCCGGGTGCACAGCGTCCCGGACTACCTGCGCCGCCGGTACAACAACCCCACGCACCAGTTCAACGCGTGGACGTTCGCCCTGGCCTCTGTGCTCATCGCCGGGGTCAACCTGTACGCGCTGGCCTTGGTCATCCAGAGCCTGCTCGGCTGGCCGATCTGGGTGTCGATCATCATCTCGGCCGGCTTCGTGCTCGCGTACATCACGCTCGGCGGCCTGTCCGGCGCGATCTACAACGAGGTGCTGCAGTTCTTCGTCATCCTCGCCGGCCTCATCCCGATCGTCATAGTCGGGCTGTCCACGGTCGGCGGCTGGAGCGGCCTGAAGAGCTCGATCGAGTCGAAGAGCGCCACTGGTGCGGCCCTGTTCAGCCAGTGGGGCGGGGTCGGCGTCGGCCACCCGACCAACCCGCTCGGCGACTGGATCGGCATCGTGTTCGGCCTCGGGTTCGTGCTCTCGTTCGGCTACTGGACGACGAACTTCGCCGAGGTCCAGCGGGCGCTCGCGGCCAAGGATCTGTCCGCCGGGCAGCGGACGCCGCTCATCGGCGCGTACCCGAAGATCTTCATCCCGGCTTTGACGATCATCCCCGGCCTAATCGCCCTGGTCCTGGTGCCCAACCTGGGCAAGGGCGGCGCGTCGATCACCAACACCGGCGGCGCGGAGCCGACGTACAACGACGCGATCCCGCGGCTGATGGGCATCCTGCTGCCCAACGGCGTGCTGGGGATCGCGCTGACCGGCCTGCTCGCGGCGTTCATGGCCGGCATGGCAGCGAACGTCAGCTCCTTCAACACAGTCTTCACCTACGACATCTGGCGGCCGTACTTCCGGCGGGACCGGCCCGACTCGTACTACCTGCGGGTGGGGCGCTTCGCCACGGTGGGCGGGGTGCTGATCGGCATCCTCACGGCGTTCATCGCCTCCGGCTACTCGAACATCATGAACTACATCCAGCTGCTGTTCTCGATCTTCAACGCGCCGCTGTTCGCGACGTTCCTCATCGGGATGTTCTGGAAGCGCGCCACCCCGTGGGGCGGCTTCTGGGGGCTGGTCGCCGGCACCCTCGGCGCGGTGATCGGCCACTTCGCGTTCACCGGCCTGGACATCGGAAGCTGGCACGTCTGGGACCCCTGGGTGACGATCGAGTCCACCCAGTCCCAGAACTTCTACGGTGCGATCATCGCCTTCGTCGCCGACGCGGTGGTCACGGTGGTGGTGAGCCTCATGACGGCTCCGAGACCGGAACGGGAGCTGGCCGGCCTGGTGAGCGGGGTTCCCAACCCCGACGCCCCGCCGCCCGGACCGAAGCCGGTCTGGTGGCAGTCGCCGAAGCTCCTCGGCTTCGGCGCGCTGGGCATCACCCTCGTCCTCAGCCTGATCTTCCTCTAGGAGCGGGTCACCATGAGCAACGACCGCCTCGAACGCGGCGGCCCGGCCGACGACCGCGAGCCGAGCGCCGGCGGAGTCGACGACCACAACCCGCAGGACACTACGGCGTCCCGGCTGTTCGACCTGCGCACGATCATCGGAGCCCTGTTCGTCCTGTACGGCGTGATCCTGTTCATCGCCGGGCTGTTCGACAGCAGTGCAGAGATCGACAAGGCGAACGGGATCCGCATCAACCTGTGGTTGGGGTTGGCGATGTTCGTGCTCGGCGCGCTGTTCCTGCTGTGGGTGCGGCTGCGGCCGCTGCACGTGAGCCGCGGGCCGTCCGCGGCCGAGCGGGCGGGGATGTCCGAGGGGCCGCCCGAGACCTGAGACTGATTCCTCCGTCACATCGGGGCCGGGACTGGCGCAGGGCTGCCCTACCGGCGCGGATCCGCCCACCGTGCGTAGCTACGATGGCAGCCGCGCCGGGCGGGGCTCCGGCGCGCGTCCACGTCCCCAGGAGGAATCAGCTGTGGTCCAGCCCGAGCGCCGTCCGGTCGTCCTCGTCGCCGAGGAGCTCGCGCCGTCCGCGCTGGCGGTGCTGTCC
This sequence comes from Mycobacteriales bacterium, assembly GCA_036558285.1. Lineage (GTDB taxonomy): Bacteria > Actinomycetota > Actinomycetes > Mycobacteriales > CADCTP01 > CADCTP01. The sequence continues at coordinate 15,768 of DATBFW010000005.1, read as the reverse complement.
GCCGAGTTCGAGCTCAGGCACGTCGACGGCGCCGACCGGGCCGCGCTGCTGCCGGCGCTGTCCGGGGTGGACGCGGTGCTGATCCGCAGCGCCACCAAGATCGACGCCGAGGCGCTGGCGGCCGCCGACCGGCTCAAGGTCGTCGCCCGGGCCGGCATCGGGCTGGACAACGTCGACGTGGCCGCGGCCACCGCCCGCGGGGTGATGGTCGTCAACGCGCCGACCTCCAACATCGTCAGCGCCGCCGAGCACGCGATCGCGCTGCTGCTCGCGGTGGCCCGCAACGTGCCGGCGGCGAACTCGTCGCTGCAGTCGGGGGAGTGGAAGCGGTCCAGGTTCACCGGGGTGGAGCTGGCCGACAAGACCGTCGGCGTGGTCGGGCTCGGCCGGATCGGCGTGCTGGTCGCGCAGCGGCTGTCCGCGTTCGGCGTCCGGCTGCTCGCGTACGACCCGTACGTGCAGCCAGCCCGGGCGGCGCAGATCGGCGTCCGGCTGGTCGGCCTGGGCGAGCTGCTCGCGCAGAGCGACTTCGTCACCATCCACCTGCCGAAGACGCCGGAGACCGTGGGCCTGATCGGCGCCCGCGAGCTGGCCGCGGCCAAGCCGGGCGTGCGGATCGTCAACGCCGCCCGCGGCGGGCTGGTGCAGGAGGACGCGCTGGCCGACGCGATCCGCTCCGGTCAGGTGGCCGGCGCCGGCATCGACGTGTTCGTCACCGAGCCGGCGACCGCGAGCCCGCTGTTCGGGCTGCCCGGCGTGGTCGTCACCCCGCACCTCGGCGCGTCCACGGTCGAGGCGCAGGACAAGGCCGGCCTGGCGGTGGCCCGGTCGGTGCGGCTCGCGCTGCAGGGCGAGTTCGTGCCCGACGCGGTGAACGTGCAGGCCGGCGGCACGGTCGCGGAGGACGTCCGGCCCGGTCTGCCGCTGGCGGAGAAACTCGGCCGGGTGTTCACCGGGCTGGCCGGCGGGGTCGCCCAGAGCATCACCGTCGAGGTGCGCGGCGAGATCATCGAGCACGACGTGAGCGTGCTGCAGCTGGCCGCGCTCAAGGGCGTGTTCACCGACGTCGTGTCCGAGCAGGTCACGTTCGTCAACGCGCCGCTGCTGGCCAAGGACCGCGGCGTCGACGTCGGCCTGGCCACGTACGCGGAGAGCGAGGACTACCGCAACCTGGTCACCGTCCGGGGCGTGCTGCCGACCGGGGAGACGGTGAGCGTTTCCGGGACGCTGACCGGCCCGAAGCAGGAGGAGAAGCTCACCGACGTCGACGGGTACGACGTGGAGCTGCGGCTGGAGGGCCACCTGCTGTTCTTCCGCTACACCGACCGCCCCGGCGTGGTCGGCGTCGTCGGTGCCCGGCTCGGCGACGCGGGCGTGAACATCGCCGGTGCCCAGGTCAGCCGCACCCGCCGGGGTGGTGAGGCGCTGATGGTGGTCACCGTGGACAGCGCGGTGCCGGCCGACGTGCTCTCCGGGATCGGAACGGCGATCGGCGCCACCGACGTCCGCGGCGCCGACCTCGACACGGAGTAGCGCCCGGCAGCGGCCCGGCGTCGCCGCTCGCGACCGGCGGCAGGCTCCTCGGGGGCGGCGACACCCGGATGAGACCTGCCCGTGCGCTGGTCGCAACGGCTGGTCGGATAGCCTTCGAGGTCATGAGGCTGGCGGTGATCCCCGGGGACGGCATCGGTCCCGAGGTGGTGGCGGAGGGCCTCAAGGTCCTGCGCGAAGTGGTGTCCGACGTCGAGACGACGACGTACGACCTGGGCGCCGCGCGCTGGCACCGCACCGGTGAGCTGATCCCCGACTCGGTGATCAGCGAGCTGCGCGGGCAGGACGCGATCCTGCTCGGCGCCGTCGGCGACCCGAGCGTGCCGCCGGGCGTGCTGGAGCGCGGCCTGCTGCTGCGGCTGCGCTTCGAGCTCGACCACCACGTGAACCTGCGGCCGGTGCGGCTGTTCGCGGGCGTGAAGACGCCGCTGGGCGGCAGCCCGTCGATCGACATGGTCGTGGTCCGGGAAGGCACCGAGGGGCCCTACTCCGGGGCCGGCGGGGCGCTGCGCAAGGACACCCCGCACGAGGTGGCCACCGAGGTCAGCGTGAACACCGCGTTCGGCGTCGAGCGGGTGGTGCGGGACGCGTTCCGGCGTGCCGCGGCCCGCGACCGCAAGCACCTGACGCTGGTGCACAAGACCAACGTGCTGACCTACTCGGGCTCGCTGTGGTCGCGCAAGGTCGAGGAGGTTTCCCGGGAGCATCCCGACGTGACCGTGGCCTACCAGCACGTCGACGCGGCCTCGATGTTCTTCGTGTCCGAGCCGTCCCGGTTCGACGTGGTCGTCACCGACAACCTGTTCGGCGACATCCTCACCGACCTCGGCGCCGCGATCACCGGCGGGATCGGGTTGGCCGCGAGCGGTAACCTGGACGTCAGCCGGGCGAACCCCAGCATGTTCGAGCCCGTGCACGGCAGCGCGCCGGACATCGCCGGCACGGGCCGCGCCGACCCGACCGCGACCGTGCTGTCGATCGCCCTCCTGCTCGACCACCTCGGGCACGGCGACCAGGCGCGGCGGGTGGATGCCGCGGTGGCGTTCGACCTGGCCACCCGCGACCACGCCGATCCCGGCAAGACCGAGGCGATCGGCGACCGGCTCGCCGCCCTCACCAGCCAACACACCCCCGTCTGAGCACTTCTGTCCGAGTGGCGCGGCCGGCGTCTCGAATGAGATGGTAGGACGTCCACATAAATCCGATCGGGCAGCCGCCGCCGAAGGAGTCGTCCCGTGCCCATCACGCCGACCAAGAAGATCTGGATGAACGGGACGCTCGTCGACTGGGACGACGCCCGGATCCACGTGCTCAACCCCACGCTCCACTACGGCTGGGGCGTCTTCGAGGGCATCCGGGCGTACGGGACGAGTCGCGGGCCGGCCGTCTTCCGGCTCACCGACCACATCGCCCGGCTGTTCCGGTCGGCGAAGCTCTACTTCATGGAGCCCGACTTCACCGAGGCCGAGATCGTCGCGGCGACCAAGGAGGTCGTCCGGATCGCCGAGGTCGAGTCCTGCTACGTCCGCCCGATCATGTACCTCGGTTACGGCGAGATGGGTCTCAACCCGCTGCCGAGCCACACCGAGGTCGCGATCGCCTGCTGGCCGTGGGGTCTCTACCTCGGGCCCGAGGCGATGGCGAACGGCTGCCGGGCGATGACCTCGAGCTGGCAGCACATCAACCAGAACTCGATCGCCCCGCAGGGCAAGGGCACCGGGCAGTACGTGAACTCCTCGCTGTCCAAGGTCGCCGCGCTCAAGGCCGGCTACGACGAGGCGGTGCTGCTGTCCCCGGCCGGCAACGTCGTGCAGGGCACCGGCGAGAACATCTTCATCGTCAAGGGGCGGACGCTGATCACCCCGCCGATCCAGGAGGGCCTGCTGGCCGGCATCACCCGCGAGTCGGTGATGACGATCGCCCGCGACCAGGGCTACGAGGTGGTCGAGCACGCGCTGGTCCGCACCGACCTCTACATGGCCGACGAGGGCTTCTTCACCGGCACCGCGGCCGAGATCGTGCCGATCGCGTCGGTCGACGACCGCAACCTCGGCACCGGCAAGCCGGGCCCGATCACCAAGGAGCTGAGCGAGATCTTCTCCGCCGCGACCCGCGGCGAGGTGGACCGCTACAAGGAGTGGAACGAGCACGTTCGCGACTAATTCGCGCGACAGCATCGGGACACTCGGGGTGTGTTGACCGACGTCTGGCCCCTGTTCGGACTGGTGCTGCGGACCCCGCGGCTGGAGCTGCGGATCCCCTCGCTGGAGCAGCTCGCCGCGCTCGCCGAGCTGGCCGACGAGGGTGTGCACGACCCGGCCGCGATGCCGTTCCTGGTGCCGTGGACCGACCTGCCGCCCGGTGAGCGCGGACGCTCGGTCCTGCAATACCAGTGGAGCCGCTGGGCCGCGTTGAGCCCGCAGCGGTGGACGCTGGAGTTCGCCGTGCTGGACGACGGCGAGCCGGTCGGCATCCAGGGCGTCAGCGGGACGGAGTTCGCCGTCACTCGCGAGGTGCAGACCGGCTCCTGGCTTGGCCGCCGGCACCAGGGCCGCGGCATCGGCACCGAGATGCGGGCCGCCGTGCTGCACCTGGCCTTCGCCGGCCTCGGTGCCGACTGGGCGGTCTCGTCGTCCGCGACCGACAACCCGGCCTCGATCGGCGTCTCCCGCAAGCTCGGCTACGCCGACGACGGCATCCAGCTGGAGACCGTGCGCGGCGCGCGCCGGATCGACCAGCGCTTCCGGCTCGACCGGGACGCCTGGGCCGGCCGGCGGACCGTGCCGGTGCGGATCGAGGGGCTGGAGCCGTGCCGGGAGCTGCTCGGCGCGGTCAGCCCGGCTGCTGCCGGCGCCACCGCCTGAGCCGGGCCCGGTCGATGACGTTGTCCGCGGCCAGCAGCAGGAACAGCGGGTAGGCGCCGACGCTGGGGAAGATCAGCGTGAGCAGGAGGCTGATCACCAGGACGGTCGGCACGCCGATCGAGATCGGCTCGGCGCGCCACCGGTCCGCCTCGGCGTCGTCGGCGAGCAGCTCCCGGTGCCGGCGCCCCCACCAGGACATTCCGGTCAGGCAGAGCGAGGACAGCAGCAGCACGCCCTCGTAGAGCGCCGGTGCCCCGCGGTCGTACTGGCTGCCGGTGATGAGCTGGGTGACGAACGGCAGCAGGACGATCGTGAACAGCCAGACCATGGTGAGCCGGAACAGCATTCCGTCGTACGCGTCGAAGTACTCCATCGTGCGGTGGTGTGCTGTCCACAGCACCCAGATCACGACGAAGCTCAGCGCGAAGCTGCCGAAGGCGTCGCGGTTCTGCGAGAACACGTCGCCGACGCTGGTGTCACGACCGAGCTCCGAGGCGATCTCGGACAACGGCAGCACCAGCAGGGTGAGCGCGATCGCCACCACCGCGTCGGCGAACGTGATCAGCCGTTCGAAACCCCGGTCGGTTCGCACCGGGCCATTCTGACTGCTGTCCGCCGGAGATCCGGGACGCCCGGCCGAGTCGCCGGCAACACCGCGTCGCCGACGAGCCGGCCGGCCGTGCCCGGCAACCGTCCACAGTGGAGCCGGGTGGCGCCGCGGATGGTCCCGGCCGCGCTGGGTACGCTGGCTCGGATGGCGCCGCTGATCGGGATCTCCGGGTACGTCGAGCTGGCCCGCTGGGGGCCGTGGGACCGGGAGTCCACGGTGCTCCCGCAGGTGTACGTGACCGCGGTGCACGCCGCCGGCGGTCGGGCCGTGGTGATCCCGCCGTTCCCCGAGTACGCGGCGGAGCTGATGGCCCGGCTGGACGGGCTGATCCTGGCCGGCGGCGGCGACCTCGACCCCGCCCTGTACGGCGCCGACCCCGACCCGCGCACCACCGGGATCCGGCCCGTCCGGGACGCCGGGGAGGTGGCGCTGCTGCGGGCGGCGATCGACGCCGACCTGCCGACGCTGGGCATCTGCCGCGGCATGCAGCTCATGTCCGCGTACGCGGGCGGCAAGCTGGTGCAGCACCTGGAGTCGGGGGCGCACCGCGGCGCCGAGCCCGGTGCCTACGTCAGGCACCAGATCAGCACGGTGCCCGGCACCCGGCTGGCCGGCATCATCGGCGAGCGCTCGGAGGTGCCCAGCTACCACCACCAGGGGGTGGCCGATTCCGGCACGCTGACCGTCAGTGCGTACGCGTTCGACGGCGGGATCGAAGGCGTCGAGGACCCGTCGGCGCGGTTCCAGCTCGGCGTGCTCTGGCATCCGGAGCAGGGCACCGACCCGCGGCTGTTCGAGGCGTTGCTGTCGGCCTGAGCCGGCTCAGCGGCGGCGGCCGTGGTCGCGCGGGTCGTCCCCGGGCCGCGGTCCGCGCCGCCGCCAGCTACCGCTGAGCAGGAACTCGAGCACCAGCAGCAGCACGACCGCGAGCGCGAACACGGTCCAGTCGGCCTCTTTGCCCCGCCACTCCAGGTAGGTGATGACCAGCACGATGGTGATCAGGACCGCGAGCCAGTGCCGCAGCCGGGCGCCGTGCCGGTCCCAGAGTGTGCGCAGCACGGCGGCCTCCGTTTCGGCGCCCGTACCGGTCGGGCTGTCCCAGCATATGGAATGGGTTTCCCATCGGGCCCGAGCTGATCTATCGTGCTCAACGTGCAGCACCGCGTGGTGATCATTATCACCTAGCGCGCCCGCGACCATACCGCCGGCGCGCAGACCTCTCGCATCCGCGAGGGGTCTTCTTCTTTTCCGGGGAGATCCCAGTGCACGACGATTCCTTCCACGTCTTCGACACCACACTGCGCGACGGCGCGCAGGGCGAGGGCATGTCGTTCTCGGTCGCCGACAAGCTCGCCGTGGCGCGGTTGCTCGACCAGCTCGGGGTGGGTTTCGTCGAGGGCGGCTGGCCCGGCGCGCTGCCCAAGGACACCGAGTTCTTCGCCCGGGCGCGGACCGAGCTCCAGCTGGCCAACGCGCAGCTGGTCGCGTTCGGCTCCACCCGCAAGGCCGGCGCGCGGGCGGCCACCGACCCGCAGGTGCTCGCGCTGCGGGACGCGCAGACCCCGGTGGTCTGCCTGGTCGCCAAGTCCGACCTGCGGCACGTGCACCAGGCGCTGCGGACCACGCCGGAGGAGAACCTCGCGATGGTCGCCGACACGGTCGGCTTCCTCGTCGGCGAGGGGCGGCGGGTGTTCCTCGACTGCGAGCACTTCTTCGACGGGTATGCCTACGACCGCGACTACGGGCTGCGGGTGCTGGAGGCCGCCTTCAGCGCCGGCGCCGACGTCGGCGTGCTGTGCGACACCAACGGCGGCATGCTGCCGATGGGCGTGTCCCGGACCGTCGCCGAGGTGATCGAGCGGACCGGCTTCCGGGTCGGCATGCACGCGCAGAACGACACCTCCTGCGCGGTCGCCAACACCCTCGCCGCGGTCGACGCCGGGGCGACGCACGTGCAGGGCACCGCCAACGGCTACGGCGAGCGGCCCGGCAACGCGGACCTGTTCGCCGTGATCGGCGGGCTGGAACTGAAGATGGGCCGGCGGGTCCTGCCCGAGGGCTGCCTGCCGGAAATGATGCGCGTCGCGCACGCCGTCGCGGACATCGCCAACAAGGCGCCGAACCCGCAGCAGGCGTACGTCGGCGTGTCGGCCTTCGCTCACAAGGCGGGCCTGCACGCCAGCGCGATCAAGGTCAGCCCGGACCTCTACAACCACGTGGACCCGGCGCTGGTGGGCAACGACATGCGCATCCTCGTCACCGAGATGGCCGGGCGGGCATCGGTCGAGCTCAAGGGCAGGGAGCTCGGCGTGGATCTGTCCGCCCGGCCCGACGCGGTCGGCCGGGTGGTCGAGCGGGTCAAGGACCTCGAGGCCGACGGCTGGTCGTTCGAGGCCGCGGACGCGTCGTTCGAGCTGCTCGTGCGCAACGAGCTGGGCGAGCTCAGCGAGCCGTTCACGCTCGAGTCGTACCGGGTGATCGTCGAGCGGCGCGAGGACGGCCGGGTAGTCAGCGAGGCAACCGTCAAGCTGCACGCCAAGGGCGAGCGGATCGTCGCCACCGGCGAGGGCAACGGGCCGGTCAACGCGCTCGACCGGGCGCTGCGCAGCGCGCTGGAGCCGTACCACCCCGGGCTGGCCGGGATGGAGCTGACCGACTACAAGGTGCGGATCCTGGACGGGCGGCACGGCACCGACGCGGTCACCCGGGTGCTGGTGGAGACCGGCGACGGGCGGCGGGAGTGGACCACGGTCGGCGTGCACGCCAACGTCATCGAGGCGTCCTGGCTCGCGCTCGCCGACGCGGTCCAGTACGGCCTCCTCGCGTCGTAGCGGCCGCCCCGCAGGGCCCCTGACGGCGCCGGCTGGCCGACGCGCGCGGGCCGATCGTGGCCGATCCGCGCGCCGCGGGTGGGACAGCCCACGCGCGGCGGCGGCCGGTCGACGCGCGGCGCGGGCCGATCGCGGCGGGTCCGCGCCGCGGGTGGTCCGGTCGTGACGGGCGGGGGCCGGGGCCTGACGGTGGCGGCCGGTCGACGCGCGGCGCGGGCCGATCGCGGCGGGTCGACGCGCCGCGGAGGGCGGGCCGACAGGCGGCGCCGACGGCGGCAGCGGCCCCAGGCGCGGCGCGGGCGGTTGGCGGCGGGCTCGCGTGCGGCGGGTGGCGCCGGCTGGCGGCGGGTGCGGTGTGCGGTGGTGTGGACGCGGAGTGCTGTCGCGGTGCCGGCCCCGGACGGACCGCCGGTACTGTGCCGCGCGTGGCGGAGCCTCCGAGACACCGGACCGGCCGGCGCCGGCCGGCGGTGCTGCTGGCCGCGGCGCTGACCGCGGTCGTCGGGGCCGGGGCGGGGGTGCTCGTCGCGGCGGTCCGCGACGGCGGCACGCCGGCGCCGACGTCACTGGATCGGGCGGTGCCGTCGGTGACCGCGCCGACCACCCGGGCGCCGGCCCGGCCCGCGCAGCCGGCCCCGGTCGCGGCCGGGACCTTGCGGGCGGCACCGGCGTCCCCGTCGCCGACGCCGACGCCGGCGTCCCGGGAGCGGCGGACCGTACCGGCCCCGACGACCCGGGCGGCGGCCGGTGCGACCCGCACCGGCACCGCGACCTTCTACACCCTCGCCGGCCTGCCCAACTGCGGCTACCCGGACGCCGCCGCGTCGGGCACGTACGTCGCCCTGTCGCCGGCCGACTTCGCCGGCTCCGCCGCCTGCGGCACGGTATTCGACGTCACCGGGCCGAAGGGGACGGTCCGGGTGACGGTCGCCGACCAGTGCCCGGAGTGCGAGCCGGGGCACCTCGACCTCGCCGCGCCGGCGTTCGCGCGGATCGCCGACCCGGTCGCGGGCATCGTGCCGATCAGGTTCACCCGCGTCGTCGACCCGCCGACCCCGGGGCCGGTGCGGGTGCGCGTCAAGGAGGGCTCCTCCCGATACTGGCTGGCGTTGCTGCCGATCGACACCGGCAACCCGCTGGCCGCGGTCTTGGTGCAGGGCGCGGCGCTGGCCCGCACCGGCTACGGCTACTGGGTCGCCGCGGCCGGCGCCGGGCCGGGTCCGTACCAGGTCCGGCTCACCGACGACCGCGGCCACTCCGCCACGGTGACCGTGCCGCTGTCGGTCGGTTCGACCGTCTCGACGGGCGTCCGGCTCTACTAGCTACCGGCCCGCCGCGACCGTCGCGTGCAGGACGCAGTGGTCGCTGCCGCGGAACGTGCAGTCCGTGCCGAACGCGGTCGGCGCCGTGCCCGGCCCGGTGAGGATGCGGTCGATCCGGATCAGCGCCACCCCGTGCCGGCGCAGCGACAGCGGTCCCCAGGACGCGCCGGCGCCCCAGGCGACGTCGTGCGCGTCCCGCAGCCCGGCGGACAGTTCGGCGTTCGCCGGTTCCCGGTCGGTGACGTTGAAGTCGCCCATCAGGACGACCTGCTCGCCAGCCGCGACCCGCGTCCGCACGAACGCCTTCACGTACGCGATCTCGGCGTCGCGCGGCTGTGCGTCCCAGCGCAGCGGCAAAGTCGAGGACGGCGATGCCTCCGCCGGCAGCGGGTGCGCCACGACGACGGTCAGCCGCCGCCCGCCGCCGAGGTCGAGCTGGGCCCACAGCAGGCCGGATCCCGACCGGCCTGATGGGTCCTCACGTACGCCGGAGTCGATCAGTGGATACCGGGACAGGAGCCCGCGGTTCGCCTCCGGCACCATCAGCACGGTGCGGTAGCGGGCATGCAACGTCGGGTCCGCGTTCAGCCGCGCCGCCTGCCGCGGGTTGACCTCGACCAGCCCGACGACGTCCGCGTCCAGCGATCGCACGGCGGCGACGACCCGCGCCGCCGGGTTGCGGATGTAGATGTTCCAGGACGCCACCCGCACCGGCACCGCGCCGGCCGGCGGCCGCGGGCGCGGAGCCGGGACCAGGGCCGGCCCGAGATGCACCGCGAACGTCACCGCCGCCAGCACCAGCGCGATCACCAGCGCCCGGTCCCGCAGCGCCCAGGCGAACGGCAGCAGCACCAGCAGCGGCAGGAACAGCCACGGCGCGAACACCTCGGTCAGCGCCAGCGGCCCGCTCCGCCACGGCGCCACCACCTGGACGAGGGTGAGCAGGACGAGCAGCACCGGGTAGGCGGGCAGCAGCCAGTGCCGCACGCCGGAGCGGCGGCGGTCCGGGGCGGCGACGGTCACCCGGCGGGCGTGCGAGCAGCCGGGGCCCGACCGGCCGCCGAACCCGCCTGCGAACCGGCCCGTCCGGCGACCGGCTGCGTGCCGGCCCGTCCGGCGACCGGCTGCGAACCGGCCTGCTCAGCGACCGGCTGCGAATCGGCCCGGTCCGTGACCGACTCGGCGTCCGGCCGGTCGGCGACCGCGCAGCCGCCGCCCTCGCGGCCGCACACGCAGCCGTCACAGCCGCGCTCCACCGGCGGGGCCGACGGAGCCGGGCGCCGGCCCGCGGCCCACACCCGCAGCGTCACGCCGAGCACCATCAGACCGGCCAGCAGCAGCGGCAGCGCCAGGAACCGGATCGTCGACTCGCCGCCGGTCACCCAGGGCAGCACCCCGGCCAGCAGCATCGCGCCGGCCAGCGCCGAGAGCATCAGCACCGCGCGCCGCCGCGCCCTGTCCGCCGTCACCAGCGCAGTATCCCATCCGCGGGTCGGCCGGGCCCGCGGGTAGGGTCCCAGCCGTGCGTATCGCCCGTTTCGCGACCCCGGCCGGCCAGGTCCGCTTCGGCAAGGTGGAAGGAGAGGCCGGCGCTCCGGTCGAGGCGCTGACCGTCGCGGCGATCGCCGAGCACCCGTTCGGCACGATCGAGCTGACCGGCGAGCGGTGGGCCCTGCCGGACGTACGGCTGCTGGCCCCGCTGCTGCCCAGCAAGATCGTCGGCATCGGCAAGAACTACGCCGAGCACGTGGCCGAGATGGGCGGCGGGGACGCGCCGGCGGCGCCGTTGCTGTTCCTCAAGCCGCCGACCGCGGTGATCGGCCCCGGCGACGCCATCCGGTTGCCGGTCGACTCCGACGAGGTGCACTTCGAGGGCGAGCTCGCGGTCGTCGTCGGCGCGCTCGGGGCGCGCGAGGTGACGCGGGAGCGGGCACTGGACACGGTGCTCGGCTACACGATCGGCAACGACGTCACGGCGCGCGACCAGCAGCGGAACGACGGGCAGTGGACCCGGGCCAAGGGGCACGACTCGTTCTGCCCGCTCGGGCCGTGGATCGAGACCGTGCTCGACCCGTCCGACCTGGCCCTGCGCACCGAGTTGGACGGGCAGGTCAAGCAGGACTCACGGACCTCGCTGCTGCTGCACGACGTGGCCACGCTGGTCTCGTACGTCTCGCACGTCATGACGCTGCTGCCCGGCGACATGATCCTCACCGGCACGCCGTCTGGTGTCGGGCCGATGACCGCCGGCCAGACCGTGTCGGTGACCATCGAGGGTATCGGCACGCTGAGCAACCCGGTGCGGGCGCGATGACCGAGCCGGTCCGTACCCGCTTCGCCCCGTCCCCGACCGGCGACCTGCACGTCGGCAACGTCCGCAGCGCGCTCTACAACTGGGCCTACGCCCGGCACAACGGCGGCGCGTTCGTGCTCCGGATCGAGGACACCGACGCCGCCCGCAGCACCGAGGAGTCCACCCGCGGCGTCGTCGAGCAGATGAGCTGGCTCGGCCTCGACTGGGACGAGGGCCCCGGGATCGGCGGCCCGTACGCGCCGTACGTGCAGACCGGGCGGCTGGAGCTCTACCGCGACGTGGTCGCCCTGCTGCGCGACGCCGGCTACGCCTACGACTCCTACTCCACCGACGACGAGGTGAAGGCCCGCCGGGCCGTGCGCGGCGACAAGACGCAGGGGTATGACAACTACGACCGCGAGCTCACCGACGCGCAGGTCGGCGCGTTCAGGGCCGAGGGGCGCACGCCGGTCGTCCGGTTCCGGATGCCCGACGAGCCGATCGTGTTCGAGGACATGGTCCGCGGTGAGGTGCGGTTCGAGCCCGGGAACGTGCCGGACTACGTGCTGGCCCGGGCCGACGGCAGCCCGCTCTACCCGCTGACCAACCCCGTCGACGACGCGGTCATGGGCATCACGCACGTGCTGCGCGGCGAGGACCTGCTGCCGTCGACGCCACGGCAGATCCCGCTGCACGCGGCGCTGCGCTCACTCGGCGTGGCGTCCGGGCCGATGCCGCGGTTCGGGCACCTGCCGATGGTGCTCGGGGAAGGCCGCCGCCGGATCTCCAAGCGCAACACGCCCGAGGCGTCCCTGCTGCAGGTCAGGGCCGAGGGATTCCTGGCCGAGGGCATCCTCAACTACCTCGCGCTGCTCGGCTGGTCCCCGGGCGGCGACCAGGAGCTGTTCACGCTCGACGAGATGGTCGCCGCGTTCAGGGTCGAGAAGATCAACCGCAACCCGGCCACGTTCGACGTGAAGAAGCTCACGGCGATCAACGGGGTGAAGATCCGGTCGCTCGAGCCGGGCGAGTTCGTCAAGCGGCTGCTGCCGTTCCTGGTCCGGCGCGGTCTGCTGACGTCGCCGGTCAGCGACGCGCAGCTGGAGCTGGTGGCGGCGGCCGCCCCGCTGGTGCAGGAGCGGTCGGCGACCCTGGTCGAGGCGGCCGACCTGCTCGGGTTCCTGCTCGTGCCCGACCACCATTTCGCGATCGACCCCGCCGCCGGGGCGAAGGTGCTCACGCCCGCCACCGCGCCCGTCCTCGACGCGTCGCTGGCCGTGCTCACCGACGTGGCGTCGTGGACCGCCGAGGACGTGCAGGAGGTGCTGCAGTCCGCGCTGGTGGACGGGCTCGGGCTCAAGCCGCGGGTCGCGTACGGGCCGGTACGGGTGGCGCTGACCGGGCGGACCGTGTCCCCGCCGCTGTTCGAGTCGATCGAGCTGCTCGGCCGGGACCGGACGCTGGACCGGCTGCGGGCGGCCAGGGCTGGTTTGGGGGCAGCTCCGGGCATGGGCTAACATCGACAGCCGGCGCGCCGGGCAGCTGGGCGCGCTGATTGGGGTATGGGGTAATTGGCAGCCCGACGGATTCTGGTTCCGTTAGTCTAGGTTCGAGTCCTGGTACCCCAGCGCCATGGCAAGACCGCACGGCCCCGTCGTCTAGAGGCCCAGGACGCCGCCCTCTCAAGGCGGTAGCGCCGGTTCGAATCCGGTCGGGGCTACACCGCCTGACCTGCCGGGAGGCAGGTCAGACTCGTTCGTGGCTCCGTTCGTGCAAGGTTTCGTGCATGGAGCGGTGCTAGCGTCCCGCCCCTCTCACAACGCCGTCGCGTACGCGTCGCACCGATGAGCGGTTGCCTGCTCAGGACGAGACGACTCACCCCGACCGCCGGGCCAACCGCTGTCAGGACCTTCAGCCCTGGCAGTGCTGCCCATGAAGCCGGACGCTGGATGGGTGGACGTGCGGGACGACCCGCGAAAGTCGGCCGGACACCGGGTGCTCCCCGAGAGTTCCGACCTACTCATCGAGGCATGGGCACCCGCCCGCGAACAGTGCATGGTTCAGGCGGTGCAGGCGCTGGTGGCCTGCTTCGCCGATGTCAGCGACGCCACACCAGGGCGGGTGGTTCCGTTCGCGTTCCCACCCGGCAGCGACGACCAGCAGCTCGTCGATCTCCTCACCGAGTGCCTGTCCGTCTTCGAGATCTTCGGCGTGGTGCCGGTGAGCACGCACGTCGACCGGGCCGAGGACGGCAGCCTCGTCGGCTGCTTCGAGACGACCGACGTTGCCCAGCTCCGGCTGCCCTCCGGCCCGCCCGAAGGCGTTCGCCTGCACGAGCTCGAGTTCGAGCAGACCGACGGATGGCATTGCCTCGTCGGCGTCGACCTCTGACGATCACCACCGGTGTGGCCGGCAGCGGCACGGTCCTGCAGCATGCCGCTGCCTGTCCGTCTCACCTCTTTCTGCGCCACCGTCACCCGGCTTGAGCCACGATGAGCAGCAGGACGAGACCGGTGGCGAAGCCGATCGTATGGATCGCCTTGTCGCTCCGTAGGACTGCGGCGGGCACGACCGCCTACGGCGGACGGAGGCCTCGCCGGATCGGCGCCCCCTCGCGTCGCCGTCCCTTCGCCCGCGGCGTGCCGGTCGAGAGCTGGTGTTCCAGCTCGGCGAGGATCCGGCGCTCGCGTTCGGTGAGCTCCATGACCCGAGGTGTCAGGTGTCCCCGACGGAGCCAACAGAGCAAACGACCCGGCCGGTGCGGACGGGGTCAGTGAACCGCGCTGTACAGGTCCGCTGATCGTCGAAGGCTGAGCCTTCGACCGCCCGAACGGGTGCTTCACGGCGAGGGTTCTCTTCTGCGGTCGTCCCTGTTGCTGGACCGGCACCTCAACCTTGTTCGCGGCGCTGGAGATCGCCACCGGGCAGGTCACCGCGGCCTGCAAACCGCGGCACCGGCACCAGGAGTTCCTGGCCTTCCTCCGCCAGGTCACCCGGGCCTACCCGGCCGGCGAGCTGCACCTGGTGATGGACAACCAGGCCGCCCACAAACACCCAGCCGTGCGGACGTTGCTGGCCGCGAACCCGCGGCTGGTCGGGCAGTTCACCCCCACCCACGCCTTCTGGATGAACCTGGTCGAGGTCTGGTTTCTCGATCATCGAACGCCAAGCCAGCCACCGCGGCAGCTTCGGCTCCGTCCGCGACCTAAACGCCAAGATCCGCGCGTTCATCACCGGCTGGAACGACCGCGCCCACCGCTTCACCTGATGCGATGAAGGAGCGGGGCCTCCGCTCCTCGTGACCCTCCGCTTGATGCTGGAGGCGCTTCACGTCTATGACGAAGGAGGCCCCAGTGGAAGGCTACGTTGGTCAGCAGTTCGTGGGTATTGACCTGCATCGGCGTCGGACGGTGATCGTCCGGGCGGACGCTGCCGGTGAGGTGCTGGAGACCGTTCAGATAGGGAACAGCCCGGCCGCACTGGCGGAGGTGGTCGCACGAGCCGGGCAGTCGCAGGAGGTCGTGCTGGAGGCCACCTACGGCTGGTACTGGGCGGTGGATGTGCTGCAGGAGTCCGGTGCGCGAGTGCACCTGGCCCATCCGCCGGGGGTGAAGGGGTTCGCCTACCGGCGGGTCAAGAACCACGTCCGCGCGCTCCACCCCGCCGGCCTATCGACACCATGAGCAACACACAGGCTGATCAGCGCGAGGCCGAGTTTGGTCCTGCCCCCGGCTCAGCCGGCGCGGCCGATCCATCTGATTGACCCCGCTGATCGGGAGCACGCGAACCCCATCATGCCCAACGGGGCGAAGGGATGACCGGCAGCCCTCACCGGAGTGCCCACCAGCCGGGACACCGGCACTGATGAGCGCAACACCCCCAGCTCCGCGGCCCTTGGGAGACCCCTCCCCGCCTTCCAATCTCCAGATCATCTGCAGGCCGGCGCCGGCCTCAAGGCCCTACGGCCGCGACGCGGTCGCGCTACGCGCGAGCCTTGACCCCGACGCCTCAATCCGGCACGCCCACCACCCGATCGGAAAGGCGAAAAAACGGTCACACCCCACCCTTGACCAGCCCCGCCCCTTCAGGGATGGACCAAGACCGCCGAACAGACCCTGAGCAAGGCGAACCGTAAGAAGACCTCAGACGCAGGGCACTAGACGGTCCTGCTCTCGACAGAACATCGGAGAGGGTGAGTCGTGTCGGAGGATTTCGGTGCACCGCGGCAATCGGTGAGCGTCGCAGCGGCTGTCCTTGAGGCGGACCGCGTCGTCGTCGTGCGCCGGCGCGACACGGG
>DATBFW010000004.1:0-19908 GCA_036558285.1 Mycobacteriales bacterium | reverse complement strand
GGTGGAGTGGCCGAGTGGTGAGGCAACGGCCTGCAAAGCCGTGCACACGGGTTCGATTCCCGTCTCCACCTCCAAGAAAGAGTTTCAACCCGCGCGATTAGCTCAGCGGGAGAGCGCTTCCCTGACACGGAAGAGGTCACTGGTTCAATCCCAGTAGCGCCCACGACGTGACCCGGGTGGCCCCTGCTCGCGGAACGCGCGAGCCCAGGGGCCACTTGTCATGCTGGCCGCGGGGGCGACCCTCGCGGGGCCCCACGTTCCGTCCTGTCCCGGTTCGCTCTGCTGACCGGGTCGTCTGATGGGGGCTCGGCGCTCTTAGGATGCGGGGTGGGGGGTGCGGTGGGCGCCGATGTCGAGAACGCGCGGTGGGTGGAGGGGCTGTGCGGTGCGCGCAGCGCCGACGCCGAGGCGCGGCTGCACGAGTTGCTCCTGCGGGTCGCGCGGGCGGAGGTGGGGCGGCGGGCGGGGCGGCTGCGGCTGGCCGGACCCGAGCTCGACGACATCGCCCACCAGGCGGCGCACGACGCCATGCTCGCCATCCTGCGGAAGCTCGACACCTTCCGGGGGGAGAGCCGTTTCACCACCTGGGCGTACAAGTTCGTGATCTTCGAGGTGTCGGGCAAGGTCGCGCGGCACTTCTGGGCGCACGCGGACGAGCCGATCGACGCCGAGCAGTGGGAGCGGCTGCCGGACCGCTTCGGGTTCTCCCCTGAGGACGCCGCCGAGTCCGCCGACCTGCTCGCCGCGGTACGGCGGGCAGTCGACGGCCAGCTCACCGACCGGCAGCGCGAGGTCTTCGTCGCGCTCGTGTTGCACGGAGTCCCGGTGGACGCGCTGGCCCAGCGGATGGGCACCAACCGGAACGCGCTCTACAAGACCATGTTCGACGCCCGCCGTAAGATCCGCGGCTTCCTCGTCGCCCACGGTCATGTGCCCCAGGAAAGGGTCGGTGAGCAGGCATGACCGGTCGCGACGACCTCCTCCGCTTCCTCCAGACCGACGAGCGGGACGTCGGCTGCGAACGGACGATGGAGTTGCTGCACGCGTACGTCGAGCTCGTGCTCGCCGGCGAGGACCCCGAGCTGACCTATCCCGGCATCACCGTCCACCTGCGCACCTGCGGTGCCTGCGTCGAGGACTTCGAGGGCCTGCTCGCCGCCGCCCGCGCCGAGGCCACTCCCGAGTAACGAATCGCGGTCCGGCAGGTAAGACGGTCCGGCCGGGACGACGCCGTCGAGGGTCAACACCTTCGACCCGAGGAGCGTCATGAGACCCGTCCGCATGCTGGCGAGCGCCACCGCAGCCGCCGCCGGCGTCACCGCCCTGCTGGCCGGTCCGGCCGACGCGGCCGCGCCGCAGCAGCCCGAGCGCGCGCCGGTGTTCGTCCAGACCGACAACCCGGCCGGCAACACGGTCGTCGCGTACGACCGGACGGGCAGCGGCAGCCTCGTCCGGGCCGGCAGCTATCCCACCGGCGGCCGCGGCGGCGTGCTCGACGGCTCGGTCGTCGACCACGTCGCGTCCCAGGGCTCACTGACCTACGACCGCGGCTCCGGCCTGCTCTACGCGGTCAACGCCGGCAGCGACACGATCACCACCTTCGCCGTGCACGGCGACCGGCTGGTACGCCGTCAGGTGCTGCCGTCCGGCGGCAGCTTCCCGGTGAGCATCGCCGCCCACGGCAGCCTGGTGTACGTGCTCAACGCCCGCGGCGGCGGCTCGATCCAGGGCTACCTGCGCGTCGGCGGCGTCCTGGTCCGCGTCCCGGCCTGGCACCGCGGCCTCGGCCTCGACCCGACCCAGACGCCGGAGTTCACCAGCACGCCGGGGCAGGTCGTGTTCACGCCCGACGGCAGCCGGCTGCTGGTCACCACCAAGGGCGGGTCGAGCAGCATCGACGTGTTCCGCGTCGGGCTGGCCGGACCGTCCGCGCCGACGGTCACCGCGCTGCCGGGCGCGGTTCCGTTCAGCGCGGACTTCGACGCGGCCGGGCACGTCGCGGTCGCCGAAGCCGGTCCCAACGCCGTGGCCACGTTCCGGCTCGACCGCGACGGCAGGCTGACCGAGCTCGACTCGGCGCCGACCGGCCAGGCCGCGACCTGCTGGATCGTCTCCGCGGGCGGCACGCTCTACCTGTCCAACGCGGGCAGCGGCACCGTCTCCCGGTTCGCCGTCGACCGGCGCGGAACCCTCACCGGGGTGGGCACCACCGCGACCGACGCCGGCACGGTGGACGCCGCCGCCTCCTCCGACGGCCGCTTCCTGTACGTGCAGGCCGGCGCCGCGGGCATCGTCGACGCGTACCGGATCGGCGCCGGCGGGTCCCTCACCCCGGTCGGCTCGGTGACCGTGCCGGGCGCCGTCGGCGGCGAGGGCATCGTGGCCCTCTGACCTCGACTCCGGCCCCGCGCCGGCCGTTCGGCGGTCGGTGCGGGGCCGTGTCAGCGGTCAGCGGGAGTAGAGCCAGGGTTGCTTCAGGTCGAAGAACTCCGGCTGTTCGGTCATCAGCTTGTTCATCTCCTCCATCTGGGCGGCCAGCTCCGGCGGCGGCTCCTTGCGTTCGCCGGCCCGCGCGTCGGCCTCCGAGGTGAAGTAGATCGCGACCGTGTAGCCGCCGTCGGGGTGTCCGACGGCGACCGTGCCGAGGATCTCCGGCCGGAACGCGGCCCACTTCTCCGAGTCCTGAGTCATCAGCTCGCGGGCCCGCGCCGTGTCCGTGCCGTGACCGCGCATGATCTGGACGAACCCGGCCTCGTCCGGGTTCCCGACCAGGTCGAGCGTCACGTCCTCGCTGTCGGCGAAGCCGGCGTCGCCGTCGAGCAGCGAGGCGGTCTCCCGCCACCACCGGTCCTGCTCCGCCCGCTGGCTGTTGCGCCGCGCCGCGTCGGCCGACTCGAACCGGGCCAGCGCGATCAGCCGGCCGTCGTCGGTCACCCCGCCGGTGGAGCCGACCCAGCCGTCGGCCCCAGGAGCCAGCTCCGTCACCCACCGCTCCATCGCGGCGTGGACTTCCTCCGGCTTGCCGGTCCTGCCGTGGATCACCTGGACGAACATGGATCCTCCCCCGAGACGTCGTCGTCGGCCGGATCCACCGGGTCGCCGTGCCGGTCGTCCGGCTGCCCAGGACGCTACGACCGGCCGGTCGGCTAATCGAGAGCCGGCTCGGGGAATCCGGACCGGTCCGAGCGCGCGTCCGGGCAGCGCCTGCTGGCCGCCGCCGGGACCCCCCGACTGCGCGCCGACCGGCAGCGGGACAGCGGTACCCGACCGGCCGTCGCGGCGGGACGGTCCGGGTTGACATCCGCGCGGAGAAGCCGCGCCGACCGGGATCCCGCCGGGCGCAGCGGCCCGGCAGCGGGAGGGGACGATGGCCACCGACGTACGCAAGCTCTACCACCGGGCGATGGGCGCCTTCGGCGACCACGTGCACGCCGTCCGGGACGACCAGTGGGCCGCGCCGACCCCGTGCACGGAATGGGACGTCCGGGCGCTGGTCAACCATGTCGTGGGGGAGAACCGGTGGGCGGTGCCGCTGTTCGCCGGCGGCACGGTCCAGGAGGTCGGCGACCGGTTCGACGGCGACCTGCTCGGCGACGACCCCGTCGCCGCCTGGGACGACTCCGCCGCGGCGGCGAGCGCGGCGGTGGACGACCCGGACGCGATGGACCGGACCGTGCACCTGTCGTTCGGCGACTTCCCGGGCCGCGAGTACGCGATGCAGCTCATGGCAGACCTGCTGGTGCACGGCTGGGACCTGGCCCGCGGGATCGGCGCGGACGAGCGGATGGATCCCGAGCTGGTCGACGTGTGCCGAGCCTGGTTCGCCGACGTGGCCGACGCCTACCGGTCCGCCGGCGCGGTGGCGGCGCGCCCACCGGTGCCCCCGGACGCGGACGCGCAGACCCAGCTGCTGGCCGACTTCGGCCGCTCCGCGGGCTGACCCGGGCTCACCCCGCGGCGTCCTCGACGAGCGTGTACCGCCAGAACACCCGGCGGCGCACGGCCGCCGCGGGGGCCGCCGCCCGGATCTCTCGCAGGGTTTCCCGCGCCGGCGCGGTGGGCGCCGGCGTCGCGTCCCCGGCGCGCCGGCCCGCCAGCACACCGATCGCCAGGTTCGCCGGTACGGCCAGCAGGTCGGTCGCGCGGTCGGCGGCGGTCGCCTGCCGGTAGCAGCCGACGACGAGCAGCCGCCCGCCGGGTCGCAGCAGGCTGCGGAGCCGGGTCAGGCCCGGTTCGAGCGGCACGTGGTGAAGCATGGCCACCGTGGTGACGACGTCGTACGCGGGTTCGGGCGGCAAGTCGAACAGGTCCGCCCGGCGGGCGCCGGACCGGGCCGCCATCGCCGGGTCGCAGTCGATCCCGTCGACCACCGCGACCCGGCCGGCCAGCGCACGAAGCAGCGTGCCGGTGCCACAGCCGACGTCGAGCGCGCGCTCGGCGGCCGGTGGCAGCTGCCGCAGGATCCACGGGATGTAGTGGTCGTTGTGGCTCCACGGGTGAGCGGCGTTGACCCGGTCGATCCAGTCGAGCAGCGTCCGCACCGGCGGAGGATAGCCGGCGCTACGGTCCTGGGAATGCGGACGATTCTCGTCAACGGCGACGGGCTCGCACTCGACGACGTGGTGGACGTGGCCCGGCACCGGGCCAGGGCCGAGCTCGGACCGGACGTGCCCAAGCGGATGGCGGCCGCCCGCCGCGTCGTCACCGAGGCGGTCGAGCGCGGCGCGGTCGTGTACGGCGTGAGCACCGGGTTCGGCGCGCTCGCCGACGTGTCGGTGGCCCGTGAGGACCTGGAGGCGATGCAGCTGGCGCTGGTGCGCTCGCACGCCGCCGGCACCGGCGACCCGCTGCCCGCGGACGCGGTCCGGGCGCTGCTCCTGCTGCGGGCCCGCACGATCGCGGCCGGCGCGTCCGGCTGCCGCCCGGAGCTGCCGGAGCGGCTGCTCGAGCTGCTCGACCGCGACCTGCTGCCGACCGTCCCGGCCAAGGGCTCGGTCGGCGCGTCCGGCGACCTTGCCCAGCTCGCCGCGGTCGCGCTGCCACTGGTCGGCGAGGGCCTGCTGGACGGCCGCCCGGCCGCCGGCGTGCTCGCCGCCGAGGGACTCGCGCCGCTGGTGCTCGCGCCGAAGGAGGGGCTCACGCTCATCAACGGCACCGAGCCGATGCAGGCGCTGCTCGCGCTCGCGGTGGCGGACGCCGAGGCGCTGGCCCGGGCCGCCGACGTCGCGTGCGCGCTGTCGGTGGAGGCGCTGCTCGGCACCGACCGTGCGTACGACGACCGGGTGATCCGCATTCGCCCGCATCCCGGGCAGCTCGCCAGCGCCGACAACCTGCGCCGGCTGCTGGCGCACAGCCCGCTGCTGGCCAGCCACCGGCACTCCCACCACGCCGTCCAGGACCCGTACTCGCTGCGTTGCGCGCCGCAGGTGCACGGTGCCTCCCGCGACGCCATCGCGTACTGCCGGCGGGTCGTGGAGATCGAGCTCGCCTCGGTCGTGGACAACCCTGTCGTCGTCGACGAGATCGACGGCGACGGGTACGAGGTCATGTCGACCGGCAACTTCCACGGTCAGCCGCTGGCGTTCGCCGGCGACATGCTGGCGATGGCCGCGGCCGAGCTGGGCAGCATCAGCGAGCGGCGGGTCTACCGGCTGCTCGACCCGGCGACCTCCCGCGGCCTGCCGCCGTTCCTCGCCCGCCGGGCCGGGACGAACTCCGGCTTCATGCTCGCCCAGTACACCGCCGCGTCGCTGGTGGCCGAGAACAAGGTGCTGGCCCACCCGGCCGGCGTGGACAGCATCCCGACCAGCGGCAACCAGGAGGACCACGTGTCGATGGGCTGGCACGCCGTCCGCAAGGCCGGTGAGGTGCTCGCGAACGTCTCGACGGTCCTCGCGGTCGAGCTGCTCTGCGCCGCCCAGGCGATCGACCTGCGGGCGGACACGGCGGTGCCGGGGCCGGCCGCGTCGGCCGTGCACGCGCTCGTCCGCGCACACGTGCCGGCGATGGACGTCGACCGCGAGGTCACCCCGCAGATCGAGGCGGTCCGGACGCTGCTGCCGGAGCTGGTTGCCGCGGCCGAGGAGGTCGCCGGGCGGCTGGCCTGACCGTGCGCCGAACTTGGTGCAGGCTTCGCATTCGCCGGACCTGGGTACGGACCGGATGCGATTTCTCGACCCAGTGACGGGGCACATGGAACAGCGCGTCGAAGCCGCCGATCTGGACACCGTCCACCAGATCCTCAGCACCACCTACGGGGCCATCCGCATCGCGGTGGTCGGCGGCCGGCCGGCCGGGATGCGGCTGGCGTCGGCCACCCTCGGCAGCGTCCGGTTCGACCGGGTCAGCCTGTCGATGGCGTTCGAGGCCGACGGCGACCCGCTCGGCGCGTACGTCTTCGGCCAGCTGACGGGCGGCCGGGTGCGGCACGCCTCGGACCGGTGCGTGCGCCACTACCTGCCCGGCGAGGTCTTCCTGGCGGCCTACCCGGACCACCCCTACACGGCCGCGATCGACGACACCGCCGTCGACCTTGCCGTCGTCGACCCGACGCTGCTGGACGACGTCGCCGAGTCGGCGCCGGGCCGGGTGGAGCGTCCGGTCCGGTTCACCGGCTACCAGGCCGTCTCGACCCGGGCGACCGAACGGTGGAAGAGCACGTACGCGTACGTGCACGCCGAGGCGCGCAACGGCTCGTCCGGCGTGAGCCACCCGCTGGTCGCCGGCAACGCGGCCCGGCTGCTGGTCGCGACCGCGCTCGCGACCTTCCCCAACACGGCGCTCGCCGAGCCCACGATCGAAGACCGGCACGACGCCCACCCGGCGACGCTGCGCCGCGCGATTGCGTTCATCGAGGGCAACGCCGACTGCGACATCAGCGTCGCGGACATCGCCCGCGCTGCGCACGTGACGGCCCGCGCCGTCCAGCTCGCCTTCCGCCGCCACCTGGGGACCACGCCGTCGGCGTACCTGCGTCGGGTGCGGCTGCAGCACGCGCACGACCAGCTGCACGACGCCGTCCCCGGCACGATCACCGTCAGCGCCGTGGCGGCCCGGTGGGGCTTCCTCAACCCGAGTCTGTTCGCCGCCCACTACCGGACGGCGTTCGCCGTGCTGCCCAGCCGGACCCTGCAGGGTTGAGAGGGCTGAGAGGGCTGAGAGGGCTGACCGGCGCAACGGGTTCGCAAGCGCGGTCGAGCACTTCGCATCCGCGGCTACCCGGGCCCCGCGTCGGTGTGGTCCGCTGGTTGTGGCAATCCACGTCGCGCCGTCGGGCCGCAGCGCTGCGCCCACGGCGTCATGAGGTCAGTTCCCAATCCCCGATCGGTCCGAGCCGTACCCGCCGGCTCGCCGCGCGGCCGCCCATCGTCCCGGCATCGACGCGGGGCGCGAGCCCCCGACGTGCTCCGTGTCCCGGGTGGGTTCGTCCGGCCGCGGGTTGCGCCGCTCCCCCTCCCGTGCAGGGGAGCGGCGCAACCGTCTCTGCTAGCGGAAGCGGGGCGCCGTGTCCCGGGCCGGGTGCGCCGGCCCGGCCGGCCCGGACGCGAACGCGGCCAGCAGCCGCGCCGTCACCGCGGTCACCACCCGGCGGACGACCGGGGTCGGCGAGTCCAGCCCGGCGACCCAGTCGCTGGTGCCCGAGTCGAACACGCCCGCGCCCGACCGGGTGGTGTAGTACGCCGCCTCGGCCGCGTCCGCCCGCCCGTCGCAGACCAGCGGTGAGTGGGTGAGCACCTCGATCGGCCGCGGGGTCGGCGCACCCAGGTAGACCCGGTCGTACTCGGAGCCGACCAGGCCGGGCAGCCGGCTGCCGGCGGACAGCTCGAGCCCGGCGAACAGCCAGTTGGCCGGGTCGACCACGACCATCGGCGCGCGGACCGGGCTGCAGCCGTAGTCGGTGCCGGTCAGGCTGCTCTCGTTGTCGCTGGACGGCGGGTCCCGCCACTGGGTCGTCACCTGCGCCGGATCGGTCCGGCCGATCGGGTCGGTGTCGTCCTTGTAGTTGATCTCCAACCGGTCCGGGCCGAGCCCGGTGCTGCCGAACCGGATCTTGCGGTAGATCGCGTTCGCACCGAGGAACGCGACGTTCGTGCCGGCGTCGCGGGCGCGGGTGAGCGCCGCCCGCATGACCGGCGACCAGTACTCGTCGTGTCCCAGCGAGATCACCGCCGTCGCTCCGGCCAGCAGGCCGGGGTCGCGCTGCAGATCGACGTCGGTGGCGTAGCCGAGCCGCAGCCCGAGCTTCTCGGCCAGCGCGACCAGCGGCAGCTCGGCGCCGAGGAAGTCGGCCGTTCCGGCGCCATAGTCGTACGGCCGGTCGAAGGTGACCGCGCGGGAGCGGTCGGCCCGGCCGCCGTCCGGGCCGTGGTAGAGGCTGTAGCCGCCCCAGGCGTTGTACGCCTGCCAGGTCGTGTCGGCGTTGACCAGCACCACCGCGCCCCGGTTGGCCGGCGTCCGCACGGTGAGCGGGACGAACCGGCGCAGCGCTGCGCGGTCGGTGTCGAGCCGGAGCAGGTAGTCGCCGGCCGGCCAGCCGGTGGTCGGCACGGTGAGCGTCGGCCGCCACGGCGCGCTCGGGGTGTGCGTCCGGCCGGTGACCCGCGCCGCCGCCTGCAGCCGGGTGGGCACCGACGCCGACTGCCAGACCAGCCGCGCCCGCGCGCCGCCGTACCAGCCCATCCGGTACGCGCGGACCCGGACGTGGTGGGCGATCGTCGAGACGAACAGCTGCACCGGCTGGCCCGGCAGCACGCTGTCGTGGTCGGTGTAGCCCTCGACGTCGTGCTGGCCGCCGACCTCGACCACCGACCAGTCCGGGTCGCCGCGTCTGGTCCGCTCCTCCGCGGCCGGGAACGCCGGCGCCGCAGCCGGTCGCGCCGTCGGACGGGTGGCCGGCGCGGTCGGCGGTGGCGGCGTCGGGCGCGCGGACGTGCAGCCGACCATCGCCAGCGCGGCCAGCGCCGCGGCGAGCACGGCCCCTCGCCCCGGACGGGACCGGACGGTCATCGGCACAGTGTGGCGGACCACCGTACGGTCCGGTCCGGCGAGGGCCGCACCGCCGGCCGGGAGGGATACGGTCGGGCTCATGCAGGGATCGAGACTCGTCCGCGCGCCCCGCGGCCCGCGGCGGACGGCGCGAAGCTGGGGTGCCGAAGCCGCGCTGCGCATGCTGCAGAACAACCTCGACCCGGACGTCGCCGAGCGGCCCGACGACCTCGTCGTCTACGGCGGCTCCGGGCGGGCCGCCCGGGACTGGCGGTCGTTCGACGCGATCGTCGAGTCGCTGACCACGATGGCCCCGGACGACACGCTGCTCGTGCAGTCGGGCAAGCCGGTCGGCATCGTCCGGACGACCGGGCAGGCGCCGCGGGTGCTCATCGCGAACTCCCTGCTGGTCCCGAAGTGGGCCACCCCGGGGCACTTCCGGGAGCTGGAGGACGCCGGCCTGACCATGTACGGGCAGATGACCGCCGGCTCGTGGATCTACATCGGCACCCAGGGCATCCTGCAGGGCACGTATGCGACCTTCGCCGAGGTGGCCAACCAGCACTTCGGCGGCACGCTGGCCGGCACGCTCACGCTGACCGCGGGGCTCGGCGGGATGGGCGGTGCGCAGCCGCTCGCGGTCACCGGCAACGGCGGCGCGGTGCTCTGCGTCGAGGTCGATCCGGCCCGGGCGCGGCGGCGGCTGACCGGCGGCTTCCTCGACGTCATCGCCGGCTCGCTGGACGAGGGCCTGAGGCTGGTGCTGGAGGCGAAGCGGGAGCGGCGGCCGCTGTCGGTCGGGGTGATCGGCAACGCGGCCGAGGTCTTCGGCCACCTGCAGGCGACCTGCCCGGACATCGATGTGGTCACCGACCAGACCTCGGCCCACGACGCGCTCAACGGCTACGTACCGGCCGGGCTGAGCCTCGCGGACGCGCTGGAGCTGCGCCGGGCCAAGCCGGAGGAGTATGTCCGGCGGGCGAAGGAGTCGATGGCCGAGCACTGCGCGGCGATGGTCGCGTTCGCCCGGTCGGGCCGGGTGGTCTTCGACTACGGCAACGGGCTGCGCGGGCAGGCCCAGGACGCCGGGCTGGCCGACGCGTTCTCCTACCCGGGCTTCGTGCTGGCCTACGTCCGGCCGCTGTTCGCCCGCGGCGCCGGCCCGTTCCGGTGGGCCTGCCTGTCCGGCGACCCGGCCGACCTGGCCGCGACCGACCAGGCCGTGCTCGACGCGTTCCCGGACGACGACGGCCTGCACCGGTGGATCCGGTTCGCCGAGGCGCGGGTGAAGGGGCAGGGGCTGCCGTCCCGGATCTGCTGGCTCGGATACGGCGAGCGGCACGTGGCCGGCACCGCGTTCGACGACCTGGTCGCCCGCGGCACGATCTCCGCGCCGGTCGTGATCGGCCGCGACCACCTCGACGCCGGCTCGGTCGCCTCGCCGGAGCGGGAGACCGAGGGGATGCGCGACGGCTCGGACGCGATCGCCGACTGGCCGATTCTCAACGCGCTGGTCAACACCGCGTCCGGGGCGTCGTGGGTGTCGGTGCACCACGGCGGCGGGGTGGGCATCGGCAAGTCGATCCACGCCGGCGTGGTGGTCGTCGCCGAGGGGTCGCCCGAGTCCCGGGAACGGGTCGAGCGGGTGCTCACCAACGACCCGGGCACCGGGGTGCTGCGGCACGCCGACGCCGGCTACGAGATCGCCGAGCGGACCGCCCGCGAGGTCGGCATCCGCATCCCGCTCGACCCGTCGACGCACGCGCCCGGGTGGCAGGGCTAGTGCCACCGGTCGGGGACTTGCTGGTCCGGCGGGCGGGCCGGATCGTCACGAACGACGGCCCACCGGTGCCTGGGCCGGCCGCGGTCTCGATCCGCAACGGGGTCGTCGCCTGGATCGGCCCGGACGAGCGGGTGCCGTGGACGATCACCGACGCGCCCGAGCTGGACGCGGACGGCGCCTGCGTGCTGCCCGGGTTCGTCGACCCGCACACGCACGCGCTGTGGGCCGGCTCGCGGCGGGACGAGTACGCGGCCCGGCTGGCCGGCGAGTCGTACACCGGCGGCGGCATCGCGTCGACCGTCGCGGCCACCACCGCGGCACCCGACGACGAGCTGCTCGACCTGGCCGCGGTCCGGCTCGGGCGGATGGCCGCGAACGGCACCACGACGGTCGAGGTGAAGACCGGCTACGGGCTCGACCCGGCGGCGGAGCTGCGGCTCGTCGGGCTGGCGCGCCGGCTCGCCGACCGGGTGCCGCTGCGGGTCGAGCCGACCCTGCTGGCGCACGTCGTCCCGGCCGGGGTGGACCGGTCCGCGCACGTCGGCGCGCTGGCCGATCTCATGCCGGCGGCCGTCGACGCCGGCGCCCGCTGGCTGGACGTGTTCTGCGACCGCGGCGCGTTCACCGTCGACGAGGCGAGGACGTTGCTGCGGGCCGGCGCCGCGGCCGGGCTCGGTGGCCGGCTGCACGCGGAGCAGCTCAGCCACACCGGCGCCGCCGCGCTGGCCGCGGAGACCGGCTGCGCGTCCGCCGACCACTTGGAGCACGTCGACGAGGCCGGGGCGAAGGCGATGGCGGCGGCCGGGGTGGTCGGCGTGCTGCTGCCGACCGCGACGCTGAGCACGCACGGCGGCTGGGACAACGCGCGGGTGCTGCGCGACGCCGGGGTCACGCTCGCGCTCGGCACCGACTGCAATCCGGGCACGTCCTGGTGCGAGTCCGTGCCGTACGCGCTGCAGCTGGCGGCGCCGCTGCTCGGCCTGACGGTGCCGGAGGCGATCCGGGCCGCGACCGCGGGCGGGGGAGCGGCGCTGCGCCGGCCCGAGCTGGGCGTGCTGCGGCTGACCCACCCGGGCGACCTGCTGGTGCTGGAGGCGGAGCACGAGGCCGACCTGCTTGCTCACCTCGGCGCGCCCGCGGTCCGCACGACGATCGTCGGCGGAGTCCCCATTTCCGGCGCCCGTACCATCCACTGACGCCGCCGCCGGCCCGGCCCTCACCGCACCCCAGCCGCCGGCAATCCGGCCGCCCGCACCACGGCCGCCGGCAATCCGGCCGCCCGCACCACGGCTGCCGGCAATCCGGCCGCCGGCAATCCGGCCGCCCGCAGTCAGGGCGCCGGCAACCGGCCGCTCCACCACACCCGGACTGGCGTCTGGCGCTGGGCCCTGGCTCGGGTGGCGGCCGCCGGGCGGGCGACGGGCGGAGGGCAGGCGGCTTAGGCTGGGGGCTCATGCGGACGCTGCCGGTCACCGGAGTCGGCGACAGGGTGCGGCTGGCGGGGTTCTTCGCCCGGCTGGCGGTCAAGGAGCACCTGGCGCCCCGGCTGCACGTGCGTCCCCTGGTCGCTGAGCTCTTCCTCACCGACAACTGCAACCTCAAGTGCGTCAGCTGCGCCTGTTGGCGCACCGTCACCCGGCGGGAGCTGGACGGCGCCGAGTGGCGCGGGGTGATCGACCAGATCGCCGATCTCGGCATCCTGAAGGCCAACTTCACCGGCGGCGAGCCGTTGCTGCGCCGCGACGCCCCGGACCTCATGGCGTACGCCCGGGACGCCGGGATCCGGTCCCTGCACCTGAACACCAACGCGATCCTGCTCGACGACCGCCGTCTCGGTGCCGTGCTCGGCGCCGGCGTGCGGTCGTTCAACGTGTCCGTCGACGGTCCGGATGCCGAACAGCACGACCGGATCCGCGGCAAGATCGGGGCGTTCGACACGACGCTCGACGCCCTGCAGCGGCTGCTCGTCCACCGCGACGAGCTCCGTATGCGGGTGCGGATGAACTACACGGTCATGCGCTCGACCGTGGCCGCGCTGCCGGAGATCATGCGGTTGGCGCAGCGGCTGCGCGTGCAGCTCTACCTGAACCTGGCCACCGACCACACGTTCCTGTTCCGGGACGGCCAGGTCTCGATCGAGGCGCGGGTCGACCAGGCCCAGGTCGACGCGGCGCTGGCCGAGGTCGAGCAGGTGCTGCGGGCCGACCGCCGGTTCCTGCCGCGCTACTCCGAGCTGGCGTACCTGCGCGGGCACTTCGCGGACCTGCTGCAGAAACCACTGCCGTGCGCGGAGTCGCAGCTGAAGCTGATGGTGCACTCGACCGGTGAGGTCGGCGGCTGCTGGGGGCACGACGCGACGGCGAACGTGCGGGTAATGACGCTGCGAGAGATCGTCGCCGGCGCCGCGTACCGGGAGGAGCACGCGCGGTTCTTCCGGAAGGAGTGCGTGGGCTGCGGCAGCAACTACGCGCTCAACCTTGCCTGGCGGCCGCGGACCTACGCGGCCGACGTGCTGTGGCGGGCGGGCCGGCGGTCGCTGGCTCCGGTCGCGGCGTGAGGTCGAGCGCGCCGCTGTACGACGCGCTGGCCGCGGATTACGGCGCGCACTTCGCCGCCCCGCATCGGCGCGCGTACGACGACCTGGCCTGGGAGATCTGCGCCGAAGTGATCGGGCCGGTGCCGGTGCACGTCGTGGACGTCGGCTGCGGGGTCGGGCGGTGGGCGGCACGGCTGGTCGCGGCCGGGCACCGGGTGACCGGGATCGAGCCGGCACCGGCGATGGCCGCCGCGGCCCGGCGCCGGCTCGCGGGCACCGACGTCACGCTGGTCGAGTCCCGGGTCGAGGACGCCGTGCTGCCGGCCGGGTCGGCCGACGTGGTGCTGGCGATGGGTTCGCTGCAATACACGACCGACCCGGCGGCGGCGATCGCCCGCTGCGCGGGCTGGCTCCGCCCGGGTGGCGCGGTCTGCGTGCTGCTCGACTCGCGGCAGGCGCTGGTGCTGGAGCTGCTCGCCGCCGGGCGCACCGACGAGGCGCTGGAGCGGTTGGCGACCCGGCGCGGGGTGTGGCAGGTCGGCCCGTACGCCGCCGACCTGCATCTGCTGGACGCCGCCGAGCTCACCGCGGCGGTGCGCGGGGCCGGGCTCGGGGTGGAGCGGCTGGCCGGCCTGCTCGTCGGCGCCTCCGCGCACGGCCGGGCCGGCCTGCTGACCCGCCTCGAGCGCGACTACCCGGCGCAGCTCGCCGTCGAACGCCGCCTCGCTGCCGAGCCCGCCCTGGCCGACCTCGGGAAGCAACTCCTCGTCACAGCCCGCAAGCCCGCCTGAGCCTTACCTGGCCGACCCTCGGCAGGCAGCTCGTCGTGACCGCCCGCAAGCCCGCCTGGGCCCGGAGGGCCGCCCGGCGCTGCGCAGCGGTCAGCGCCGGGCGGCGGTCAACGCCGCGAGAACTGCCATGGTGACGCGTTCGGCTTGGATAGGTGACACTTCCGAGGACATCGGCAGGGCGAGCGCCTCGCGGCCGAGCGCGTCGGAGACCGGCAGCGGCCCGGCCCGCTCAGCGTACGGACCCCAGTCGTGCCAGTGCAGCGGAGGCGCGTAGTAGGGCTTGGTGCGGACGCCGAGCCGGTCGAGCTCGGCCGCCAGCCGGTCCCGGTCGACCCCGCCGAACCGTGCGACCCAGTGCACGAACGCATGCGCGTCGCCGCCTGCCACCTGCTGTGGTCGCACCCCGTCCACGGTCGCGAGCTGCGCGTAGCGCGCGGCCACCGCCTGCCGCCGGCGCACCAGCAGGTCGAGGCCCGTGAGCAGGTCGAGCGCGGCCACCGCCGCGGTCTCCACCATCGGCACGGACCGCAGCCAGTCGACCGGAGCTCGCAGCCGCTCGACCGCGTCGGCCGGCAGGACCAGCGCCCCGCCGCTCCCGCCGGCGGAGACCACCTTCGCGAAGCTCAGCGAGTAAGCATGGGCGGCTGCCTGGGTGGCGATCGGGCGGCCCTGGTGCCGGGCCCCGAGGGCGGCGGCGGAGTCGGCGACCAGCGGCACCCCCGCGTCGGCACAGACCTTCGTCAGCGCGGTGTAGTCCGCCGGCGCGCCGAGCGCGTCGACCGCGACGACGACCGCCGCGTGGCCGTCGGCCAGGGCGGCCGCGAGCGAGTCGGGATCCATCGTCCAGGTGTCCGGCCGCACGTCGCAGAACCGCAGCGTGTAGCCGAGCTGGACCAGCATCTCGCCGGTCGCCGCGAACGTGAACGACGGCAGCACGGCGACGTCGTTTGGCCGTACCGGACCGGCGATCGCCTGCACCGCCAACCGCACCGCGGCCGAGCCGGACGCGGTCAGCAGCAGCGCCGAGTCGTCCGGCAGCGAGAGTTCGTCGCGCAGCCGCGAAGTGAGCTCGGCGGTCCAGCGGCCGCCCTTGACGCTCCCGGTCTCCAGACAGGCCTGGGTCCTGGCCGCGACCTCGTCCGGCCGGCGCGGCCGTGGCGGCAGCACCACCGACAGCGGCGGTGAGAACGCCGGCAGCCGGTCGGCGGCGAGCCCGGTCACGAACGACCGCAGCTCCCGCTCCAGCCGTGCCCGCCCGTCATCGACGCCGAGCCGCCGCCGGAACTCGGCGGTGTCGACCCGGCCGGACACGTCCGTGCGCGGTGGCGGGTCGATCGTCACCGGCACGTCGACGCCGAGCGTGTCCAGCACCAGCGCGGCGAGATCGGGCAGCGGCAGCGCAGCCAGTCCGGCGTCGAGCGCGCCCGGCTCGGCGTCGAGGGCGACGGCGGCGAGGTCGTCGACCGGCAGGAAGGTCCGCACCGTGTCGGTGACGACCAGTGGGAGCCTGGCCAGCGCCCGCCGGCCCAGCTGCGCGACGACCCGGTCCTGACCGGGGCCGAACAGGTTGGCCGCGCGCAGCACGGTCAGCCGGTCGGGCTCGACCACGGAGCGGACCAGCAGCTCCTGCGCCCGCTTGGACAGCGCGTAGGCCCAGCGGCCGGTCGGGTCGGCGGCCACCAGCTCCCGGCACAGCTCCGCCACCTGCCACGGCGGGCACGGCCGGCGGGCGACGTCGCGCAGCGCCGCGCACCAGTCGGCGATGATCGTGTCGTCGACCGGCAGCTCGCCGCCGGCCGGCCCGCGCACCTCGGCCGACGAGATCAGCACCACCTGGCGGTGGGCCAGCGCGGGCAGCAGCCGTGCGGTCGTGACCGCGTTGTCGAGCACCAGCCGCCACGGGTCGCCGGCGTGCGGGTCGCTCGCTCCGGCCGCGAGCACGACCGGCCCTGGTGGCAGCTCCCTGTGGTCGACCAGCAGGTCGACCGCCCGTTGTTCGACCGCCACGGGCAGCCGCGGCGGCGGTTGCCGGACCCGGTCGAGACTGACCACGGGCCGTCCCGATCCGCGCGCCCGCCGGGCGATCGCCGATCCCACGAATCCGGCGCCGCCCACGACAGTCACAGCCCCGCGCTGCACCCCGGCACCTCCCCACCATCCCGGACCAACTATCCCGAACCCCGGGGAACAACCTATCGCCTCTCGGTCCTCGCGGGGCATCATTGCTACGTTCTCGTACGTCATGTCCAGGATCGACCTAGGGTGTCGGAGTGCCGCGCGTACTGCTCGTCTCGTCCAGCGGCGGCGTATTGCCCGACCTGCTTGCGCTCCGCCCGTGGTGGGGCCGGTACGACGCGGGCTGGGTCGCCGTGGACGCTCCGGACACGCGCGAGTTGCTGGCCGGCGAACGGGTCCGCTGGACGCCGGAACTGAAGCCCGGCCGACCGGATCGGGTGCTGACTGCCGTCCCCGCTGCGCGGGCGGCACTCCGCGCGTCCCGGGTCGACCTCGTCATTTCTGCGGGCAGCGGCGTCGCCGTGCCCTGGTTCCTCGCGGCGCGTACCGCGGGCGTGCGGGCGGTGTGGGTGGAGACGTTCAACATCGTCGACCGGGCCGGGCTCGCCGCCCGGCTGTGTGCCCGACTGGCCAGCCAGGTCGTCGTGCAGCGCCCGCACCTGCTGGCCCGGCACCGGCGCGCGGTCGAGGTCGGGGAGCTCTGGTGAGCTCGGTCTTCGTCACGGTCGGGATGGGGCCCTGGCCGTTCGACCGGCTGATCCGGGCGGTCGCGCCGCTGTGTCACGAGCACGACGTCTTCGTCCAGACGGGTACGTCATCTGTGCTGCCGCCGTGCCCGCACCAGCGCTTCCTGGGGCCGGCCGAGACGCTGCACCGGATCAGCGACGCCGACGTCGTCGTCACCCACGGCGGCAACACCGTGCGGCTCGCGCAACGCGCCGGGAAGGTGCCGATCGCAGTGGCCCGAGAGGCGGCGCGCGGTGAGATGCGCAACGACCACCAGGTCGCGTACCTCGCCGGGGAGCGGGCCAGCTGCCGGGTCCGCGTGCTGGCCGGGGACGAGCCGGGCCTGGCCGCTGCGGTCGCCGACCATCCGGCGGTGCAGTCCCGGATGCTAGCCGCCGCGCCGCCGCTGCCGCCGCCGGCCGACCCGGTCCGGATGGTCGAGGCGCTAGATGCGGCGCTGCTGCCGGCACCCGGACCGTTCGAGCGGCACCCGTCGGCCCGCTACCGCTGGGCCTGGGCGCAGCTCGCCGGCCGTACCGGCCGGCACCTCGACCTGGGCGTCGGCGACGGCACATTCACGGCGGCGCTGCACCGGGACACCAAGCTGGACGTTGTGGCCGTCGATGCACACCCGGACTACCTCCGCAAGCTGCGAGGGGCCGAACGTCACCTCCCGCTGGCCCGGGTCGGCACCGCGCTTCCGTTCGCGAGCGGCGTCTTCGACTCGGTCAGCGCGCTGGACGTGCTCGAACACGTCGCCGACGAGGCTGGCACGCTGGCAGAACTGCATCGCGTGCTGCGCCCTGGCGGCGTGCTGGCGCTCACGGTCCCTGCCCGGCACGCGTTCTCGGTGCTCGATCCCGACGACGCGAAGCTCACGCGGCCGCGCCTGCACCGGGCGGTCTACCAGCGCCGGTTCGGCCGGGCCGAGTACGAGCGACGGTTCGTCGACGCGACCAACGGCCTGCGCGGCGACATGGCCTGGGACCGGCCGGAGCACACCAACTACCGGCCGGCCGAGTTGCTCGCCGCGCTGACCAGGGCCGGGTTCGAGCCGACCGCGCGGGACGGCGCCGGGCTCTACTGGCGGCTGATGCAGGTGCCGGCGCTGCTGCTGCCCGGCCGCGTCGCCCGGCTGCTGGACGGCCCGCAGCGGCTGGACGCCCGGCTGTTCCACCGGGCCAATCTCTTCCTGACCGCGATCCGTCGCTGATCCGTCGCGATCCGCGCCCGATCTGCGGTCAGCTGAGGTCGTCGTACAGGAGCAGGTCGAGTTCGGCGTCGAGGTCGACGTACCGCGCCTCGTCGCCGGGCGGCACGACGTCGTGGCACCGGTCGACGAACTCGGCCAGCACGGGACGAGGCAGGGCGAGCAGCGCGCGGCCGGACGGCGAGCGCAGCTCGACGTACACCGGTCCGGTCGGGTCGTCCGGCACCGGCCAGATCCGCACGTCGCCGTCGCCCGCGGGCTCGAGGAGACCGTCCGAGGCCAGCGAGCGCGCGAAGATCCACTCGATCGGGTCGCGGCCGGAGGGAGTCAGGAACGACAGGTGAACCGCGTACGGGTCATCGCGGTCATACCGGAGCGAGGCGTCGACGAAGACCTCGGCACGCGGCATCACGAGCCGTAAGGTGACAGCCGCACGGACTTCCGATACTCGACCGGTCATTCGATCCCCCCGTGCATGACTTCTTACCACGCGTGACTGGGTTCTCGATGCGCGTCAAGGCGGATGGGTAAGGTGTCGCCCGTCGAAGACCGCGACTCGCGAACCGGTTTGCCCCGTGTCGCGAAGACTTGTCGTGGAGAGCGCCGTCATGGAGAGGCCGCCCGCGCTCCCGCCCGAGACCGATGTCTCGGACGGCATGCTCGTGCGCCGCCTCACCGACGGTGACAATGGGGCGCTCGAGGCGCTCTACGACCGGTACGTGCGGCCGGCGTTCGCGCTGGCGAGGCGGATCACCGGCGACCCGGTGTTCGCCGAGGAGGTCGTCCAGGAGGTCTTTCTGGCCCTCTGGCGGGATCCGGCCAAGTACGACCCGCAGCGTGGTGGGTTCCCGAGCTGGCTGCTCGCGGCGACCCACCACAAGGCCGTGGACGCGGTGCGCCGGGAGCAGTCGGTGCGCTCGCGGCGGGCCAGCCTGGCGGAGGAGGCGCACTACTACACCGCGGCCGGCGCGAGCGACCTGCCGCCGGTCGAGGACGCGGCGTGGGCCGGACTGCGCGGTGAGCGGGTACGCACGGCGTTGTCTGCGCTGCCCGCACCGCAGCGGGAAGCGATCGTGCTCGCGTACTACGCCGGCTACACGCAGTCGGAGATCGCGGAGCGCACGGGGGCGCCGCTCGGCACAGTTAAGACACGCATGCTGGCGGGCATGCGCCGGCTTCGTCTGCTCCTCGACGAGGTCGCCGACCCCACGGAAGGGGGTCGGCCGTGAGCGAGCCCGTCGACCCCCGCGAGCAGTTCGGCGAGCACGGCGAGTGGGACGCGCTCGCCATCGCCTGGGCGCTGTCCGCGCTCGACCCCGAGGACGAGGAGCGCTTCGCCGAGCACCTGCCCGTGTGCACGCGCTGCACGGCGACCGTGCGGGAGTCGCTCTACACGGTCGCGGATCTGGCGTACGCGCTGCCGGACGAGGCGCCGCCGCCGTCGTTGAAGGCGCGGCTGATGGGGGCGGTCGCGGCCGAGCCGCGGGCACCTGGCGCGGCACCGGAGCCCGAGGTGCCGGCCGAGCCGGAGCCGGAGGAGGAGTGGCCGCTGGGCGAGCCGCACCCCGGCAGCCCCGGGTACGGCATCGACTGGTTCGCCAGGCCCGGCCGGCCTGGGGCCGACGAGCGGGACCCGGGAGCGCACCAGCCGCCCGCGGGGGAGCGCCGGACCGGCGCCCAGCCGGAACCGCACATCGACGAGCCCACGATCGAGACCCGCCGCCCCGATCTCCCCACCGCCCGCCCACCGTCCACCGACAGTCCACCGTCGCCCGCCGTCGGCCCGACGCAGGCGGCCCTGCCCGCCGACGGTCCGGCGTCGCCCGCCGTCGGCCCGACGCAGGCTGCCCTGCCCGCCGAC
>DATBFW010000003.1:0-22981 GCA_036558285.1 Mycobacteriales bacterium | reverse complement strand
AAGGTGTTCGACGCGTTCACCTTCGACGTCCGGCGCACCCCGTACGGGGTGATGCAGGTGCACGCCTACCCGTACGACGCGACCGGGTCGACGTTCATCGTGGAGATGCACGACGCGGTCTGGCGGCGGGCTGGTTTCTCCGCCGGGTCGTTCGCGCCGGGGGAGAGCGACACCGCCGCCATCGCGATGATCGGCGACCTGTTCGCCGACCTGCTGGACGGCAAGCCGCTGCGGGCCAACAACTCCCGCTGGATCAGCTTCGGCACCGTGCGGTGCGAGTCCTGGCGGGCCGGCAACGTGGTGCTGCTCGGCGACGCCGCGCACACCGCGCACTTCTCCATCGGCTCCGGCACGAAGCTCGCCATGGAGGATGCGCTGGCGCTGGCCGCCTCGCTGCACGAGCAGTCCACAGTGGACGAGGCGCTGGCCGCGTACGACGCCGAGCGGCGGCCGGTGGTGGTGTCCACCCAGCGGGCGGCGCAGGCCAGCCTGGAGTGGTTCGAGAACCTCGGCCGGTACGTCCACCAGGAGCCGGAGCAGTTCGCGTTCAACCTGCTGACCCGCAGCCGCCGGGTGACGCTGGACAACCTGCGGCTGCGCGACCCCGAGTTCGTGTCCACTGTGGAGGACGCGTTCAGCGCCGGGACCGGCGTGGTCGCAGGCACGCCGCCGATGTTCCACCCGTACCGGCTGCGCGGGCTGGAGCTGCGCAACCGGGTGATCGTCTCCCCGATGGACATGTACTCGGCGGTCGACGGAGTGCCGGCCGACTTCCACCTCGTGCACCTCGGCAGCAAGGCGCTCGGCGGTGCCGGGCTGGTGATGACCGAGATGGCCTGCGTCTCGGCGGACGGGCGGATCACCCCGGGCTGCGCCGGGCTGTGGACCGACGAGCAGGAGGCGGCCTTCGCCCGCGTCGTCGAGTTCGTGCACGGCTCGTCCGGCGCGGCGATCGGCCTGCAGCTCGGGCACTCCGGCCGCAAGGGCTCGACCAAGCTGATGTGGGAGGGCATCGACGAGCCGCTCGACGAGGGCAACTGGGAGGTCTGCGGCCCGTCCGCGCTGGCGTACTCGGCCGACAACCAGGTGCCGCGCGAGCTCACCCGGGACGACCTGGACCTCATCCGGGACCAGTTCGTGGCCGCCGCGGTGCGCGGCGCCCGCTGCGGGTTCGACCTGCTCGAACTGCACTGCGCGCACGGCTACCTGCTGTCCTCGTTCCTCTCACCGCTGTCCAACCGGCGCACCGACTCGTACGGGGGCTCGCTGGAGAACCGGCTGCGCTACCCGCTCGAGGTGTTCGACGCGATGCGCGCGGTCTGGCCGGCCGAGCGGCCGATGAGCGTGCGGGTCTCGGCCACCGACTGGTACGACGGCGGGATCGAGGTCGACGACGCGGTGCGCATCGCCCGGGCGTTCGCCGAGCACGGCGTCGACGCGGTCGACGTGTCCACCGGGCAGGTGGTGAAGGAGGAGCGGCCGGCGTTCGGCCGGTCGTACCAGACGCCATTCGCGGACCGGATCCGCAACGAGGTCGGCCGCGAGCTCGGCATCGCGGTGGTCGCGGTCGGCGCGCTCTCGTCGTGGGACGACGTCAACTCGGTGATCCTGGCCGGGCGGGCCGACCTGTGCGCGCTCGGCCGGGTGCACCTCTACGATCCACAGTGGACACTGCACGCCGCGGCCGAGCAGGGGTACGCCGGGCCGGGTGCCGAGTGGCCGGCGCCGTTCCGGGCCGGCAGCCGGCGGCCGCAGCTCGGCCGCACGGACGGGCCGCGCCCCCGGCTGGAGCTGATCCGCGCCGGCGTCCCCCGCACCCGGCACACCCGCTGGCGCCCCTGACCCATCGGGCAGTCCCGCTGCCCGATCAGGCAGCGCGGCGGTCGGCGTCGATCGTGGCGAGGGATTTGGTGCTCTGCTTGGTGACGGCGCGTTCGCGAGGGGGGCCGGAGACCGACCCGGCACACGTCACCGGCCGCGGGCGCGCCGCCATCCAACGGCAGTCGGCCCCCCGGCGGCCCCAGCGCCCCCTCTGCGTACGCGCGCGTCGCTAGTGGGCGCCGAGCGGCGAGTCGTCGCCGACGAGCCAGCGGTGCCCGTACGGGTCGATGAAGCCGCCCTGACGGTGCTGTCCCCAGGGCGTCTCGTGGTCCCGCACCGGGTCGTGACCGTTGGCGCCGGCCGCTACCGCACGCTCCCAGAAGGCATCGGGATCGTCGGTGAACACCTCGATCCGGACCGTCGTCGTGCCGGCCGCAGCCGGTGTGGTCCAGCCGCTGCCCTCCGGCTCGGCGAGGAAGAACGGCGCTCCGGCCACGGAGAGCCCGACCACGGACCCGAGGTCCCACAGCACCTGCGCGCCGACCGCCGACCGGTACCACTCGACCGCGTCCGCCGCCGACGGCACCCCCACCATCAGGGAGAGCTGCGTCAAGGGATCGGCTTGCCGTCCGGGTCGATGAACAGGTCGCCGATCGGGATGTTGAAGGCGCCGGCCAACCGCCACAGCCCCAGCACGTTGAGCCCGCGCTGACCGCGCTCGACCTGCCCGACGAAGGTCCGGTGCATCCCCGCCGCCTCGGCGAGCTGCTCCTGCGACCAGCCCCGGCTCACCCGCAGCAGCTTGATCCGCAGACCGAACGCCGCCAGCCGGGCCCGGTCCTCCGGACCCGCGGCACCCTCCACCGTCCCGACCTGCTCCGCCATGGCACCACCGTTCGCTGGGCGTCCCGCAGACAGTAGGGACAGCACCGCCTTCACTCCACCGCAATGATGCATCATGCGGAGGCATCGTTGCTGCGCGGTAGGCGAACTCCGGGCAATTCGTTCGTCCAGGCGTCAGGCCCGTCCAGGGCCGCATTGAGCAGCCGATCTTGCCCATCGAGATGCAGAACGGCATCATGAAGCCGCCAACAGTCATCACTCCCAGTTCTGAGGAGTCGCTTCATGCTGTCCGAGGACGGTCCACCCCGGTTTCCCCGCCGCCCAGCCCGCCCGGTCGGCCGGCGGGTCGGCCTGCTCGCCCTGGGCCTGGTCGCCGCGCTGGCGGCCGGGTGCGCGTCCGGCTCGACCGCGGGGGAGGGCGGCCGGACCGCGGCCGCTCCGGCCGGCGCGCGGACCGATCTGCGCGGGCTCTGCCCGGATCCGATCGTCGTGCAGACCTCCTGGTTCTCCCAGGTCGAGCACTTCGTCGCGTACCAACTGCTCGGCCGGGGCTACACCGTCGACGCCGACCACAAGCGGGTGACCGGCCCGCTCGTCGCGCACGGCGTGGACACCGGCGTCCGGATCGAGATCCGCGCCGGCGGCCCGGCCATCGGCTTCCAACAGGTGTCGGCCCAGATGTACGCGGACCGCTCGATCACGCTCGGCATGATCCCGCTGGACGAGGCCATCCAGAACTCGGCCGGCCAGCCGGTCACCGCTGTCATGACCCCGTACGACGTGGACCCGCTCGTGATCATGTGGGATCCGGCCACGTACCCGGCGTTCAACACGATCGCCGACATCGGCCAGACCAACACGAAGGTGCTGTTCTTCAACGGCGAGCGCACCTACATGGACTACCTGCTCGGCACCGGCCAGCTGCGACGGTCACAGGTGGACGGATCGTACGACGGCTCGCCGGCCCGGCTGGCCGCGTCCCGCGGCGCGATCGCCGTGCAGGGCTTCGCCACCTCCGAGCCGTGGAAGTGGGAGCACGAGGTGCCGGCATGGGACAAGCCGCTGCGCTACCAGCTGGTGTCCGACTCCGGCTATCCGAACTACCGCAACCTGCTCGCGATCCGGTCGGGCGACAAGCAGCGGCTCGCCCCCTGCCTGCAGCGGCTGGTGCCGATGCTGCAGCAGTCCACTGTGGACTTCATGGCCGACCCCGGCCCGGTCATCCGTACGATCCTGTCGATCATCGACCGCACCCGGCAGGGCTACACCGACTCGACGGCCCGCTCCGAGCAGGCCGTCCGGGTGATGCGCGACGAGGGGCTGGTCACGAACGGCAAGACCGCGGTGCTCGGCGACTTCGACCCGAGCCGGGTCCGCCGGCTGATCACGATCGACGTGCCGATCTTCGCCGGGCAGCACAAACCGCTCAAGCCGGGGCTGACGGCCGACGACATCGCCACGAACGAGTTCCTCGACCCGACGATCTCGCTGCCGGGCAAGTGATGACCGCCGTCGACGTGCGCACCTTCGACCACCTCGCGGCCCGGTACGACCGGATCTCCACGCTGCTCGGTGCCGAGCTGCGGGCGTGGCTGATGTTCCACCTGCCGCCCCGCGGCGACCGGGCCCTCGACCTCGGCTGCGGCACCGGTGTGCAGACCGCCATGCTCGCCGACCGCTTCGCCGAGGTCCTGGCCGTGGACCTGTCCGCGCCGATGGTCGAGTTCGCCCGGCACCGCCGGCCCCGGTCGGGCGTCCGCTACGAGCAGCGCGACCTCCGGGACGTGGCGCCCGGCACGGACGGGCGGTTCGACCTGGTGTTCTCGGCGTACACGCTGCACCACGTGGAGTTGGACAGCGCCCTGCACCGGATCCGGTCGCTGGTGCGCCCGGGCGGCCAGGTGCTGCTCGTCGACGTCGTCGACGACCGGCAGCCGGTGCCGCGGCCGTGGTTCCGCCGGCAGGCCTGGCGGATGTTCGCCGGCGACCTGCGCTACCGGCGCCGCCCGGTCCGGGAAGCGGTCGAGCTGCTCCGGCTGCAGCTCGACAGGGACTGGCTCGACCACCAGACCAGCGACCGGCTGCACCCGGCCGCGGACTGGGACGCGCGCTGCCGGGCCGCGCTCACCGGCGCGACGATCACGCCGCTGCGCCGCGCCCGGGCGCTCGACTGGCGCTGCTGCCCGCCGCAGAGCTGAGTCGAAGATGACAACGGTTTTCAAATTCGCTAAGTTGGTCTCGTGCGCAGAGGCGGGGTGGTGGCCGCGGTCGTCGCGGCGGGGGTGCTCGCGTTCGCCGGCTGCGGCGCGGGCGGGTCCGGTCGCGCCCCCGGCGGGAACGCCGAGCTCGACGTGGTCGCCACCACGCCGGTGGTGGCCGACTTCGTCCGCAACGTCGGCGGCGACCGCGTGCACGTCGTGCAGATCCTCAAGCCCGGCGTCGACCCGCACGACTACGAGGCGTCCCCGGCCGACATCCAGGCGATCGCCGACGCCGACCTCGTCGTCAAGAGCGGCGTCGGGCTGGAGGCGGCCTGGCTGGACGACACGGTCAGCTCGGCCGGCTACGGGGGCGAGGTGGTCGACGCCAGCCGCGGGGTGACGGTCCGCCATGGCAATGGCACCGACGAGCAGAAGGCCGGCGACCCACACATCTGGCACGACCCGGCCAACGCCCGGATCATGGTCGGCGACATCGCCGCCGCGCTCGCCGCGAAGGACCCCGCCGGCACGGCCGGGTACGAGCGGAACGCGGCGGCGTACGACGCGAAGCTGGCCACGCTCGACGCCGAGAACAAGGCCGAGATCAGCACCATCCCGGTCGCGCAGCGGAAGCTGGTCACCAACCACGACGCGTTCGGCTACTACTGCGCGCGCTACGGGATCACGTTCGTCGGCTCGATCATCCCGAGCTTCGACACGTCGGCCGAGCTGTCCGGCAACGAGCTGTCCGACCTGGTCGCGAAGATCGAGCAGACCGGCGTGCGGGCGGTGTTCTCGGAGTCCTCGCTGCCGCCGAAGACCGCGGAGACGGTGGCGGCCGAGGCCGGTGTGCAGGTGGTCGAGGGGGAGGACTCGCTCTACGCGGACGGGCTCGGCCCGGCCGGCTCGCCCGGCGGGACCTACCTCGGGGCCGAGCGGCACAACACCGCGACGATCGTGAAGGCGCTGGGCGGCCGTGTCTGAGCCGACCGGGCCGGTGCTGCTGCGCTTCGACCACGCCAGCCTCGCCTACGGGCGCGTCCGGGTCGTCGAGGACGTGCACGGCACCGTCCACGGTGGAGAGGCGGTCGCCCTGATCGGGCCCAACGGGGCGGGCAAGTCGACGCTGCTGCGCGCCGTGCTGGGGCTGGTCGACGTCGTGTCCGGCGGGATCGAGGTGCTCGGCAGCACGCCGGCCCGGGCCCGCCGCGAGGTCGCGTACGTGCCCCAGGTCGACACGCTCGACGCGCAGTTCCCGGTCTCGGTCGGGCAGGTCGTGCTGATGGGCCGCTACCGGGACGTGGGCTGGCTTCGCCGGCCGGGCGCCCGGGACCGGGCGATCGCCGACGAGGCGCTCGACGCGGTCGGTCTGGCCGAACGGAAGGACGACCGGTTCGGCACGCTGTCCGGCGGCCAGCGGCAGCGGGTGCTGTTGGCCAGGGCGATCGCCCAGCAGCCGCGGCTGCTGCTGCTGGACGAGCCGTTCAACGGGGTCGACGCGGTCAGCCAGCAGGCGCTGCTGGCGGCGCTGCGGCGGCTGCAGGACGACGGGGCCGCGGTCGCCGTCTCCACCCACGACCTCGCCCTGGCCCACCTTGCCTGCGACGAGGTCTGCCTGCTCAACAAGCACCAGGTCGCGTTCGGCCCGACCGAGGCGACGCTGACACCCGAGCTGCTGCGGGCCGCGTACGGCGGGCAGGCGCTGGAGCTCGCCGGCGACAGCGTGATCGTGGCCCGATAGCGAGCGTGCGACGGTGCGCTACCTCCTGGAGCCGTTCGGCAGCCCGTTCATGCAGCGGGCGCTGGCCGAGGCGCTGCTGCTCGGCGCGGTCGCGGCGGTGGTCAGCGTGTTCGTCGTGCTGCGCCGGCTGGCGTTCGTCTCCGACGTGCTCACCCACACCGTCTTCCCCGGCGTGGTCATCGGCTTCGTGGTCGCCGGCACGAGCGGGATCGTCTGGGGGGCGCTGGTGTTCGCGGTGCTCTCGGCCGTGCTCATCACCGTGCTCGCGGCCCGGTCCCGGGTGACCGAGGACGCGTCGATGGCGATCGTGCTGACCGGGTTCTTCGCGGTCGGCGTGGTGCTGGTGTCCCGGCAGACCAGCTTCACCAGCGATCTCACCGCGTTCCTGTTCGGCCGGATCCTCACCGTGGACCGGCAGCAGCTGGTCGTCACCGCGGTGATCGGTGCCGCAGTACTGCTGCTGCTCGCGCTGCTCGGCAAGGAGCTGCTGTTCCGGGCGTTCGACCCGGCCGGCGCGGAGGCCCGCGGCTACCGGGTGCTCGCCCTCGACCTGGTGCTCAACCTCGCGGTCGCGCTGGTCGTGGTGGCCGCGGTCCGTGCGGTCGGCACGGTGCTGGTGATCGCGCTGCTGGTGGTGCCGGCCGCGGCCGGGCGGCTGCTGTCCGACCGGCTGGCCGGGATCATGCTGATCGCGGTCGGCACCGCACTGCTGGCCGGCTGGCTCGGGCTGGTCGCGTCCTGGCAGGCGTCGGTCAACCACGGGCTGCGGCTGGCCTCCGGTGCCACGGTCGTGCTCGTCCTCGTCGTCCTGTACGGCGCGGCCGCCGCGATCGCCACCGTCCGGAAGGTGCGGGCATGAGCCTGCTGCAGGACGGGTACGCGCGGCGGGCGCTGATCGAGGCGCTGCTGGTCGGCGCGCTCTGCGGTCTCGTCGGCGTGCAGGTGGTGCTGCGCAGGCTGTCGTTCTTCACGATGGCGATGACGCACGCGACCTTCCCCGGTGTCGTGCTGGCCGCGCTCGTCGGCGTCGACCTGCTGCTCGGCTCGGGCCTGTTCGGGGTGCTGGTCGTGCTCGGCGTGAGCTGGCTGACCACCCGGCCGCGCAGCGACTCGGCGGCCGCGGTCGGCGTCGTGCTGTCCGCCGGGTTCGCGCTCGGGGTCGCGCTGCTGTCCGCGCAGGCCGGCTTCACCCGCGACCTGTCCGCCTACCTCGTCGGCTCGATCGTCACCGTCCAGGTCGGAGACCTGGTCAAGACCGCGCTGGTGCTGGCCGCGGTCGCGCTGACGCTGGCGCTGGTCGGCAAGGAGCTGGTGTTCGGCGCGTTCGACCGCGGCGGGATGGTCGCCGCCGGCTACCCGGCCGGCCGGCTCGACCTGCTCCTGCTGCTCGTGGTCGAGCTGACCGTGGTCACCTCGGTGCCGGCGGTCGGCACCATCCAGGCGGTCGCGCTGATCGTCGCCCCGGCCGCGGCGGCCCGGCTGTGGTCCGACCGGATCGGGCCGACCACCGTGCTCGCGGTGCTGCTCGGCATGGCCAGCGGCGTGCTCGGGCTGGCCGTCTCGCAGGCGTACGAGGTGGCGGCCGGGGCGGCGA
The DNA here is from genome assembly GCA_036558285.1 of Mycobacteriales bacterium. Classification (GTDB taxonomy): domain Bacteria; phylum Actinomycetota; class Actinomycetes; order Mycobacteriales; family CADCTP01; genus CADCTP01. The sequence goes on along the minus strand of DATBFW010000003.1, from coordinate 14,781 downwards.
TCGTCCTCGCCGCCTGCGGGTTCTTCGTGCTATCCGTGGTGGTGGCGCCGGTGGTGCGGCGCCGCCCGGTGCCGTTGGGAGTGGGCTGATGTCGGAACCGAGGGGACGGTCGACGCGGCAGGCCGCCGCGGTCCGCGCGGCACTGGCCCGCCGCGACGGCTTCACCAGCGCCCAGGACCTGCACGCCGACCTGCGCGGCAGCGGCGACGCCGTCGGCCTGACCACCGTCTACCGGCACCTGCAGTCGCTGGCCGACGCCGGCGCGGTGGACATGCTGCGCAGCCCGGACGGCGAGTCGGTCTACCGGATCTGCGGCACCGGGCACCACCACCACCTGGTCTGCCGGGCGTGCGGGCGGACCGTCGAGGTCGAGGGCCGCGAGGTCGAGCGGTGGACCCGCCAGGTCGCCGATGCCGAGGGCTTCGTCGACGTCGACCACACGGTCGAGATCATCGGCACCTGCGCCGGCTGCGCTAGTTCACGACGCTCGAACTGAGCAGGTAGAAGATGGCGGCGACCACGGCCGCCGCCGGGATGGTGAACACCCAGGCCGCGGCGATCGAGCGGGCGACGCCCCAGCGCACCGCGGACAGCCGCCGGGTCGCGCCCACGCCCATCACCGACGACGTGATCACGTGCGTCGTCGACACCGGCACCGCGTAGACGTACGCGGTGCTGAGCATCACCGAGCTCGCGACCGTCTGCGCCGCGACGCCGTCGGCCGGGGTGAGGTGGATGATCCGCCGGCCCATCGTGCGCATGATCCGCCAGCCGCCCGCGTACGTGCCGGCGCTGATCGCGGCGGCCGAGGCCAGCACGACCCAGATCGGCACGTGGAACGAGGCCAGGTGCCCGGAGGTGACCAGCGCCAGCGTGATCACGCCCATCGTCTTCTGCGCGTCCTGGGTGCCGTGGCCGAAGGACATCAGCGCGGCCGAGCCGATCTGCGCGTGCCGGAAGTTGCGGTTCGCCCGGCCCGGCTGGGCCTTTCGGAACCCCCACAGCAACCCGATCATGGCCAGGTACGCCAGCCCGAAGCCGACCAGCGGGGAGAGCACCATCGGGATGACGACCTTGTCCATCACGCCGGACCACTGCACGGTCTGCGAGGCCGCCAGCGCCGCCCCGACCAGCCCGCCGATCAGCGCGTGCGAGGACGACGAGGGCAGCCCGAAATACCAGGTGAACAGGTTCCACGCGATCGCGCCGAGCAGCGCGGAGAACACCAGGACGAGGCCTTCGCTGCCGGACGGCGTGTCGATGATCCCGGCGCCGACGGTGGCGGCGACCTTGGTGGAGACCAGCGCGCCGACCACGTTCATCACCGCGGCCAGCAGCAGCGCCGCCCGCGGAGTGAGCGCCTTGGTCGACACGGAGGTGGCGATCGCGTTCGCGGAGTCGTGGAACCCGTTGGTGTAGTCGAACGCAAGAGCCACCACGATGATCACCAGCAGCCCCAGCGTGGCGGCATCCACGGTCTAGGACTCCTTGACCGCGATGGTCTCGACCACGTTCGCCACGTGCTCGAACGCGTCGGCCGCGTCCTCGAGGTCGTCGGCGACCTGCTTCAGCTTCAGCACGGTCAGCGCCTCGTACGAGCCGCTGAACAGGCGGGACAGCAGCTTGCGGTAGACCTGGTCGGCCTCGTTCTCCAGCCGGTTGACCTCGATCCAGAACGAGGCGAGGTCGGTCATGGTGGCAAGCCGGCCCATCGCGTCCGCGGTGCACCGGGCGGCGCGCTGCAGCAGGTCGACCTGCCGGCCCATCTCGGCCGGCAGCGTCTCCAGCTCGGACAGCACGGTGAAGTCCGCGGCCGCCTCGATCGCGTCCATGACGTCGTCCAGCTGGGTGATCAGCCGGTAGATGTCCTCCCGGTCGAACGGGGTGACGAAGGTGGAGTTCAGCTCGTGGATCACCCGGTGGGTGACGGCGTCGCCGGCGTGCTCGTGCTCGCGCAGCTGCCCGGCCAGCTTCTCCCGGTTAGAGGTGACGTGCAGGAACTCGCCCAGCAGCTCGGTGGCCGAGACCAGGTTCTCGGCGGCTTCGACGAACATCGGGAAGAACCGGTCGTCCCGCGGGGTGAGACGTAAGCGCACGGAAACTCCAGGTGGCCGGCAGGTGAACTGGAAGGTACCCGCCGGTCGGCGAGAGTCCCGTCGGCGGCCCGTCAGCCGGTGCGGCCCGCCCGTCGCACCCGCTCGGTGGCGCCGGTCAGCCGGTGCGGCCCGGTCGTCCGGCCCGTTCGGGGTGCCGGTCAGCCAGTGCGGCCCGGCCGTTCTGGTGCCGGTCAGCCGGTGCGGCTCGGCCGTTCTGGGTGCCGGTCAGCCGGTGCGGTCCGGCCGTTCTGGTGCCGGTCAGCCGGTGCGGCTCGGCCGTTCGGTGTGCCGGTCAGCCGGTGCGGCCCGGTCGCTCGACCAGGCCGGCGACGAGGTCCTCGCGCGCCCTGGCGACCCGGGACCGGATCGTGCCGATCGGGACCCCACACACCTCGGCCGCCTCGGGGTAGCTCAGCCCGACCAGCTGGGTCAGCACGAACGCGTCCCGCCGGTCCGGGCTCAGCGCGCCGACCTGGCGGCGCAGCGCGACCCCGTCGGACAGGTCGCCGCCCTGGGCGGTCTCCGGCACCATCGCACCGGGGTCGACGCGCGGCCGGCGGCGTCGGTCCCGGACCGCGTCCGCACAGGTCCGGCGGGCGATCGAGAGCAGCCAGGTCTTCGCCCCGGCCCGCCCCTCGAACGAGCCGAGCGACCGGAACGCCCGCAGGTAGGTCTCCTGGGCCAGGTCCTGGGTCTCGCCGTGGTCGCCGAGATGCGCGCACAGCCGCCAGACGTCGGCTTGGGTCGAGCGGACGAAGCGGGCCGCGGCGTCCTGGTCGCCATCCCTGGCGGCCAGCGCCGCCAGGGTGATCTCGTCGACAGGAACGTCCACGGGAACCGTTCGCCTCTCCGGACCGACTGGACTGTACGTGGGTTGTGACCAGTATCGCGAAGCTCTCTCTGCCGAGCTCGACGGGGAGCCGCACGGCGTGCCCGAAGATGCCCTGACTGGGCACCTTAGCGGGTGTTCGGACTGCCGGGAGTGGTTCGGGCGGGCCGCCCGGGTCACCCGGCTGGTCCGGTTGGCCCCGGCGACCGCCATCCCCGACCTCGCGCCGAGGGTGCTCGCCGAGCTCCCGGCGAGCTCGCCGGGCCGCCGCCGACTGTTCGCCGGCGCGCGGGCCGCGCTGGTCGTCGTGGCGTTCCTGCAGGCGTTGTTGGCCTGGTCGGGCGCGCTGACCGGGCAGGACGACATGGCCACGGGGCATGTCGCGCACGAGGTCGGCGCCTGGAACCTGGCCCTGGCGGTCGCGTTCCTCATGGTCGCAACCCGGCCGAAGGCGGCGGACGCGCTGATCGCGCCGGTCGGGGTGTTCGTCACGGTGCTGGCCGTGGTGGCCGCCTCCGACGCCGCTGCCGGCGACCTCGCGTTCGGCCGGCTGCTCGGCCACTTCCTGGTCGGGACCGGGCTGGTGCTGCTCGTGACGATCGGCCGGACTGCGCCGCAGCAGCCCGGCACGCCGGACCGCTACCGCCCGCGCGGCCTGCCCGGCACGCCGGAGGTCGAGGTCGGCGTGGCGGACGAGGTCGGGCCGGTCACGCTGGGCACGGGGTCGGCGGCCCCCAGTGTTAGGGCTGGTTCAACCGTCTCGGTCGAGACAGGATCAGCAGCGTGACTGCCCTTTCCGCGCCCGCACCTCCCTCGAAGGCTCGCAAGCGGGTCTTCGCCGTCCTCGCACTACTCGGTGCCTGGGCGGTGCTCGCGATCAGCGGGGCAACCCCGGCGCTGGCACACGCGACGGTCGAGGGCAGCGACCCGGCGGAGAGCTCGCGGCTGCAGTCCCCGCCGACCAAGGTCACGATGACCTTCTCCGAGGACGTCTCGCTCGGCGCCGGCTACCTCAAGGTGGTCGACAGCAAGAGCAACATCGTCAGCGAGGGCGACGCCAAGGTCGAGGGTCGCAACGTCACCGTGCCGCTGAAATCCGGGCTCGGCGACGGCAGCTACATCGTCAGCTACCGGATCACGTCGGCCGACTCGCACCCGATCGGTGGGGCGTACGCGTTCGTGGTCGGCGACGGCCCGCTGATCGCGGCCACCGGCTCGGTCGTCGGCGGCAGCACCAACGGTGTGATCAGCAAGATCTTCGACGTCGTCCGGTTCGTCGGCTTCCTGGGCATCGTGCTGCTCGGCGGCCTCGTGTTCGTCGTGCTGTGCTGGCCGGCCGGCCGCACCGACCCGCGGGCGCGCAGGCTGGTCTGGTACGGCTGGTGGGGCGCCACGGCCGGCGCCGTGCTCGGGCTGATCCTGCAGGGTCCGTACGCGGCCGGCACAGGTTTGCTCGACCTGCTCAACACCAGTCTGCTCAAGACCACGCTCGGCACCACGTACGGGCGGATGCTGTGCGCACGGCTGATCCTGCTCGGCGTGCTGGCCGTGCTGGCCGTACGGATCCTGCGCGAGCCGCAGCGGACGGCGGAGAAGTCCCGCGCCAGGGACGAGGACCTGGCCGCGATCTGCGGCCTCGGCGTGCTGGCCACGTACGGCGGGGTCGGGCACGCGGCGGCGGGCAGCGCGCCGACGCTGGCGCTCCTGTCGGACACCAGTCACCTGGCCGCGGCCAGCGCCTGGATCGGTGGGCTGGTCTTCCTGGCCGCCTGTTTGCTGCCGCGTCGGCGGACCGCGGAGCTGGCCGAGGCGCTGCCGCGCTTCTCCCGGCTGGCGCTCGGCTGCGTGCTGGTGCTCGCCGTGACCGGCACCTACCAGGCCTGGCGGGAGATCTGGCCGATCCCGGCGCTGTGGTCGACCACGTACGGACTGCTGGTGCTGGCCAAGGTGATCGGCCTGCTGCTCATCGTCGCGGTGGCGTACTTCAGCCGCCAGGCCGTGCAACGCCGGTACGTGCGACCGGTCGTGCACGCGCTGTCGGTGAAGGAGGACGACGGCTCGGTCGCCACGCTGGCCGAGCCGGAGACCGGCGAGGCGGGCGAGGACCGGCGGATGGTCCGCCGCCTGCGCACATCGGTCGGCATCGAGCTGGCGCTCGGCGTCGTGGTGCTCGCGATAGCCGCCGTGCTGGTGTCGCAGGCTCCGGCCCGGAACACGTACGTCAAGCCGGTCGACAAGACCGTGGCGCTGGCCTCCGGCGGCACCGCCGAGGTCGAGCTGACCCCGGCCAAGGTCGGCCAGAACACGCTGACCGTGAAGGTGTTCGACCGGAGCGGCAAGCAGGTCGACGCCCGCGCGGTGACCGCAACCGAGGCGCTGCCGTCCGACCAGTACGGCCCGCTCAACGTCCAGATGCAGAAGACCGGCACCGGGCAGTATTCGTCCTCGTCGGTCTCGTTCACCAAGACCGGCGACTGGGAGCTCGTCGTCCGGGTCCAGATGTCGGAATTCGACCGTGACGTGGTCCAGGTGAACGTGAAGGTCACCTAGACCACCCGACAACGCGCCCCGAGGCACGGGGCCGTCACATCACCTGAAAGGACGTCTCGTGTCCCGACCTGTCTTCAGGCTGCTCACCGTGGCCGCGGCAGCCACCGCGGCGGTCGCTCTGACCGCCCTCCCGGCGCTCGCACACGTGACGGTGAGCTCGCCCGGAGCGACGCAGGGTTCGTTCGGCGTGCTGACCTTCCGGATGCCGAACGAGATGGACAACGCCAACGCCACCGAGCTGAAGGTGCAGCTGCCGGCCGACCAGCCGCTCGCCTCGGTGGCGGTGAAGCCCGAGCCCGGCTGGGCATACACGGTCACCCGGGCCAAGCTGCCGCAGCCGATCACCGACGACGACGGCAACCAGGTCACCGACTACGTCTCGATGATCGACTGGAAGGCGACCGCGGGCGGCATCAAGCCCGGTGAGTACGAGGACTTCGACCTGTCGGTGGGGCCGCTGCCGAAGGCCGCCTCGATGACGTTCAAGGCGATCCAGGTCTACAGCAACGGGCAGACGGTCTCCTGGATCGACATCCCGGCAGCCGGCAGCACCGAGGAGCCCGAGCACCCGGCGCCGACGCTGAAGCTGGCCGCGGCCGGCGCGCCGGCCACCGGCAGCAGCACCGCGCCGAGTCCGGCCCCGGCCGCCGCGGCGAGCGGCGACGACGCCAGCAAGGGCTCGGTCACCGGGGCATACGTCGTCGGCGGCATCGGGCTGGTCGCCGGGCTGGCCGCGCTGGCACTGACCCTCACCGGTCGCAGGCGCCGGGCTACCGTGGAGGGGTCCCCGAAGCACGTCTCCGCGTCCACCGGAGCCCACTGACCGGAGCATCGTGAGCAGCAGCACCACCAGCCCCGCCCCGGCGCCGGCCGGCAACCGGCCGCGCCGGGGACCCGGGGTCCCCACCGGCTTCGTCGCCGCGGCGGTGGCCGTGGTCCTCGGCGTCGCCGGCCTCATCGTCGGCGCCCGGGACGACGCCGGCCAGAACACGCCCGGCGCCGCGGCCGCGAGCACCGCCCCGGCGCCCCCGGTCAACGGCACCACGGTCGGCGACCTGACCGTCTACGACGCGTACATCCGGCAGCCGGCCTCGCCTGACGTCGCCGCGGCGTACCTGACCGTGCGCAACGACGGGAAGACGGCCGACCGGCTGTCCTCCGCGTACTGCGGGGCGGCCGGGACGACCAGCGTGCACGCCGACTCGGCCGCGATGCAGCCGGGCGACGAGGCCGCGTCGACGCCGCTGCAGGTGCCGGCGAACGCGACGGTCAGCCTGACCCCGGCCAAGGGCCACATCATGCTGGAGGACCTGACCGGCACGCTCAAGGCGGGCGACACGGTCAGCCTGCTGCTGCGCTTCGACAAGGCGGGGCAGGTCCTGCTCGACGTGCCGGTCATCTCGATCACCGCCCCGGCCCCGGGAGGAGCAACATCGTGAGGACGCTGCTGGTCGCAGCCGCGGTGCTCGGCACGGTCGCGCTCAGCGCGTGCACGGCGTCGTCGCAGGCCGCGCCCCCGGCCATCTCGGCCCAGCCGACGCCCCAGGGGACGTACCGGGGTCTCGAGCTCGACCCGCCCCAGCCCCGGCCGACGTTCACGCTGACCGACACGGCCGGCAAGCCGTACGACTTCGCTGCCGAGACCCGGGGCGTGCCGACCCTGCTGTTCTTCGGCTACACGCACTGCCCGGACGTCTGCCCGACCACGATGGCCGGCACCGCGGCGGCGCTGCGCGGCACCCCCGAGCCGCTGCGCAGCCAGGTCAGGGTCGTGTTCGTCACCACCGACCCGGCCCGGGACACCGGCCCGGTGCTCGCCGCCTGGCTGCGCAACTTCGATCCGGACCTGCCCCGCAAGTTCGTCGGGCTGACCGGCACGGTGGCCCAGGTGGAGGCGGCGCAGGCCGCCGCCAAGGTCCCGGTCGCGACCGAGAACGGGCAGACCCACTCGGCCGAGCAACTTCTCTACGGCACAGACAACTATGCGAGGGTCGCCTACGTCTCCGGCAGCAGCCCGGACGACCTGCGGCACGATCTGCCGCTGGTGGCGAAGGGAGCCTGAGCAGTGCGTGTCTGGGGGGCCACGGTCGTCCGGCTTGTGCTGGCCGCGGTCTGGGCGTGGGTGGCGGTGGCGCGGATCACGGATCCGGCGGCATCGGTCGACGCGGTCCGGGCGTACCAGTTGCTGCCCGACGCGCTGGAGCGGGGGATCGGCTACGCCCTGCCGTTCGTCGCCCTGGCGCTGGCCGTGCTGCTGCTGATCGGGCTGGCCGTCCGGGTGGCCGCGGCGGTGTCGGCGGCGCTGTTCCTGGTGCAGTTGGTCGGGCTGGTCGCGGCCGCGGCGCGCGGGCTGCGGATCGCGTGCGGCTGCCTCGGCTCCGGCGGCGTGCTGCCGACCGGCCAGACCACCTCGTACCCGCGGGACATCGCGATCGTCGCCGTGCTGCTCGTGCTGGCGGCAGGACTGGCGTGGTGGCCGCAGACGCGGTTCGCGCTGGACGACGCCGTGCGCCGGTCGGTCGAGTCCGGGCTGCCGGAGGTGCGGGTCGGGCCGCGGCGCACGGCGGAGGCACGGCGCCGGCAGGCCGAGCTCACCTCGCAGCGCGCGGCCGCCGGGCAGGAACGCGTACGGTTCGCCGGCGCGCTGGCCGGCGTGCTGCTGATCGTTGCGGCCGGCATCGGCATCGGCGTGCAGGCGGCGCGCACGCCCGACGCGCCGTCGCCGCAGCCGGTCAGCATCTCCAACGGCGTCGAGATCGGCCGGTCGGGAGCGAGGGTCACGATCGAGCTGTACGAGGATCCGCTGTGCACGAACTGCAAGACCTTCGTGGAGACGGCCGGCCCGCAGCTGCAGACCTGGCTCGACTCGAGCACGGCGAAGATCAAGTACTACGTGGTGTCCTACCTGAACAGCCAGTCGCCGACGAGGTACCCGTCCCGGGCGGCGGAAGCGATGTACTGCGCCGCCGACGCGGGGCGGTTCCGCGAATACCACGACATCGTCTTCGGTGATCAGCCGACGCCGGGCGCCGACGTCACCAACGACGAGCTGATCGCCGACGGGCCGCGGGCCGGGATCACCGGCGCGCAGCAGACCGCGTTCACGCAGTGCGTGAAGTCAGGCAAGTACGCCGACTTCGTCTCGCGGATCTCCGACAAGGCGAACCAGGACGGGATCTTCGCCACCCCGACGCTGCTGGTGGACGGCAAGCCGGTGCAGGACGTGTCGCTGGCCGGGGTCACCGCGGCGGTGACCGCAGCGCTGTAACCAGCTCGAGGGCGTCAGCCGCGACCGCGCTCCATCCCGAGCCGGCCGCCCGCCGCGCCGTCCGCCGGCAGCACCTCGATCGCCCGCCCGGCCAGCATCCGCCCCACCCGAGCCGCCGCGTCCGCCGCCGGCTCCCCGGCGCCGACGCGGTCCAGCGGGACGACGAGTTCGAGGTCGACCGGGGAGCGCACGATCGGGCGGTTGCCGAGCAGGGGAGGCGGGCGGTCGAGCGCGCTCGCCATGGTCACGTCGAGCGCGGGCCGGCGGGCTTCCAGGACGGTCGACGTCGGCCAGCGCCCGGCCGCGGTCCCGTCGCACGCGATGATCTTTGCGGCGGGCTGCGGTCGCAGGAATGCCCCGATCAGGCGAACGGTGGGTGAGCGGATCTCAGCGTTCTGTGAGCACGTTGAGCGCCGTGTCCACATCGGCCTCGGTCGTGTACAGGTGGAACGCAGCCCGCACGGATCCGGCCCGCGTCGCCGCCCGGATGCCGGCCCGCGCGAACCGCTCCGGCGCGTCCGGCCGCCCGTCCAGCTTGACGATCGCCGAGTGCCCCGGCGGCAGGCCGAGCCCCGTCCGGAACCGGTTGGCCAGCGCGACGTCGTGCGCGTGCACGGCCGCCAGCCCGATCGACTCGACCACCGCCAGGGAGGTCGCGGTACCGACCCAGTCGAACCAGCCCGGGGAGAGGTCGAACCGCCGCGCGTCCTTGGCCAGCTGCATCGGCAGCCCGTAATACGAGTCGTTCGGGTCCTCGCCCGCGAACCAGCCGGCCAGCAGCGGAACCATGCGCTCCGCAAGCTCCGGCGTCGTCGCCAGCAGGGCGGTGCCGCGCGGCGACATCAACCACTTGTACGTCCCGCACACCAGCGCGTCCGCGTACTCGGCGTGCACCGCGGGAAGCCAGCCGACAGCCTGCGTGGCATCTGCGATGACGAGCGCCCCGTGCTGGCGCGCCTTTGCCGCAACCGCCGCCATGTCGGTGATCTCCCCGGTCGCCGACTGCACGACGCTGTATGCCACCGCGGTCGTCCGGTCGTCGATCGCGTCAAGCAGCCCGTCGAGCGGCGCGGTGACCAATTCGACCCCGCGCGCCGCGTGCACCGCGTACGGGAAGACGTTCGAGGTGAACTCGATGCTCGGCACCAGCACCCGGGCGCCGTCCGGCAGGGCGGACGCGACGAGCGCCACCAGCGCCGACACCTGGCCGCCGATCGTCACGCCGGCCGGATCGGCGCCGACCAGGCGGGCGAACGAGTGCCGGGCCCGCTCGACCGACTCCTCCCACACCGCGCGCCGGGTCCGCCCCGTACGCCAGCCGAGGATCGCCTGGTTGAGCTCGCGCAGCGTCGGATGCGGCGGCAGTCCGTACGTGGCGGTGTCGAGGTAGCCGGGGTCGGCGTCCCAGAGGTCCGGGATGCGGTGCGTCACGCCGTCTCCAGTCCGGGCAGCGGCGCGGGACCGCCGTCCACCCGCCGGTGCGTCACGCCGTCTCCAGTCCGGGCAGCGGGGCGGGACCGTCGGCCCAGTCGACCCGCCGCTTGGCCTTGCCGGACTCGACCCGCGGCACCGTGCCGGCCGGCAGCACGACCACCTCGGCGTGGATGCCGAGCCGCTGCCGCAGCGCGTCGTCCAACGTGTCCTTGACCACGACGCCCTCGCAGGCCACCAGCAGTCGAGCGGTCGGCGTCCGCCGGTCGACGACGAGCAGGTAGTGCGGCGTGACGCCCGGCTGGGCGAGCAGCACGGACTCGACCTCGCTCGGGTAGACGTTGACGCCGCGGATCACGACCATGTCGTCGACCCGACCGGTCACCTTGCTCATCCGCACCAGCGTGCGCCCACATGCGCACGGCGCCCGGTTCAGCGACGCGATGTCACCGGTGCGGTAGCGCAGCAGCGGCAGCGCCTCCTTGGTCGGCGTCGTGAACGTCAGCTCGCCCGGAACGCCGTCCTCGGTCGGCTTCCCCGTCGTCGGGTCCAGCGTCTCGACCAGGAAGTGGTCCTCGTTGACGTGCAGCCCGTCCTGCGCCTCGACGCACTCGGAGGCGACGCCGGGTCCGATGACCTCGGACAGCCCGTAGATGTCGCACGCCTTGATGCCGAGCAGGTCCTCGATCTGCCGGCGCAGTGCCTCGCTCCACGGCTCCGCCCCGAACACACCGGCCTTGAGGCTCAGCTCCACGCCCGCCTTCCGCGCAGCCTCACCGAGATAGACCGCGTACGACGGTGTGCAGGTCAGGATGTCCGGCTTTAGGTCGCGCAGCATCGTCAGCTGGCGCTCGGTCTGCCCTGCGGACATCGGCAGCACGGTCGCGCCGAGCGCGATGCCACCCTGGTGGATGCCGATGCCACCGGTGAACAACCCGTAGCCGTACGCGTTCTGGATGGTCGATTCCGGCGTCGCACCCGCCGCGGCCAGCGCCCGGGCACACATCCGTGACCAGAGGTCCAGGTCGGCGCGGGTGTACCCGACCAGCGTCGGCCGCCCGCCGGTGCCGCTGCTGCCGTGCACGGCGACGACCTGGTCGCGCGGCACCGCCAGCAGCCCGAACGGGTACGCGTCCCAGAGGTCCCGCTTCGACGTCGTCGGCAGGGCGGACAGGTCCTCGACGTCGGCCGCGGCCCCGATCCCCGCCTCTGTCAGCCGTCGCCCCTGCACCCCGTCCTTCGCCAGCAGCCGATCCACGAGCCCCCGCAGCGCGCCCAGCTGCAAGGTCGCCCGCTCGTCCGTCGACATCGCCTCGGCCGCCGGCTCGAACACCGCCCCACCTCCCACACCAGTGCGTTCCCGCCAGCATGTACCATCTACGCCGTACCAAGGGGCTGTGGCGCAGCTGGTAGCGCACCACACTGGCAGTGTGGGGGTCAGGGGTTCGAGTCCCCTCAGCTCCACCCTTGCGACCTGCACGGATGCGTCGAGCGTGTGGACCTCATTGTGTCCCCACACTTTCCGTGTGATGCGCTCCGATCCGGTCGACCGCAGCAGATGGGCTCTTGCACAGGACCCTCGGGCGGTGGTCGCGAGCCGAAGATCAGTGTTGCGGAACGAGTGGCCTGAAGTGGCTCCAATCCGCGGGTGTTGCGGTCGTAGGGTCGGTCGGTGCTGACGGTTGGAGTCGACCTGGCAGCTGAGCCGGTGAACACGGCGGTCGCGCAGATCTCCTGGTCCGCCGGTAGCGCTGAAATCAGCGAGTTGCTGGTGGGTGCTGATGATGCGGTGCTGCTGGACCGCATCATGCCGGCGGACAAGGTCGGGATCGACTGTCCGTTGGGTTGGCCGCGACGGTTCGTCGAGTTTGTGGCTCAGCATCAGGCCGATGCGTTCGTGGCTCCGATCGACATCGCTGGGAGGGACTGGCGACGACTGCTCGCCAATCGGGAGACGGATCTGGTCACCAGAGAGGTCGTGGGCCTGGTTCCGTTGAGCGTCGCTGCGGATCGGATCGGCCTGGCCGCCATGCGCTGCGCCGGGTTGCTGGCTCGGCTGGCGGCCGAGGGTCGTCCAGTGGACCGCAGCGGGGCCGGGGTGGTGGTGGAGGTCTATCCGGCCGCGGCGTTGAAGCACTGGGGTCTGCCGTTTCGCCGCTACAAGGGCGCCCTGAACGCTGGGGTACGGGACGAACTGGTCGATCAGCTGGCGTCCGCCGCGCCATGGCTGCGGTTCGGCGCCCGTGAACAGGAGTGCCGACAGTCCGACCATGCGGTGGACGCGGTCGTCGCAGCTCTCAATGCCCGCGCCGCCGCACTGGGTCGGGTCACCGGGCCGGGCGTTGAGCATGCCGCCGCGGCCAGGACGGAGGGCTGGATCGCTCTGCCAACCGGCGGACTGGCCGACCTCAATCACGACCTTCCTGGCTGAGTCCAGCCGAGCGTCCTTGCTCGGTCGCCCGGGGTTCAGCCTTGGAGCAGATGCGCGAGGTGGCACGTGGACGCGGGAGCCACTCGACCGCCTGCTCGCTCGTCAGAGATCGTGCGCCTGTGACCGTCCTCAGACGGCGCGGTGCCACTCCGGCGTCTAGTGACCGCTTATCCGCCGGCGTACGCCAAACGCCTGCGGGTGTCTGGTGAAGTCCAACTTGCTGCTCGCGCGCGTGCGACCGGTGCGGCAGGCTCATTGTGTACCTTGCCGTGCGTCACTTCTTGGGTCATCATGTGATGCATGGCGAGCGACACCCGGCGTGTGGTCCAGCGTAAGCCGCTGCCGTTGACTCAGCGGGATCTGGAGGACCTTGGACGGCTGCATGACGCGGAGTCTCCGCAGCGACGCGCGTTGCGCCTGCTGCTCGGCTCCGAGCCAGGTACCAGTGACGCCCAGATGCTCCACGCTCTGTTGGTTGTCGGGCTTCGACGTGTGGAAGAGCAGGTCGAGGAGGAGGGTTACCGGCAACTCGCTCTCGCCCGGAGTCCGGACGACGAGGCCGAGGTCAGCGCGCTTCGAGAGCGGCGGCGCTCTAGGTCGGCTGGGGACGAGTGAGCGCCACACCGATCGATCCGGTTCGTGGTCGCGTCTACGGCGCAGTCATTCGAGAGGACCTCGGCGAGAAGTACTATTTGGTGGTCTCGAACAATCGGCGAAATCGGGCCCTCGACGACGTCCTGGTTGTCCGACTGACAACTAGTCCTAAGCCTGCTCTTCCCACCATTGTCGATATGGTCGCAGCTGACGCCCCACTTGTCGGCCGCGTTCTCTGTGACGACATCGAGGCGTTGTACAAGGACGAAATCACTCGGGAGATCGGTGCTCTCTCAGTAGGTACGATGCGGCGTGTTGATAGCGGCCTGGCCGCCGCATTGAGCCTTGCGCTTCAGTGAAGCCACCTGGTGGCCCGTGGCGGGCCATCCGCACAACGCAGCCCGGGGTGCCCGGTGCACGGCCGCACATCCGCGATGCTGACGTGCACGGGCGCCCGGCCGGACGTCGAAGGCCACGGCCGACCGACCTTGCTGGATCGGTGGTGTGGACCAGCGGTCACCAGGCCCGGATGGTTTCTCCGGTGCGCCACCCCTCCACGCTGCGGACGAAGGCGGCGCCGATGGTGGCCATGGGCACGGGGATGCGGCCCGGGTTGAACCGCGCGAACTGCTCGTCGCTGTCCTCGGCCAGGCCCGGGCTCACGGCGTTGATCCGGACGCCGCGGTCGAGGCTGAGGGCGGCGGAGCGGACGAAGCCTTCGACCCCGCCGTTCGCGACCGAGAAGCCGGCTCCCACCGGGATCGGATCGTCGAGGAGGTAACCCGACACCAGGGTGAACGAGCCCCCGTCGGAGATCAGCGAACGGCCCAACAGGACGAGGCGGATCTGACCGAGAAGCTTGCTCTCGATGCCAGGCACGAACTCCGCCTCGGACATGCTGTCGAGCGGACCGAGATGGGCCTCACCGGCCGCGCAGACGACGGCGTCGAAGCTTCCCACCTGGTGGTACAAGGCTCGCACCGAGTCGCGCGAGCGGATGTCCACGTGCACGGTGCCGGATCGCCGCCCGGCGACCACGACCTCATGCCGATCCGACAGCGCCTTCACGGCGGCCTTGCCGATCGTGCCGGCGCCGCCTACCACGATGATGCGCACCGGACTCCTTTCCACGCCGATACCCGCAGGGAGAGGTTGATTGCGGTCAGGCAGCCGCCCGGCCGAGCGCCGTGGCGGCGATGAGCTCGTCGAGCGCGGACTGGCCCGGCGGCATCACGCGAGGGGCCGCGGCCATGGCCCGGACCCGGTCGAAGGCGTCGCCGATGGCATCGCCGGTCAGCAGTGGCCCGTGTGCGGTGGCGACCGTGTCGGGGTGCAGGTCGGCAACGGAGTCGACATGCCGTCCGTAGCGGGTCGGGTCCAGCCACTGGTGCCACGGTGAGACGAGGCTGTTCAGCAGCGAGAACGAGTCGGCGTAGAGGTCTTGGGGGACGTCGTCGCGGTGGTGCACGGAGCCGGTGGTCATGGCCGCGAACGAGTCGACGCCCCACAACACGCCGGTGCGTTCGTCGAACAGACCACGGGTGGTGGGGCCGTCGAAGATCGGTGGCAGCACCAGACGCAT
>DATBFW010000002.1:0-15556 GCA_036558285.1 Mycobacteriales bacterium | reverse complement strand
CTCGTCATGCGCGCAGGCATCATCCGCTGACCGACGACCCGCACGCCGCCGCCACCGTGACCGAGCCGCCGGCACACGGGGCCGAGTCGGCGACCGCGGACCAGAGCACGTCGCCTAACGGCGCAACCCCGGCGCTCTCCTCGGCCCTGGCCGGTGGCCCGAAACCGGCCCCGGCCGGCGAGCCGCAGCTCGCCCCGGCCGGCGCCGAGCCTCGGCTCAGCCCGGCCGACTCCGTCCCGACCGGCGAGAGCGCCACCGGACCCACCGCCCCGGAGCGGGTGGCCGTGCCGCTGGTCGAGCCGCGCGAGGGCGTCCCCGAACCGGTCGCCACCCCGTCCGAGCTGGCCGCCGCCGTCGCCCGGTTGGTCGCCGGCACCGGCCCGGTCGCGGTCGACGCCGAGCGCGCCTCCGGCTACCGCTACGGCCAGCGGGCATACCTGGTGCAACTGCGCCGGCAGGGTTCCGGCACGGTGCTCATCGACCCGGTCCCGCTGCCCGACCTGTCGGCCCTCGGCGCGGCGATCGCGGACGTCGAGTGGGTGCTGCACGCGGCCAGCCAGGACCTGCCCTGCCTGGCCGAGCTCGGCATGCACCCGCACGCGATCTTCGACACGGAGCTGGCCGGCCGGCTGCTCGGCTACGAGAAGGTCGGCCTCGGCGCGATGGTGGAGAGCCAGCTCGGGCTGAGGCTGGAGAAGGGCCACTCGGCCGCCGACTGGTCGACCCGGCCGCTGCCGCACTCCTGGCTGACGTACGCCGCGCTGGACGTCGAGGAGCTCATCGAGCTGCGCGACCTGCTCGAGGAGCAGCTGCGGAAGGCCGGCAAGCTGGAGTGGGCCCAGGAGGAGTTCGCCGCGGTGGCCGCCGCTCCCCCGCCGGCGCCGCGGGCCGAGCCGTGGCGGCGTACGTCCGGCATCCACCGGGTGCGCGGCCGGCGGGCGCTGGCCACCGTACGGGCACTGTGGGAGGCGCGGGACGCGCTCGCCCGCCAGCGCGACATCGCTCCCGGCCGGGTGCTGCCCGACAGCGCGATCGTCGCCGCCGCGACCGCCAACCCGGCGACCGCGGAGGAGCTCGCCGCGCTGCCGGTGTTCTCCGGCCGGCAGCAGCTGCGCCAGCTGCGCCGCTGGTTCGGCGCGGTCGCCGCGGCCCGGGCGCTTCCGGATGACGAGCTGCCGCTGTCGGCGATGCCGAGCGACGGCCCGCCGCCGCCGAACCGGTGGGCCGACCGGGACCCGGACGCCGCCGCCCGGCTGGTCGCCGCCCGGGCCGCGCTGGCCGGCCTGTCAGCCCGGCTGTCGATCCCGGTGGAGAACCTGCTCTCCCCCGACCTCGTCCGCCGGCTGGCCTGGTTGCCGCCGGCCGACGCCGGGCCGGCCGGAGTCGCCGCGACGCTGGCCGCGGGCGGCGCCCGGCACTGGCAGGTGGAGCTGACCGCGCCGCTGCTCGCGGATGCGGTGAAGGCCACTGCGAGCGTAGTTACCGACGAGTAGCCTCCGCGCTAGAGTGGCGGCATGACCCGCTCGCTCAGGGATGTCGTCTTCGTCGACGGCGCCCGCACGCCGTTCGGCAAGGCCGGTCCGCAGGGGATGTACGCGGAGACCCGCTCCGACGACATGGTCGTCGCCGTGATCCGCGAGCTGCTGCGCCGGCACCCCGAGCTGCCGCCGGAGCGGGTCGACGAGGTCGCGATCGCGGCCACGACCCAGACCGGCGACCAGGGCCTGACCATCGGCCGCAACGCGGCGATCCTGGCCGGGCTGCCGACGAGCGTGCCCGGCTTCGCGATCGACCGGATGTGCGCCGGCGCGATGACAGCGGTGACCACGGTCGCCTCCGGCATCGCCTTCGGCGCGTACGACGTGGCGATCGCCGGCGGGGTCGAGCACATGGGCCACCACCCGATGGGCCAGGGCATCGACCCCAACCCGCGGCTGGTCGCGGACAAGCTGGTCGACCCGTCGGCGATGGTCATGGGCAGCACCGCGGAGAACCTGCACGACCGGTTTCCCGCGCTGACCCGCGAGCGGGCCGACGCGTTCGCCGCCGCCTCGCAGCAGAAGCTCGCCAAGGCGTACGCGGACGGCAAGGTGCAGCCGGACCTCGTGTCGGTGGCGACCCGGTCGGCCGAGCACGGCTGGGGGCTCGCGACGAGGGACGAGCCGCCGCGGCCGGGCACCACGGTCGAGGCGCTGGCCGGGTTGGCGACCCCGTTCCGGCCGCACGGGCGGATCACCGCCGGCAACGCGGCCGGCCTCAACGACGGCGCCACCGCCTGCCTGGTCGCCGGTGTCGACGTCGCGGCGGAGCTCGGGCTGCCGGCGCGGATGACGCTGGTCGGCTACGGCTTCGCCGGCGTCGACCCCGAGGTGATGGGCGTCGGCCCGATCCCGGCGACCGAGCGGGCACTGCGCTCCACCGGACTGTCCATTGAGGACATCGGGCTGTTCGAGCTCAACGAGGCGTTCGCGGTGCAGGTGCTGGCGTTCCTCGACCACTACGGGATCGCCGACGACGACCCGCGGGTCAACCAGTACGGCGGGGCGATCGCGGTCGGCCATCCGCTGGCCTCCTCAGGGGTGCGGCTGATGACCCAGCTGGCGCGGCAGTTCGCCGACCGTCCCGAGGTGCGCTACGGGCTGACCGCGATGTGCGTCGGCTTCGGCATGGGCGGCGCGGTCATCTGGGAGAACCCGGGCTGGGAGGGCCGCTCGTGACGACGATCGCACAGTTCCCCGGCGAGCTGCTGACCAAGGCCCTGGTCCGGTACGTCGAGGTGCCGGGGCTGGCCGGCGAGCTGGCGCTGATCACTCTGGACAACGGCGAGGACCACACCAAGCCGTCGACGTTCGGCCCGGGCGGGCTGCTGTCCCTGGACGCGGCGCTGGACGGGATCGAGGCGCACACCCCGGCGGTAGCGGCGATCGCGGTGACCGGCAAGCCGTTCGTCCTCGCCGTCGGCGCCGACCTGACCGGCATCCCGCACATCCCCGACCGGGCGGCGGCGCTCGAGCTCGGCCGGCTCGGACACCGGGTGTTCCGCCGGCTGCACGACAGCGCGGTGCCCACGTTCGCGTTCGTCAACGGCGTGGCGATGGGCGGTGGGCTGGAGATCGCGCTGCACTGCCACTACCGCACGCTGTCCCGCTCGGCGGCGATGCTGGCGATGCCCGAGGTGTTCCTCGGCCTGGTGCCGGGCTGGGGCGGCACGCAGCTGCTGCCCGATCTGGTCGGCGCGGCCAACGCGGTGACCGTGATCCTGGACAACCCGCTCAACCAGAACCGCACGCTCAAGCCGGACCAGGCGATGCGGCTCGGGCTGGCCGACGTGCTGCTGGACGGGGCCGACTTCCTGGCCGAGTCACTGCGCTGGGCGGCGCGGGTGGTGGCCGGGGCGGAGACCGTCACCCGGCCGGAGGTCGACCGCGGTCCCGCCTGGGACGAGGCGCTGGCCCGCGGGCGGGCGCTGGTCGACGCGAAGGTGCACGGCGCCGCGCCCGCCCCGTACCGGGCGCTGCAGCTGCTCGCGCTGGCCCGCGGCGGCGACCTCGAGGCCGGGTTCGCCGCCGAGGACGAGGCGCTTGCCGACCTGGTCTTCAGCGACGAGCTGCGCGCCGGGCTGTACGCGTTCGACCTGACGCAGAAGCGTGCGCGCCGCCCGGCCGGCGCGCCGGACCGGTCACTGGCCCGGCCGGTGACCAAGGTGGGCGTGGTCGGCGCCGGGCTGATGGCCGGCCAGCTCGCGCTGCTGTTCGCGCGCCGGCTGCACGTCCCGGTCGTGCTGACCGACCTGGACCAGGAGCGGCTCGACCGGGGCGTCGGGTACGTGCACGGCGAGATCGACGGGCTGCTCGGCCGGAAGCGGATCAGCCCGGACGAGGCCAACCGGCTGCGGGCGCTGGTGACCGGCTCGCTGACCAAGGACGCGTTCGCGGACGCCGACTTCGTCGTCGAGGCGGTGTTCGAAGAGCTCGCGGTCAAGCAGCAGGTGCTGGCCGAGGTCGAAGCCGAGGTCTCGACCGAGTGCGTGCTGGCGACGAACACCTCGTCGCTGTCGGTGTCGGAGATGGCGGCCGGGCTGGCCCATCCGGAGCGGGTGGTCGGCTTCCACTTCTTCAACCCGGTCGCGGTGCTGCCGCTGGTTGAGGTGGTGCGCGGGGCGACCACCGACGACGCGACGCTGGCCACCGCGTTCGCCGTCGGGCGGGAGTTGAAGAAGTCGTGCGTGCTGGTCAAGGACGCGCCGGCGTTCGTGGTGAACCGGCTGCTGACCCGGTTCCTCGGCGAGGTGACCGCCGCGGTGGACGAGGGGACGCCGGTGGCCGTCGCGGATCGGGCGCTGGAGCCACTCGGGCTGCCGATGTCGCCGTTCACGTTGCTCGCGCTGGTCGGCCCGGCGGTGGCGCTGCACGTGGGCGAGACGCTGCACGCGGCGTACCCGCAGCGGTTCGGGGTGAGCGAGAACCTCGGCCGGCTCGTCGCGGCGGGCAAGCCGGGCGTGCTCTCCTGGGGACCGTCGGGACCGGACGTTGACCCGGAGGTCGCCGCGCTGTTCGTGGTCGGCGACCGGCCCTCCTCCGAGGAGCAGGTGCGCGAGCGGGCGGTGGCCGCGCTGGCCGAGGAGTCCCGGATCCTGCTGGACGAGGGCGTGGTGGCCGAGCCGCTGGACGTGGACCTGTGCATGCTGCTGGGCGCGGGCTGGCCGTTCCACCTCGGCGGGATCCTGCCGTACCTGGACCGCACCGGCGTGTCCGAGCGGGTCACCGGCCGCCGCTTCCTGCCACCCGGAGTGGCTAGCGTCGACTAGCCTGCGCCCGGCTGGCAGTCGTTAGCCTCAGGCCTGGGCGACGTCGGTGGCGGGCGGGAGCTCGCCGGCGATCGTGAAGCCGTCGGTGTTGCCTGGCGTGTAGTAGACGATCCGGCCGTCCGGGCGGACCGCCAGCACCCGGCCGGACGCGGTGAAGCTCGGCGGCGCACTGGTGAGCACCGGCGGGCCGCCCTCGAGCGCGACGACGTTGATCGCCCCGTTGCTGGTCGCGCTGGTCGGGCCGACGAGCATCCAGGCGTAGTCGTTGGTCCGGCCGAGCACCGCGAAGGTGTGGCCGCGGGCGTCCAGCGTGCCCGGGCCGACCACCTGGATCGCGGCCAGGCTGGGCAGCAGCCGCGGCTCGTCCGAGGCGCCGGGCCGGGGCGAGATCACCCCGAGCCGGCGGACCTCGTCGCGCAGCAGCACGGTCTCGCCCGCCGCGGCGACCGCCTCCGCCGCGGCCAGGAACCGGGCCCGCCCGTCGTACCCGACCACCAGCGTGGTCAGCGGCACCCCGTTCGGCCCGGTCGACGGCGCCGACGAGGCGGTCGTGTACGGCGGGGTCGTCGGCGTCGGGGTCGCGGTGACCGGCGAACGGGTGGTCCGCGGGGTGCGGCCGGCGCCCGCGGGCACCGTGCCGGTCGGGGCCGGCGTGGTCATCGACGGCGTCGGCTTCGGGGTCGGCGTCTTCACCCGGTCCGGGGTGAGCGGCGGGTCGGGGACGGTGCCGGCGGAGACGATCAGCCCGTACGGGGTGTCGGCGACCAGCCGGGTCCGCGGCGGCAGCCGGGTCGAGTGGTGCGCGCCACCGACCAACGGCACCCGGGTGGCCACGCCGCGGGACACCACCCAGACCGCCTTGCCGTCGGCGCTCGGCACGGCGAGCTCGGCCGGACCGAGCGTGACCGGCTTCCGGTTGCCGCCCAGCGCGTACGCCACGGTGCGGTTGGTCGGCAGCAGCCGGCCCAGCACGACGTACCGGCCCTCCTGGTCCCAGGCCCGCAGCGCGGTGACGCCGCGGGGCAGCGGAACCCGGGTGGCCTTCTTGGCCAGCGTGTCGAACCGGAACAGCCGGCCCTCGACGACCACGAGCAGGTCGCCCACGCTGCGCGGGTAGGACTGCACGGCCGGGACCGAGCGACCGCTGTCCCGCGCCGCCGGCGGCGGCTGGCCCTGGACGACGCCGACCACGACGGCGACGGCGAGCAGCGCGATCGCGGTGCTCGGCCGGCGTACCCACCGGGACAGCCGGGAGGGTCGTCGCGGCGGCCGGATCCCGACCGGGCCGCCCGCCGCCCCGGCCGACGTCTCGGACAGGCGCGACACGCGGCCATTGTTCCAGTCCGCCCACTTCGCCCCGCCGACCGACCCTCCCGCGCCGAGCCCGGGCGACGGACGCGGGTCAGACGGGGACGGGGGCTCGGCTGGGGGCGGGGAGCCGGACGGTGACCTCGAGGCCTCCCTCGGACCGGGCGGCGGCGGAGACCGCTCCCCCGTGCGCGGCCGCGACCGCGCGGACGATCGACAGGCCGAGCCCGGCTCCGCGCGAGCCGGTCCGCGCCGTGCCGCTGCGGCGGAACGGCTGGAACAGCTCGTCGACCTCGCCGGCCGGCACCGCCGGACCGGTGTTGAGCACGGACAGGAACGCCCCGGACTCGGTGCCGGTCCGCACGGTGACCCATCCGCCGTCGACGTTGTGCCGGACCGCGTTCTCGACCAGGTTGCCGACCAGCCGTTCCAGCAGCTGCGGGTCGCCCTCGACCGCCGCCGGCCGGGTCTCGGTGGACACGGCAAGCCCGCGGGCGGACGCCTCCGGTGCGACCGCGGCGACCGCGGCCGGCACCAGCGAGGCGAGGTCGACCGGCTCCCGCTGCGCCAGCCCCTGCCGCGCCTGCCCGTCGCTGCGGGCCAGCACGAGCAGCGCGTCGACCAGCCGGTCGGCCCGCATGCTGGCCTCACGCACCACCTCGGCCATCGTCCGCAGCTCGGCCATCGACGCGCCGGGGTCGCCGAGAGTCACGTCGACCTCGGTCCGGATCACCGAGAGCGGCGTGCGCAGCTCGTGCGAGGCGTTGGCGACGAACCGCCGCTGGCTCTCGAACGCCGCGTCCAGCCGGGCGAGCATCGCGTCGAACGTGTCGGCCAGCTCCTTGAGCTCGTCCGGCGGCCCGTCCAGCGCGATCCGCTCGTCCAGCGTCTCGTCGGAGAGCCGGCGCGCGGTCGCGGTGACCCGGCTGACCGGCTGCAGCGCCCGCCCCGCCAGCACGTACGCGGCGGCGACGCCGACGACCGCGACGACCGCGAACACCAGCCCGGCCGAGCGCAGCAGCTCGCTGCGGGCCGAGTCCCGGACGAGCTGGGAGAACTGCTCCGAGGTCAGCGACGACCCGTCGCCGAACTGCAGCCGTACGCCGGGCGGGAACCGCGGCAGCGACCGGACCGCCCGGTCCAGCACGACCAGCGCGACGCCGAGCAGCGTCGCCGCCACCACGGCCAGCAGCCCGCCGTAGAGCAGGGTGAGCCGCAGCCGCAGGGTGAGCACCGGCCGGCGGGTCACGGTCGCCCCTATCCCGCCGCCGCCGTGTCGCCGGCCGCGGCCGGCACCCGGTAGCCGGCGCCGACCACGGTCTCGACCAGACCCGGCTCGCCCAGCTTGCGGCGCAGCGTCATGACCGTGACCCGGACCGTCGTGGTGAACGGGTCGGCGTTCTCGTCCCAGACCCGGTCGAGCAGCTCCTCGCTGGAGACCACCCCGCCGCGGGCGGCCAGCAGCACCTCCAGCACGCCGAACTCCTTGCGGGTCAGCTCGACCGGCCGGCCGGCCCTGGCGACCGTCCGGCGGGCCGCGTCCAGCACCAGGTCGTCGGCGACCAGCACCGGCGGCGCCGGCGGGGTGGAGCGCCGGCCGAGCGCCCGCACCCGCGCGGTCAGCTCCGCGAACGCGAACGGCTTGGCCATGTAGTCGTCGGCGCCGAGGGACAGCCCCTCGACCCGGTCGGCGACGGTGCCGCTGGCGGTGAGCATGAGCACCCGGGTCAGCGTGCCCTCGGTGGCCAGCTGCCGGCACAGCTCGTCGCCGGACATGCCCGGCAGGTCGCGGTCCAGCACGATCACGTCGTACCGGGTGACCGTGGCCTTCTCGTGCCCGTCCACCCCGTCGTACGCGACGTCGACCGCCATGCCCTCCCGGCGCAGCCCCCGCGCCACCGCGTCGGCCAGTGCCGCCTCGTCCTCCACCACCAGCACCCGCACGCGTCCAGTCTGCCCGAACCGGCCGCGGTGCGCCTCGGCCCGCGTCCGGATCGGGCGGAAACACCGGTGTGACGGCGATTCGCCCGATGGTTCACCTGTCGACGGGCTGTTACTCGATCGTTACGGCACCGCTGCCGTTAACTCACCTGTCACGCTTGCCGCCCCCGGAGCACCGTGCATATGTTGTCGCCCACAACAATTAGAGGCAGGCGCGGTGGCGGTGTGCACCCAGCCTTCCGCGGGGCCGGTGCGACGGGGCACCGGGTCCAGGGCCCTGCTCACGGGTGCATGCCGACCAGGAGCCAGGAAAGGACCCGGATCCATGCGCAAGCGTCACACGATGGCCGCGGCGGCGCTCGCCGCGACCGCACTCCTGCTTGCCGCCTGTGGGGGCGACGACAACGGCTCGAGCAGCGGCTCGGGCGGCGGGAGCGGCAGCTCGAGCGGGAAGGTCGGCGTGATCCTTCCCGACGCCTCGACTTCGCCGCGCTGGGAGTCCAACGACCGGCCGCTGCTCAAGCAGGCGTTCGACAACGCCGGTCTGCAGTCCGACATCCAGAACGCGAACGGCGACAAGGCGAAGTTCGGCACGATCTGCGACAGCATGATCAACTCCGGCGTCAACGTCTTGATGATCGTCAACCTCGACAGCGACTCCGGTGGTGCGTGCCTCAAGAAGGCGCAGACCGCCGGCATCAAGACGATCGACTACGACCGCCTGACCCTGGGCGGCGGAGCGTCGTACTACGTCTCGTTCGACAACGTGGCGGTCGGCAAGCTGATGGGCGAGGGCCTGCAGAAGTGCCTGACCGACGACGGCAAGACCTCCGCGAACATCGTCTTCATCAACGGCGACCCGACCGACAACAACGCGGCGCTGTTCAAGCAGGGCTACGCCGAGGCGCTCAAGCCGGCGATCGACTCCGGCAAGTACAAGCTGGTCGGCGACCAGACCGGTAAGTGGGACGCCACCGTGGCCGGCACCGCCTTCGAGCAGATCTACACGCAGAACGGCGGCAAGGTGGACGGCGTCGTCTCCGCGAACGACACGATGGCCGGCGGCATCATCGCCCGGCTCAAGGCGAACAACCTCGCCGGCAAGGTGCCGGTGACCGGTCAGGACGCGACGGTGCCCGGGCTGCAGGCGATCCTCGCCGGCCAGCAGTGCATGACCGTCTACAAGGCCGTCAAGAAGGAGGCGGACGCCGCCTCCGCGCTGGCCATCGCCCTGATCAAGAACCAGGACACGTCCAAGCTCATCAACGGCACCGTCAAGGACACCGTCCTGAACAAGGACGTCCAGTCCTCGCTGCAGACCCCGGTGTCGATCTTCAAGAACAACGTCAAGGACGTCATCGACGACGGCTTCCAGAAGGCCTCGGACGTCTGCACCGCGCAGTACGCCTCGGCCTGCCAGGCGGCTGGTATCTCCTGACCGCGGCGGGGGTCCGGTCCGGTACGGACCGGGCCCCCGTTCCGGGTGAGATAGTCACGCCACGACCGGAACTTGCCTCGGGGAAGAGGTTCAGCATGACGATGCCGAGCGCCACCGCGACAGCGCCGCCCGCCGGCGACGGGCAACCGATCCTGTCGTTGCGCGCCGTGAACAAGAGCTTCGGTGCGGTACACGTCCTACAGGACGTCGACTTCGACGCCCACCTGGGCGAGGTCACCGCGCTGGTCGGGGACAACGGCGCCGGCAAGTCGACCCTGATAAAGGGCGTGGCCGGCAGCCACCTGTTCGACTCCGGCGACTACCTCTTCGAGGGCCACCCGGTCACCGTGCACAGCCCGAAGGACGCCAACGCCCTCGGCATCGAGGTCGTGTATCAGGACCTGGCGCTGTGCGACAACCTCGACATCGTGCACAACCTCTTCCTCGGTCGCGAGCTGACCAAGCGCGGCGTGCTGGACGAGGCCACCATGGAGAAGCGGGCCACCGAGACTCTCGCTGGCCTCTCGGTCCGTACCGTCCGCAGCATCCGCCAGCAGGTCGCCAGCCTGTCCGGTGGCCAGCGGCAGACCGTCGCGATCGCCCGCTCGGTGCTGTGGAACTCCAAGCTCGTCATCCTCGACGAGCCGACCGCCGCCCTCGGCGTCGCGCAGACCGAGCAGGTGCTGCGGCTGGTCCGCCGGCTCGCCGACCGCGGCCTCGCTGTGGTGCTCATCAGTCACAACCTCAACGACGTCTTCGCGGTCGCGGACCGCATCTCGGTCCTCTACCTCGGCCGGATGGCCGCGCAGGTGAAGGCCAAGGAGGTCACCTCCAACCAGGTCGTGGAGCTCATCACGACCAGCCGCTCCGGCTCGATCGGGCTGTCCACCGACGTGGAACCGGACGCCGACGACCTGCAGGAGGGGATGGCCGAGGAAGCGGCAGCCGACGGCGAGGCCGTCAGCACCCCGACCGCCGCGACGAGGGAGGACACCCCATGAGCACCACGACCGCCGCGGCCGTCACCGACGAAGAGCACCCGCACCTCCCGACGCCGGAGCCGCGCGAGCTCCACACCGCCGTCGCCGACTACATCGCCCGGGTGCGCGGTGGTGATGTCGGCTCGTTGCCGGCCATCCTCGGCCTGGTCGTGCTGTTCATCGTGTTCACGATCCTGCGGCCACACACGTTCACCAACGCCTTCAACATCGCCAACCTGGTCAACCAGGCGTCCGCCGTGATCGTCATCGCGATGGGCCTGGTCTTCGTCCTGCTGCTGGGCGAGATCGACCTGTCCGCCGGCTGGACCGCGGGCGTGTCCGCCGCGATCATGGGCGTTACGGCAACCAGGCAGGGTTGGTCCTGGTGGGTCGCAGTGCTCTGCTGCATCGGCACCGGGGCGGTCATCGGCACGGCCATCGGACTGCTGGTGGCCAGGCTCGGCATCCCGTCGTTCGTGGTGACGCTGGCCGCGTTCCTGGGGTTGCAAGGTCTCCTGCTGAAGATCATCGGTGAGGGCGGAACGATCGCGATCCGCGACTCGAAGCTGCTCGCGATCAACAACAACACGATGCCGGTCTGGCTCGGCTGGGTGCTGATGGCGGTCATCGTGGCGTTGTACGCGCTGGTCTCGCTGCGACGCGCCGCCGCCCGGCGGGCCGAGGGGCTCCAGTCCGAGGGCCTCTCGGTGGTGATCGGGAAGGTCGTGGTGCTCGCCGTGGTGCTCGCCGCGATCACCGCGTACCTGTCCACCGAACGCAGCCGCAACCCGCTGGTGTCCTCGATCAAGGGCGTGCCCGAGGTCGTCGTGCTGCTCGTGGTGCTGCTCGTCGGAACCACCTTCGTGCTCGGCCGGACCGCGTTCGGTCGGCACGTCTACGCGGTCGGCGGCAACAAGGAGGCAGCCCGCCGGGCCGGCATCAACGTCAAGCAGATCATGCTGTTCTGCTTCGTCACATGCTCGAGCCTCGCCGCGGTCGGCGGCATCCTCCTCGCCAGCCGGGACAACTCGATCTCGCCCACCACGGGCGGCGCCGAGACCCTGCTGTACGCGGTGGGCGCGGCCGTCATCGGCGGCACCAGCCTGTTCGGCGGCAAGGGCAAGCCCCTCGACGCCGTGCTGGGCGGTCTCGTCATCGCGGTGATCATCAACGGCATGGGGTTGCTGAACCAGCCGTCCGCCGTCGTGTTCATGGTCACCGGTGCGGTACTGCTCGTCGCGGCGAGCGTGGACGCCCTGTCCAGGCGACGCGCTGCCTCCACCGGTCGCGTCTGACCGGGTCAGCCGCCGGTGCCGACGTGACCGGGACCGGGATCCGGTTCGACCGGGTCGAGACCGGTCCCTGGGCCGCGCCCGTCACCGGCGCGATCGCCAGGGCGCCGGCGGTCACGCAGGAGGAGGTCCGCCGGCACAACCTGGGCGTGCTGCTGAGCCTGCTGCACGTCCGGGGCCCGGCGTCCCGGGCCGAGCTCACCGCGGTCAGCGGGCTGAACCGCAGCACGGTACGGGCCTTGATCACCGAGCTGGCCGACGCCGGCCTCGTCAGCGAGGCGGCGCCGGTCGGCCGGGGCGGCGCCGGCCGGCCGTCGATCCTGGTCGAGCCGCGCTCCGAAGCGGTCTGGGCGCTGGCGGTCGACGTCGGTGTCGAGCACCTGTCCGCGGCCAGGGTCGGCCTCGGCGGGGTGGTGCTCGACCGCCGCGAGGGCCGGCAACCGCGCGGCGACGGCGGCGTGCTGCAGGTGCTGGACCGGGTGCGGGCGCTGGTCGAGCCGCTGCTCGCGGCGGCGACCACCGACCCGGTCGGCATCGGGGTCGCGGTGCCGGGGATGGTCGGCGGGCCGGGCCAGCTGGTCCGGCTGGCCCCGAACCTCGGCTGGGTGGACGTGCCGCTCGGGCTGCTGCTCGGCGCGCAGCTGCGCAGCACGCTGCCGGTCGCCGTCGGCAACGAGGGCGACCTCGGGGTGATGGCCGAGCACCTGCGTGGGGTCGCCGCGGACGCCTCCGACGCGATCTTCCTCACCGGCGAGGTCGGCCTGGGCAGCGGCGTGATCGTCGGCGGCCGGCCGCTGACGGGTGCGGGCGGGTATGCCGGCGAGGTCGGGCACATGAGCGTGAACCCCGGCGCCGGGCGGCTGTGCCGGTGCGGCCGGCGCGGCTGCTGGGAGACCGAGGTCGGCGCGGACGCGGTGCTGCGCGCGCTGGGCGCGCCGGCCGGGTCGCCGGCGGAGGAGATACTCGCGGCGACCGCGGACGGCAGCCGGGCGGCGAAGGCCGCGGTCCGCCGGATCGGCCGCTGGCTCGGGGTCGGCGTGGCCAACCTGGTCAACCTGTTCAACCCCGAGGTGGTCGTGTTCGGCGGGCTGACCCGGACGCTGTTCCCCGTCCTGGAGCCGTACGTGCGGACCGAGCTGGCGGCGGCGCTGACCGCGCCGCGGGACCAGGTGCGGCTGGAGCTGCCCGGGCTCGGCGCGGACTCGAGCCTGCTCGGTGCGGCCGAGCTCGCGTTCGCGCCGCTGCTCGGCGACCCGCTCGGCAGCCGCGCCCCGCTCCCCGACCCGGCCTGACCCGGCCTGACCCGGCCTGACCCGGCCTGACCCGCCCGACCCGCCCCGACCGACCCGCCCCGACCCGTACGCGCTCGACCGGCGAGCGCCGCGATAGCGCGCGGATTGCCGTGCGATGACCGGGCCTTTTGCCACTGGAACGGCCGGTGCGGCGGCGTTTGACAGCCCGCCCGCTGCTGCTAACGTGCCGGCCGGCCAGATTCCGGTCGCGGACCGTTCGCGACGCCGGATCGAGCGTTGCGGGGGAACCGGGTGGAGTCGTTGGACCCAGAGTCGCGCGACGCCGCGCGTGGTCAGGGGGAGACGTCCACCACCCCCGAGCCGGACACGAACGCCTACCGCGCCGCGGTGGCGGACCTCACCGCCGAGATCGCGGGCGACGGCGGCCTGCCCGGCGCCGAAGCCGTGCTGCAGCGGCGCCTCGGCCAGCCGGAGATCCTCGCCGTGCTGGACCGCACGCCGGGTGGCGCGGGCGCGGCCGGCGAGGCGCTGCTGGCCGACCTGCGGCGGTTCGTGCCCAACCCGCGCAGCTCCGCCACCGACCTCGCCGCGATGGTGCGGGTCTTCCTGCTGTCCCAGATCGACGCGATGTGGTGGGCGCGCACCGAGCCGTTCGGCACCGACGACCACCTGCGCGGCTGCGCCGACCTGGTGGAGCTGGACGGGCTGCGGCGCGCCGGCCGGCTGGAGTTCGACTACCGCCGCCAGCCCGGCTCGCTCGGCGCGCGGGCGGCGGCCGCGGCCGCGCGCCGGCTGGCGCCGGAGCGGACCCCGCGTACGGCCGGCCTGCGGCTGACGCTGGCCCGGCCGGAGACGGTGGCGCTGCTCAACCAGTGCGCGACCGAGTTCGCCAAGAACGCGCCGACCGGCACCCGCCGGCTCTGGGTCAACAGCCTCACCCGCAGCGTGGTCCAGCAGACCCAGCTGCGCTCGCTCGGCTACGCCGCGGTGCTGCCGAGCGCGCACTGCACCGGCTTCGCGGCCGACGTCGAGATGGCGTGGTTCCGGCGTCGCGGCGCGCACGTGGCCCTGCAGCAGGTCCTGCTCGGCCGGCTCGAGGACGGGGACATCAACTTGATCGACGAGGGCCAGGCCTGGCACGTCTGCGTCAGCCCGCGCGCGGTGGACGCGCGGCGCCGGCACTTCGACGACGGCCTGGACGGCTGAGCGTGTGCGGCATCGTCCTGGTCGTCGGACCGGGCGCGGACCAGGGGCTGTTCGGCCGGATGCTGGCGTCGATCCGGCCCCGCGGCGACGTCGAGGAGACCCTGCTCGCCGAGGGCCTGCTGGCCGGCACCCAGCGGCTGCGGATCGTCGACCGGGAGCGCGCGGTGCAGCCCTGGGTCTCGGCCGACGACCGGTTCCTGCTCTGCTACAACGGCGAGGTCTACAACCACTGCGCGCTGCGGGCCGAGCTGGCCGGCCGCGGCCACCGGATGCGCACCGACGGCGACACCGAGGTCGTGCTGGAGGCCTTCCTCGAGTGGGGCGAGCAGGCGGTGCACCGGCTGCGGGGTGAGTACGCGTTCGCGATCGTGGAGCGCGCGACCGGCCGGACCTACCTGGCCCGCGACCCGCTCGGGGTGAAGCCGCTCTACTGGTCGCGGGCCGGCGACCGGCTGCACGTCGGGTCCGAGGTGAAGGCGCTGGTCCCGGTCGGTACGCCGGTGTCCGAGGTGCCGCCGGGCCACCACGGCTGGGCGGAACCCGGCGAGGAGCCGAAGCTGGTCCCGCACCTCGACCTGCTGCGGTTGGGCGCGGACGCCGATCCCCTCGAGGATCCGGCCGAGGCGGTCGGCCTGGTCCGGGAGACGCTGTCGGACAGCATCCGGGTCAGGCTGGACACCGACCTGCCGGTGGCGGTGATCCTCTCCGGCGGCCTGGACAGCACGCTGACCCTGCTGCACGTACGGCAGATGCACCCGGACTGCGTCGCGTTCACCGTCGGCAGCCCGCACAGCGAGGACCTCCGCTATGCCCGGCGGCTCACCCGGGAGCTCGGCGTCGAGCACGAGGTGATCGAGCTGCGCCCGCGGGACGTCGGCCTGGCCGAGATCCGCGAGGCGATCCGGATGTCGGAGCTGACCGAGTACGGCGACATCATCAACGCGGTGATCTCGGTGCCGCTGTTCCGCCGGATCGCCGACCGCGGGATCAAGGTCGTGCTCGGTGGCGACGGCTCCGACGAGCTGTTCGGCGGCTACCCCATGTACGAGCGGATCGGGCCGGAGCGGAGCCGCCGCCTGTTCCTGCACAAGATCCGCAACCTCGGCCGGACCGAGCTGCAGCGGGTCGACCGCACCAGCATGAGTCAGGGCGTCGAGGTCCGGGTGCCGTTCCTCGACCCCGCGCTGGTCGAGCTGGCGATGCGGGTCCCGGCCGAGCTGAAGATCCGCGCCGGCCAGGAGAAGTGGATCGTCCGGGAAGCGTTCGCGGACGTGCTGCCCGACTACATCCGCCGCCGGCCGAAGAACGGCCTGTCGTACTCGACCGGCCTG
>DATBFW010000001.1:0-16291 GCA_036558285.1 Mycobacteriales bacterium | reverse complement strand
CGGTCATCGCAGCAGGCCCGTCATCTCGGAGGTGGGCCGGGCTTCGAGGGCCGCCCGCTCGTCGTCGGCGGCCTCGGTCCGACGGTGTGCTCCGAGGGTCGAGTGCCGGATGTCGTCGTGCAGCTTGAGGATGGCGTCGATGAGCATCTCCGGACGCGGTGGGCAGCCGGGCAGGTACATGTCCACCGGGACGATGTGGTCCACGCCCTGCACGATCGCGTAGTTGTTGAACATGCCGCCCGAGGACGCGCAGACGCCCATGGACAGCACCCACTTCGGCTCGGCCATCTGGTCGTAGACCTGGCGCAGCACCGGGGCCATCTTCTGGCTCACCCGGCCGGCGACGATCATCAGGTCGGCCTGCCGCGGCGAGGCGCGGAACACCTCCATGCCGAACCGGGCCAGGTCGTGCTTCGGCCCACCGGCGGCCATCATCTCGATCGCGCAGCAGGCCAGCCCGAACGTGGCCGGCCAGAGCGAGGACTTCCGGCTCCAGTTGACGACCTTCTCGACGCTGGTCAGCAGGATCCCGCTGGGGATCTTCTCTTCCAGTCCCATTGCCGCTTACCTCTAATCCCAGTCCAGCCCGCCGCGGCGCCACACGTAGAAGTACGCGATGAAGACCGTGACGATGAACAGGACGACCTCGACCAACCCGAGCGTGCCGAGGTTCTTGCTGGCCACGGCCCACGGGTAGAGGAAGATCGTCTCGATGTCGAAGATGATGAACAGCATCGCCGTCAGGTAGAACTTCACCGGGAAGCGACTGCCGCCGATCGGCTGCGGCGTCGGCTCGATCCCGCATTCGTAGAAGTCGACCTTGGCGCGGTTGTAGCGGCGGGGCCCGACGTACGGGGCGGCGGTCACCGAGAAAAGCGCGAACGCCGCCGCCAGGACGAACAGCGTCACGATCGGTACGTAGGGCGAGAGCATCCGGGTGCCTCCCTCCTTGACGGGCGGTTGCAGCGTACGGAGTAGGTGGGTCGGTTCAGACAGCGGGGGCGAGCCTGGTCAGCGCGGTGATGATGCGGTCGGAAGCGTCCCCGCCGCGGGGGTCGGTGAGGTTGGCCATGAGCTTGAGGACGAACTTCATCAGCAGCGGCCGCGGCAGGCCGTACTGGGTGGCGATCCGCATGACGTGCGGGTTTCCGATGAGCTTCACGAACACGCCGCCGAGCCGGTAGTAACCGCCGTAGGTCGCCCGCAGCACGTCCGGGTAGGCCGCGAGCGCCCGCTCGCGGCCTGGCCCGGCCGGTCGGGCCAGCGCTTGCGCGACGTGCTCGGCGGCCAGCCGCCCGGTCTCCATCGCGTACGCGATGCCCTCGCCGTTGAACGGGTTGACCGCGCCGGCCGAGTCACCGGCCAACAGCAGGCCCCGGGAGTAGTGCGGGGTGCGGTTGAAGCCCATCGGCAGGCCGCCGCCGCGGACCGGACCGGTCGCGTTCGCCTCGACGTACCCCCACTCCTCCGGCAGTCCACCGAGCCAGGACGCGAGCAGGCCGCGGTAGTCCGTCGACCCGTACGCCGAGGACGAGTTGAGGATGCCGAGGCCGACGTTGGAAGTGCCGTCGCCGACACCGAAGATCCAGCCGTACCCGGGCATGAGGATCTTGGTGCCGTCCGGGCGGGTGTGCCAGAGCTCCAGCCACGACTCGAGGTGGTCGTCGTCGGTGCGCGGGCTGGTGTAGTAGCGCCGGACCGCGACGCCCATCGGTCGGTCGTCCCGCTTCTCGATGCCGAGCGAGAGCGCGAGCCGGCCGGACACCCCGTCCGCGGCGAGCACCAGCGGCGCCGAGAACGTGGCCGGCCCGTCGGCGGTGCGGGCCTCCACCCCGACCACCTGACCTGTCCGGTCGAGCACCGGCCCGGTCACCGTGACCTGCTCGCGCAGCCGGGCGCCGGCCTTCTCGGCGTGCCGGACCAGCGTCTCGTCGAAGTCGAGTCGCGGCCGGACCAGCCCGTAGTCGGGCCAGGACGCGAGCTCCGGCCACGGCAGCTCCAGCCGCAGGCCGCCGCCGATCACCCGCAGCCCCTTGTTGCGGATCCAGCCGTCCTTCTCGTCGGTGGGCACGCCCATCGCGATCAGGCTGTGCACGGCCCGCGGGGTGAGCCCGTCGCCGCACACCTTCTCCCTGGGGAAGCTCGTCTTCTCCAGGATGAGCACGTCCAGCCCGGCCTGGGCAAGGTGGTACGCCGCCGTGGAACCGGCTGGGCCGGCGCCGACGACGACGACGTCAGCGGCCTGTTCGGCAACCATGGGCAATCCCAACCACGGACTTGTGAACGCGTTCACGAACTCGATGGCCAGTGTAGGACCGCCCGGCGGGGGCCGCGCGAGCAGGCGGCTCGCGAGCCTGCGGCAAGATCCGAAGCCTGGCAGACTGCGAGGCCGTGGCGGACAGCACAGCCGCTCCGCGCGTCCGGCGCCCGACAGGCCCTTGTCCGGCGGTTGATCGGCTGCGGCGTACGGTGGGTGTGATCGCGACGGCCGAGGCGCCGACCGGCTCAGGGGCGAGCCCGCGGTTCGAGCCGGCGGCTGACCGGAGGGGTGCCGGGTTCGACCGGCCGAGGAGGAGCGCATGAGCCTGCTGGAGTCGATCCGTGAACCCGCGGACCTGCGCCGGCTGTCCCGCACCGAGCTCGACGGGCTGGCCCGCGAGATCCGCGACTTCCTGGTGACCGAGGTGACCAGGACCGGCGGCCACCTCGGGCCCAACCTCGGCGTGGTCGAGCTGACGCTCGCGCTGCACCGGGTCTTCGACTCCCCGCGGGACCGGATCGTCTGGGACACCGGCCACCAGGCGTACGTGCACAAGATCGTCACCGGCCGGGCCGCCGGGTTCGCCCAGCTGCGCCAGGCCGGCGGGCTGTCCGGCTATCCGTCCCGGTCCGAGTCCGAGCACGACGTGCTCGAGAGCTCGCACGCGTCCGCGGCGCTGAGCTGGGCCGACGGCATCGCGAAGGCCTACCAGCTGACCGGCGCGGACCGCGCCGTGGTGGCCGTGGTCGGCGACGGCGCGCTCACCGGCGGCATGTGCTGGGAGGCGCTGAACAACATCTCCGTGGCCAAGGACCGCCCGCTCGTCATCGTCGTCAACGACAACACCCGCTCGTACGCGCCGACCACCGGCGGGCTGGCCGACCACCTGGCCACGCTGCGTACCAGCAAGGGGTACGAGCGGTTCCTGGAGTGGGGCAAGCAGGCGCTCAAGTCCACCCCGGTCGTCGGCGACACCGTCTACGGCGCGATGCACGGCGCGAAGAAGGGGCTGAAGGACTTCATCGCCCCGCAGGGCATGTTCGAGGACCTCGGGCTGAAGTACGTCGGCCCGGTCGACGGGCACGACGTCGAGGCGGTCGAGCAGGCGCTGACCGCGGCGCGCAACTTCGGCGGCCCGGTGATCGTGCACTGCATGACCGAGAAGGGTCGCGGCTACGCCGCGGCCGAGAACCACGAGCTGGACAAGCTGCACCAGGTCCGCCCCGGCGGCCCCAAGGGCGGCCGGTCCTGGACCTCGATCTTCAGCGAGGAGCTGTGCGCGGTCGCGGCCCGGCGCGACGACATCGTCGCGATCACCGCGTCGATGCTGGAGCCGACCGGGCTGGCGCCGTTCGCCGCGTCGTACCCGGGCCGGGTCTTCGACGTCGGCATCGCCGAGCAGCACGCGGTCACCTCGGCGGCCGGGCTGTCCTTCGGCGGGCTGCACCCGGTGGTGGCGATCTACGCGACGTTCGCCAACCGCGCCTTCGACCAGACCGTGATGGACGTGGCCCTGCACCGGCAGGCGGTCACCTTCGTGCTCGACCGGGCCGGCGTGACCGGCGACGACGGCGCCTCCCACAACGGCATGTGGGACCTGACGATCATGTCCCTTGTGCCCGGGCTGCGGCTGGCCGCGCCCCGGGACGGGCAGCGGCTGCGCGAGCTGTTCGGCGAGGCGATCGCGGTCGAGGACGGTCCGACCGCGGTCCGCTTCCCCAAGGGCAACGTGCCCGCCGACGTCCCGGCCGTCAGCCGGGCCGGCTGCATGGACGTGCTGCACCGGGCCGGGCCGGAGGACGTGCTGATCGTCTCGTTCGGCGCGATGGCCCAGGTCTGCCTGGGCGCGGCCGCGCTGCTGGCCGACCAGGAGGTCGGCGTCACCGTCGTCGACCCGCGCTGGGTGAGCCCGGTCGACCCGGCGCTGCCGCCGCTGGCCGCCCGGCACAGGCTGGTCGTCACCGTCGAGGACTCCAGCCGGGCCGGCGGCGCCGGCAGCGGCGTGGCCCGCGCGCTCGAGGACGCCGAGGTCGACGTGCCGCTGCGGACCGTGGGGCTGCCCAAGCAGTTCCTCGACCACGGCAAGCCGGCGGACGTCCGCGCCGCGGCCGGCCTCAACCCGGCGGCGATCGCCGAGCGAGCGCTGATCGGACTGAAGAGGAAGACCTCCGCCCCGGACCCGGCGGCGGAACCTGCGATGGTCGAACGGAGCGCATGAGAATGACCGGCATCGCGCTGGGCATGCCCGCCCTTCCCCCTCCGGTGCTGGCGCCGCGGCGCACGTCCCGGCAGATCAAGGTCGGGTCGGTCATGGTGGGCGGGGACGCGCCGATTTCCGTCCAGTCGATGACGACCACGCTCACCGCGGACGTGAACTCGACGCTGCAGCAGATCGCCGAGCTGACCGCCGCGGGCTGCGACATCGTGCGGGTCGCGGTGCCGTCCCAGGACGACGCCGACGCGCTGCCGGCGATTGCGCGCAAGTCCCAGATCCCGGTCATCGCCGACATTCACTTCCAGCCCAAGTACGTCTTCGCGGCCATCGACGCCGGCTGCTCGGCGGTGCGGGTCAACCCGGGCAACATCAAGGCGTTCGACGACCGGGTCGGCGAGATCGCCCACGCCGCGCAGGACGCCGGCGTCTCGCTGCGGATCGGCGTCAACGCGGGCTCGCTGGACAAGCGGCTGCTGGCCAAGCACGGCAAGGCGACTCCGGAGGCGCTGGTCGAGTCGGCGCTGTGGGAGGCCTCGCTGTTCGAGGAGCACGGCTTCCGCGACTTCAAGATCTCCGTCAAGCACAACGACCCGGTCGTCATGGTCCGTGCGTACGAGCTGCTCGCCGAGGCCTGCGACTACCCGCTGCACCTCGGCGTCACCGAGGCCGGCCCGGCGTTCCAGGGCACGATCAAGTCGGCCACCGCGTTCGGGGCGCTGCTGTCCAAGGGCATCGGCGACACGATCCGCGTGTCGCTGTCCGCGCCTCCGGTCGAGGAGGTCAAGGTCGGCATCCAGATCCTGCAGTCGCTGAACCTGCGACCGCGCAAGCTGGAGATCGTCTCCTGCCCGTCTTGCGGGCGGGCCCAGGTCGACGTCTACACGCTGGCCGACAAGGTGACCGCCGGGCTGGACGGGATGACCGTCCCGCTGCGGGTCGCGGTCATGGGCTGCGTGGTGAACGGTCCCGGTGAGGCCCGCGAGGCCGACCTCGGCGTCGCCTCCGGCAACGGCAAGGGGCAGATCTTCGTCAAGGGCCAGGTCGTCAAGACCGTGCCGGAGGCGCAGATCGTGGAGACGCTGATCGACGAGGCGATGCGGCTCGCGGAGGACATGGAGGACGGGGACGCGCCGGTCGTCACCGTCTCCTAACCGGGCCGCACCGCCCGGTGCAGGGCGACGATGCCGCCGGTGAGGTCGTGCCACTGCACCTGCCGCCAGCCGGCCGCCTCGATCCGCCGGGCCAGCGTGAGCTGGTCCGGCCAGGACCGGATCGACTCGGCGAGGTAGACATACGCGTCCGGGTTGCTGGAGACCCGGCGGGCCACCGCGGGCAGCGCCCGCATCAGATACTCGGTGTAGACGGTCCGCCACGGTGCCCACGTCGGCCGGCTGAACTCGCAGACCACCAGCCGGCCGCCCGGCCTGGTGACCCGAGCCAGCTCGCGCAGTGCCGCGTTCACGTCGGCCACGTTGCGCAGCCCGAACGCGATCATCGCCGCGTCGAACGACTCGCCCGCGAACGGCAGCGCGAGCGCGTCCCCGGCCACCATCGGTACGTCCCTTCCGTGGGCTTTGCCGGACTTGAGCATGCCTAGGGAGAAGTCGCACGCGATGGCGGTGGCGGCACAAGATCGGAGCTGTACCGTGGAGATCGCGGTGCCGGCGGCAAGGTCGAGCACCGTGTCCCGCGGTCGGAGCGCGAGCGCGGCCACGGTTGCCTTGCGCCAACCGCGATCCATGCCTCCGGACAGCACCGTGTTGGTGAGGTCGTACCGCCGCGCGACACCGTCGAACATCTCGGCGACGTCGCGCGGTCGCTTGTCCAGGAAGGCTCTGCTCACGGATTCATCCTGACCGATGCCTATCGCGCAGCACGGCCGGGTACGTTTGGATGGGCCACCGGCCCGGGGAAGGGTGGGAGTCGCACCGATGCACGCGCATCCGTCGAGCAGGTCGGCCGGTCGTCCGCCGGTCCGCTCGATGGCCCTCACCTGGGCGTCGGCCGTGGTCCCCGGGCTCGCACACTGGGTCGCCGGTCGCCGCCGGGCGGCGGTGGTGATCTTCTCCCTCGCGCTCGCGCTGCTGATCGGCGTCGTCGTGCTCGCGCTCACCACGTCGCGCACAGAGCTGCTGCGGATGGCGGTGCGGCCCGGCACGCTGACCGTCGTCATCGTGGTCGCGCTGGCGATCGCGCTGGCCTGGGTGGTGCTCGTCACCGGCTCCTACCGGGTGCTCGGCCCGGTCCGGCAGACCGGCCTCGCGCAGGTCGGCGTGATCCTCGCGCTGACCGTGCTGAGCCTGCTGGTCGCGGCGCCGCCGGTCGCCGTCGCGCGGTACGCGTACCTGCAGCGCGACCTGGTCACCAACCTCTTCCCGGACGAGGACCCGAACAGCGGCCTGGCCGCCGGCAAGGACGGCGGCGGCAGCGACCAGCCGTTCGCGGGCCGCGACCGGGTGACCATCCTGCTGCTGGCCAGCGACGCCGGCCCTGACCGCACCGGCACCCGGACCGACAGCATGGTCGCGGCCAGCATCGACACGCACACCGGCGACGTCATCCTGTTCAGCCTGCCGCGCAACCTGGAGAACGTCCCGCTGCCGCCGGGTCCGCTGCGCGACCAGTGGCCGCACGGCTTCCCGGATCTGCTCAACGGGGTCTACCAGTTCGTCACCAACCAGCCGCACCTGCTGGACGGAGCGCGCGACCGCGGCGCGGCCGGGATCAAGTCGGTGGTGTCGTACATCCTCGGCATCCCCATCGACTACTACGCGATGGTCAACCTCGAGGGCTTCAACGAGTTCGTCGACGCCATCGGCGGTGTGACGATCGACGTCACGCAGCGGCTGCCGATCGGCGGCCTGCTCGCGGACGGCACCCGGGTTCCCCCGGTGGGCTACATCGAGCCCGGTGTCCAGCACCTGAGCGGCTCCCTGGCCCAGTGGTACGCGCGGTCGCGCCGGGACGGCACCGACTACGACCGGATGCTCCGACAGCGCTGCCTGATCGGGGCCATGGTGCAGCAGGCGACGCCGGTCAACGTGCTCAAGCACTTCCAGGAGCTGTCCTCCGCGACGAAGAAGCTGGCCGAGACGGACATCCCGCGTTCGGTGCTGCCGGACCTGATCACCCTCGGCGACCGGATGCACAGCGGCTCGTCGATCCGCAGCGTGGCGTTCGTGCCGCCGATCATCCACACCGGCAACCCGGACTACGAGAAGATCCGCCGGCTGGTGAAGGAGGCGCTGGAGCCGGCCAAGCCGGCCGCGGCGGGCGCGTCGGCCACCCCGGCCGCGCCGCCGTCGACGTCCGCTGCCCCGAAGCCGACGCCGTCCGGCACCAACGCCCCGCCGGCGGCCGGCACCGGCAGCCCGGTCGACGTCAAGTCCGCCTGCGCGCTCGGCTGATCAGGGGTCCGGCCGGCCCGTTGCCCGGTCGACGTCAAGCCCGCCTGCGTGCTCGGCTGATCAGGGGTCCGGCCGGCCCGCCGCCAGCGTGCGCGTGCGAGCGGTCGCGAGCAGCAGTTCCCGGGCGCCGCCGACCACCGGATTGGCCGCTTCCCGGCCGGCCAGGTCGAGCAGCGCGTAGAGGTCGAGCGCGCGGGCGACTTCGAGCCAGTCCGCCGGCACGTCCGGCGCGCGGTCCGTGTACGTGCCGGCGGCGGCCGCGGCGAAGACCGGGTCGGTCTCGAACCGCAGCAGGTTGCCGAGATCGCCGAGCGGCGCGCCGGCGAACGCGAACTCCCAGTCGAGCACGCCGGTGACACCGCCGGTGGCCGGGTCTACGAGCAGGTTCTTCGGGTTGAAGTCGGCGTGCACGAGAGCGATGCGGGCCGGCGTCGCGGTGACCGCGCTGGCCCGGCGGGCGACCGCGCGCAGCCCGTCGCGCTCGGCCGCGCTCAGCCCGGCGAACCAGCCCGCGCCGAGCCTCGCCTCGAGGAACGCGCGCTGGTCACCGCCGTCCGGCGGGAACGGCGCCGGGTCGAGGCTCGCGTCGACGAACAGGCCGGGCCGCGGCATCCGCTCGGTCGCGAGCAGCGTGAGCGCGCCGGCCACCGCCTCTCCCAGCCGATGCCGCAGCGGCTCGTCCGCGGCCGGCAGCACCAGGTCGAGCCGATCCCCCGGCAGCGCCTCCAGCAGCAGGAACGGCGGCCGGTCGGTGCCGGCCGGCACGGTCACCGCCTCCAGCACCCGCGGCACCGGCAGCAGCCCGCGCAGCCGTTCGAGCAGCGCCTGGTCGACCGCGGCCCGCTCCGGATGGCGCGCGTACAGCCGGAGGACCGCCTGCTCACCGGCGCCGGTGACCAGGAACGTCTCTCCCGAGTACCCGCCGGACAGCGGCACCACCTCGGCGCCGCCCACCAGCGCGGACAGCTGCACACCCATTCCCACGAGCGTAGCTACCTGACCCGTACCGTCACGCCACCCGACGCGATGCCGTCGTGGAGCTCGAGGGCGGTGGCACCGACGTTCTTCGGGATGTCGAAGACCATCGTGCCGCGGACCTGCTGACCGGGCTGGATCTTGTCCCAGATGGTCTGGTCCCGGAACACCACCCGCATCGTGAGGTCGGCGCTGTGCTTGCGGCCGGCCGAGTCGACCAGCTTCTGGAACGGCTCGTAGAGCGTGCGGGCGTCGCGCTTGACGTTCGTCGCGCGCACGTCGGCCAGGCAGTACTGCCCGCTGGCGGTGCGCTTCACCAGCCCGGTGCCGACCTGCGGCACGCCGCACCGGACGCTGGAGACGACGAACTGGATGTTGCCGTCCTGGACCGGGGTGCCGAGCTGGGAGCCGGACGCCGGCGGCCGGGTCGTGTCGTCCCGGTTGGCCAGCAGGACGACCGCGACCAGCAGGCCGAGCGGGATGAGGACCCGCTTGCGGGTCCACCAGCGCCGGCGGCGCTTGCGCGGGCGCTCCTCGGCGGGCTCCGCCGTCGGCGGCGCGGTCGGCGGCGGAGTCGGCGGCGGAGTCGGCGGCGGGGCCGGTGGCATGACCCGTGTCGCCGGCGGCCGCTGCGCCGGCAACGCGCGCGTGGGTCCGGCCGCGACCGGGGGACGCGCGGTGGTCGGCGACGGTCCGCGGCCGGCGGCCGCGCCCGGGGGACGACTGTTGGCCGGCGGCGGTCTTCCGGCGGCGGGCGGGCGGCCCGTGCCCGGCGGACGGCTCGTCGCCGGCGCCGCTGCGCTCGGGCCGCCGCGAACGGTGGCCGAGGCCGGACGGCTCGGCGGCGCCCAGGTCTGCTGGAGCGCGGTCGCGGCGGCGCGGGTGGGATCCGCACCACCCGGACCGCCGAGCAGCGCGTCGACCAGCTGGCGCGCGGTCGGCCGCCGGGCCGGGTCCTTGGCCAGCGCGGACTCGACCAGCCGGCGCAGCGGCCCGGTCAGCCCGCCCACGTCCGGCGTGCCGTGCAGGATCCGGTGCGCCTGCTCGGTCGGCGACAGCGACGGGCCGGACTGCGCGTGCGACCAGGGGTTGTGCCCGATCGCCGCGTACGCCACCAGGCTGCCCCAGCTGAACACGTCCGCCGCCGGCCCGACCGTCCCGCCGCGGAACTGCTCCGGCGCCATCCACCCCGGCGTGCCGACCAGCATCCCGGCCTGGGTGTGCCGCCTGGCCACGTCGAGCGCGCGGGCGATACCGAAGTCGATCACCCGCGGCCCCGAGAGCGACAGCAGCACGTTGGCCGGCTTCAGGTCACGGTGCACGACCCCGGCCGCATGCACCGCCGACAACGCCGCCGCGACGCCGAGGGCCACCCCGTGCAGCGTGGACTCGTCCAGCGGCCCGCCGTCGGACACCGCGACGCTCAGCGGCACACCGTCGACGAACTCGGTGACCAGGTACGGCGCCCGCGCGGCCGGATCCGCGTCGACCACCCGCGCCGTGCAGAACGGCGCCACCCGCCGCGCGGCCGACACCTCGTCCGCGAACCGGGCCCGGAACTCCGGGTCGGCGGCCAGCTCGGCATGCACGACCTTCACCGCGACCCGCGGCCCGCCGGCGAGCGCTCGCCCGAGATAGACCGTGCCCATGCCGCCGGTGCCGAGCCGACCGGTCAGCCCGTACCGCCCCACCGTGCGGGGATCACCCGGCTCCAGCGGCATGACCGCGCCGAGCCGCGGACTGCCGTCGATGCCGGTTCCCACATGGCCTCCCGCCGGTTGCCTGCCCCAGTGTCCCCGACTGCGGAGACGAACCGGATCGGCACCCCGTTGCTCATGCCGGCCGGGACTTGCGCATCCAGACGGCCGTCATCATCCAGCACTGCGTCCAGTAGTCCGGGTCGTCCAGCAACGCGGACGCGCGGTCGAACGTCGCCGCGTCGAGGCGCCCGCCCTTGAGCACCCGATCGCGCACCTCGGCGAAGAACAGCTGGAAGTAACGCGCGCCCCGGTCCCGGCCGCGGATGTTCTGCACGTCGGTCTTCGCCTCCGGGCGGCCGAGCCCGAGCCGGCTCACCAGGCCGGGCAGGGATCGGCCGATGTACCAGTCGACCCCGTTCTCGTGACCCCAGGTGATGAGCTCCCGCCAGGTCTCGGCCCAGGCGTCGGGTTCGGTCGTCGGCGCGAGGTGGAAGTCCGGCTCCTGGACGAACAGCCAGCCGCCCGGCTTGGCCGCCGCGGCCAGCTTCCCCAACACCGCTGGGGCCTGCTCGGCGATCTGGTGCAGCACCGCGCGGCAGGTGACCAGGTCGTAGGTGTTCTCCGGCAGGTCCTCGGTGCGGATGTCCAGCCGCCGTACGGTCAGGTTCTGCGCGGGGACCAGCTCGACCAGGACGGGATTGATGTCGACCGACGTGACGCTGCCCGTCGGTCCGACCTCGGCGCACAGCCACTCGGCCACGCTGCCGTTCCCGCTGCCCAGCTCGAGGCAGTGCCAACCCGGACCGACCCCGAGCGCACTGAGGTAGCCCCTGGTCCAGGGATCGAGGATCTTCGACATCAGGTCGAGCCGCTGATATTCGGCGGTCGCGGCGTTGTCGAGGATGTACGGCCTCAGGTCCGTCATCGTTCTCCCCGACCCGCCGTCGGCGGGAGCTGGCGGTGATGATCCGTGACGGCCATTGGACACCCCGTCCACAGCCCGGTCCACCGGATCGAGAAGTTCGCTCGATGGGCGCGGTACCGCCTGCGGACCGCTGCCGGCAGGTTGCCGTGCCCGGACGGGACGCCGAGGTTCTCGACGCCGGATGAAGGTTCGAGCGGCGGGCTGCGTGCCCGCCGGGCTGGCCCGGGTTTCCCGACACCGATGAGGTCGAGCGACGGGTTGCGTGCCCGAGCCGAACGCCCCGGACCGCACGGGCCCGGGGCGTTCGGGGGTGCTAACGACCGAGCAGGAAGCCGAGCGCGAAGGCGACGCCGCCGACCAGAGCGGGATTGCGCCTGGTCTGGTCCTGCAGCATGGCCCAGGTGTCGCCGGCGAGCGTGCTCGCGACCTGCCTGGTGTCCGCGGTCTGCGGGTCGAGTCCGGCCCGGACCGCGGCCTTCTCCTTGACCTGCTGCGCGACCGGCGCCGCTTTGTCCACCAGCGGCTGCGCCTTCTCCCGGGCGGTGTCCACCAGCGGTGCGGCCTTCTCCTTCACCGTGTCGGCGAGGCCCTTCTGGCCGCCGTTCTCGCCGGGGCCGCCGTTCTGCATCTTCTGCCTGGCCTCGTTGGCCTTGCCGGCGACCTTGTCCTTGACCTCGGCGACCTTCTCCTTGGCCGACGCGACCGAGCGGTTGGCGACCTTCTTCGGGTTGACCTTCTCCTCGAGGGCGTCGATGTCCTGGCCGAGCTTGGCCCGGGTGGCTTCG
Source organism: Mycobacteriales bacterium (assembly GCA_036558285.1). Lineage (GTDB taxonomy): Bacteria > Actinomycetota > Actinomycetes > Mycobacteriales > CADCTP01 > CADCTP01. The sequence continues at coordinate 4,024 of DATBFW010000001.1, read as the reverse complement.
ATGTCGCGCTCTAGCTGTTCCGGGTCTTCGCCCACTGGACGTCCTCCTTCACCGTCTCGATCGTGCGCTCCGGCTTGGGGTTGAACGCCTTGAGCTTGCTGCGGCCGAGCAGCGCCAGCACGCCCGCGACCACCGCCCAGACCCCGGCGACGATGAGCGCGGCCCAGCCGAGCGCCATCTTCGAGCCGAGCGCCCACATCATCGCCAGCGACAGGAAGACCAGCACGAAGTAGCCGGCGAACCCGGCCCCGCCGAACGCTCCGAACGCGGTGCCGGCGGTCTTCGCCTCCTGCTGCAGCTCGGTCTTGGCCAGCGCGACCTCCTGCCGCACCAGCGTGGACATGTCCTTCGCGACCTCGGCGGCGAGCTCGCCCGGCGACGCCGTCGCCGCCTTCATCTTCGCCGCTGAGTCTCCCGACTGCGTTGTCACGTCCTCCACCCGTCTCTCAGTCGTCGTCGCTCGCGGAGCGGCGCTTCCCGCGCGAGGTGATCTTGCCCAGCAGCCAGCCCGCGGCCAGCGCGGCGCCGAGGAACACCGCGGGCTTCTCGGCGGCGAACGCCTTCACCTGAGCGAGCGGGCCGGCGCCGGACGGGCTCGGGGCGAGCGCGTAGTCCGCCTCCGGCGCGAGACTCGACGCGCCGCCCCCGACCGGCTCGGTCAGCGGCACCTCCGCCGCGAGCGCGTCGAACGCCGGCGTCGGCTCGAGCCGCTCCGTCGTCTCGTACGCGGGCGGCGGGCGCTCGTCCCCGCCCGGTGAGGCTGGGTTGGTCATGGCTGTCCTCCCCGAGTGCTTTCGACTGCCGGATAACTACCCGGTGCGCCCGACCGAAACCCGTGGCCGGGCGACCCAACCCTGCCCCCGACCCCCACCCCGCACAACCCGGCCCGCGGCCGAATGCGGGCACTCAGCCTTGGCCGGTCGCCTGGTCGTCGTCGCCGCGCAGTTGGGAGCGCAGGTTCTCGCGCTTGGCGCGGCGCTCGTTGACCCGCCGCTCGACGTCCGTGGCGAACGCATTCCGCTGCCGGGCCAGGAAGTAGTACGACAGCGGCACGCTGACGAGCAGCGCGACGAACACGAGCAGGAACCCGCGCAGTCCCGCCAGCCAGCCGAGACCCGCGAGCACGAGGAAGATCAGCACCCGGGCGGTGGTGTAGACGGCGGCCGACTTCACGGCTCCACGGTACGGCGTCGGCTCAGCAGAGCGTGCGCGGTCCCGGCGATGCCGCAGGCGATCCCGTACGCGATCTCCGCCCGCCACCAGTCCTCCGGCCGGAGCGCCGCGATCCCGAACCAGAGCACCGCGACGACGGCGACCACCGCGACGAGCTCGGCCAGCCGGGTCGTGACCCGCGTCGGCAGCCCGTCCCAGAACGGCAACGCGAGCACCACGAGCAGGAACAGCGCCGGACGACCGTCCAACCCCTCGGCCATCCGGTCGACCACGGTGGCCACCGCGGTTCCCACGGCCGCCCACGCCCACGCCCACCCGACCCGCCGCTTCCATCTCTCCGGCGCCGCCCGAACGATCACCCACCGCCCGGCGCCGCCTGCCGCCCCCTCCCCCGCCGCCCGCTCCGCCGCCCGTTCCGCCGCCCGCTCCGCCGCCCGCTCCGCCGCCCGCTCCACCGCCCGCTCCGCCGCCCGCTCCGCCGCCCGCTCCGCCGCCCGCTCCGCCGCCCGAACGCCCCCACGATCGCCGGCCCGCGGCACCGCCTGTGCCTGGACCCCCGGACCACCATCCCGCGGGAGCGTCGCCTCCGTGCCCCCGCCACTGCCCGTCCACCGCACGGGCCGCGTCTGCACACCCTCACCACCGCCCGCCCGCGGCACCGAGGGCGCCCGAAGTCCCCCACCCCGCTCCGGCGACGGCGCCGCACCTGCACCACCGCCCGCCCCCGGCGGGCGGTGGTGAAGCCCTTCTCCCCGCGCCGGCAACGGCGGCGCCTGAGCGCCACCGCCGCTCGCCCTCGGCGCCGACGGCGTCCTGAGCCCTTCTCTCAACCGCGGCGGGCCGACCGGCTCACCACTCCCCGGCACCGCCCATCCCCCGGTCGCTCCATGACCGCCCGCCGGCCGCTGACCCGCCGACGCACCGCCGCCCGGTGCCGGCTGTCGCTGGGTTGCCGGCGAAGCCGGTCCAGCGTTCCCCTGTGGCGGCGGGGGTGGGGCTAACGATCCGTAGCCGGCGGGTCGCTCAGTGTCCGATTTGGACGGTGGAGTTCGGGTCGGCGGTCGGGAGCCGGCATCCGCGGACCCGCCGTCCGGCGGAGTGCCGTCCAGGCTCGGGGTTCGGGGCGGGAGGGACGCGGTCGGATCGGGCGGAGCCCAACCACTGGGATTCGGTCCGGGCGGAGTGCGGGTGAAGATCGAAGGGATTCGGGGCCGGCTCAGTTCCTCGGGAGGATCTTCGTCCGGGGAGGGCGGTGAGGATTCCGACCCCTCATCACGAACGACGTGCAACCAGCGCTTTCGATGCGGAGGCGCCGGCGGCTCAACCATCCGCCTATCGTGCCCTATCACGACAATCCGGGCACCACTGACCCGCATGTGACATCACACCGTGATCGGCTGCGACCCGCACACCGCGGCAGACTTGTCACCGGTTGCCCTTTCGGGCACCCGGTCTGCACCGTCCGCTCTGTCGCTGCCCGCCGACAGGCGCCTAGCGTCGTCTCCGTGCGGTGTACGTCGGCGACGCTCGTTGGGGCACACTGGGCCCGAACCACAGCCGCCGAGGGACCGATGACCGAGACGTTCAGCGCGACTGCGACCCTGCTCGCCCGGGCGGCGCAGGGAGATCAGCGTGCCTGGAACGAGCTGGTCGAGGAGCACAGCCGGCTGCTGTGGTCGGTGGCGCGTTCCTTCCGGCTCGACGCCGCGGACGCCAACGACGTCGTGCAGACGACGTGGTTGCGCCTGCTCGAACATCTTGACCGGATCGAGGACCCGTCGCGCCTGGTCGGCTGGCTGGTCACCACCGCACGCCGGGAGGCGATGCGGGTGCTGCGCCGGTCCGGCCGGGAGCGGCCCGTCGTCGAGGACACCGTGCTCGACCGTCCGGACGACGGACCGCCAGTGGACGCCGCGCTGCTGCAGGACGAGCGCAACCGTGCGCTGTGGGAGGCGTTCTCCCGGCTGGGCGAGAAGTGCCGCCAGCTGCTGCGGGTCGCCGTCACCCACCCACAGGCGTACGACGAGATCTCCGAGGCACTCGGCATGCCGATCGGCAGCATCGGCCCGACCCGGCGACGCTGCCTGACCCAGCTGCGCGCGCTCCTCGAAGGCACCGTGGTGGTGGAGGGGGACGGCCCGCGATGAGCGAACCCTGGGAGAACGACGACGCCCTGCTGGCCGGGCTGGGGACGGTGCTCGACGAGCTCGACCCGATGCCACCCGAGGTGCTCACCGAGGGCCGGGCGCTGTTCGGGCTGCGCCGGCTGGACGAGGAGCTGGCCGAGCTGGTCCGGGACAGCGCAGAGGACCGCGGCGGACTGCTGGCGGTCCGGGGCGAGGGCGACGTGCGGCTGATCTCGTTCGAGACCGGGCCGGTGACCGTCGAGCTGCAGGTAACCGAGCGCGGCGCGGTGCGTGACCTGGTCGCGCAGGTGACGGGGACGGCGCTGGTCGGCGCCGAAGTGGAGACCTCGGCCGGCCGCCGCGACATCCCGATCGAAGATTCACTGTTCACCGCCGATGACGTCCCGGCCGGCTTCCTCCGCCTCCGCCTGCACACCGTCGCCGGCCGCCACCTCGTCACCAGCTGGGTCCGCGCATAGCCCCCGGCGCCGCCCGCGCCACTAATCCCGCCGGCGCACCGCGAAGCCGCCGGTCGAGTCGGGCCGCGCGCAAGGAAGCGCGGAGTGGCCAGGCGCGCCACACGGCCGTCGCCGCCAAGCACGGGTCGAGTGCGCGGCCGCAGAAGACGCCCAGCAGCGAAGTGTGGGCCGGTGGGCGCGTCGTCGCGGAGGCGGAGCGTTCAGTGGTGGGGTGCGCGCAGCGGAGCGGGCCGGATCCCCGTGGAT